>NZ_AP018441.1:6000000-6300000 GCF_009937975.1 Undibacterium sp. YM2
ATTTACTGACGCTGCTGGTGTTCAGCATTGCTTTTTTTCGCCTGAATGAAAACAAGTTTGTTTTCTACTGCCATTTTGCGCCGTTCGTCATGGCGCTGGCATTTGGTGTTAGTGCTGCGGCCATTATGATGATTAACGAGAGGCGCATCTATATCGCTGACCTGTTCTATCTGTTTATGATAGGCGGCTTATACAGCCTGCTGGTAAGGTATTTCTATGTATTGATGGCGGCGATCATTTGCAAACTGCTCAAGTCGATAAAATTGATCTACGTGGAGTAACACCGGGCTTTTTATGAATAATCACCTTACCCTGAACATGACTGATTTTTTTACTCCACATCGAATAATGAGTGTCCGCAAATGGATAGCTGCTTTTGCCCTGGTGGCGGCCTTGCCTGCTTGTGCTACGGCTGACGACAAGATTATTACGATTACTACCCATACCAATTTAGTCGCTGACAGTGCCAAGGGGGTGGAATTCTCCGCTGCATCGAAAGCATTGAATGTGCTGATCAAGGAGCGCAAATTTGAAGAAGCGGACAGAAAAGCAAAAGAAAATTGCCGGTCTTATGAATCCATCTTTGACAACAGCAAAAAGCAATTCTCTTTCCAGACGACTCAAGAATTTGAGGAATTCAGCAAATCCAGCAAGCTGAATTTTGAATGGATAGAATGGGGTTATAAAAACTGCCTGCAAGTCCAGGCCTTTGTTGCGGTTGAAAGAAGGGATTTGCAACAGGCCTTGTCCATGCTCAGGAAATTGGAATATCTGGCCCCGGTTTCTGCCGGCACTTCGGTAGAAATTGGCTATGTCTTGAACCAGCTGGCCAAACCCACAGAAGCCTTGCAAACCTATCGTCATGCGCATGAATTGAGCAAACAATATTCCTCACAACGCCCTTACCTGGCGATGTCCCTGCGCGGCATAGGATTTTCTTTGATAGAGCTTAAGCAGCTCGATGAGGCAGAAAAAGCTTTTCAGGAATCCTTGCAGATCGAACCTGAGAATAAACTGGCGCAAAACGAACTTGCCTACATACAGCAATTGCGCTCAGCAAAGTAAACTCATGCACGGTAAAGATGTTCTATCTTGATGCACCTGTCCATCACTACTCTGATGCCTGCTGCTTCTGCGATGGCGGCAGCTTCTGTATTTACGATGCCTGATTGCATCCATAGATAAGGCACAGCTATTTGTATCGCTTCTTTGACGATGGGCGGAATATCAGCCGCATTGCGAAAGCAATCGACGATATCGATACGGTGTTCTGCCGCAGCAGTAATCAGATCAGGATAGCAATGCTCGCCCAGTATGATGTTTCCTGCCTCACGCGGATTGACCGGGATAATGCGATAGCCATGCGCCTGCATATAGGCGGACACTCCGTAACTGGGACGTGAGGTTTTTGAGGACAGGCCGACGACGGCAATGGTTTTGCTCTTGCTTAATATGCTGGTGATCAAGTCAGTTTGATTTGTGCTCATGCAATCCTGCTTTCATTTCTGAGACTATGCGTGTATTTATTATTGACCATTATTGACACTCATATTGAGTAATTGCTAATGTCGTGTTTTGCTAATTTACAACAGTTTTAATCATGTCAGGCAGTTCAATCTCATTTTCAAGTAAGAACCGCAGCAACATGAGCATACAGTGTTGACGACGCCATCTGCTATCTGTGGCCTGACTCTGCTGCTGCTCGCGCCTGGCACTATGGCCGTTACTATGGCTGCGTCCATGGCTGGCGAAGCTCAGCTGGATCAAACTATACCGCAACAAGTCATCGTGACTGGTGGGCAAAATGAGATGAATGCCAGGCGTGACTCTACGGCAGGCAAGATTACAATTGGCCGCAAGCGCATAGAAGAAAGTGGCGTCGAGAAGGTCGCGGATTTGCTTGCACGCGAGCCGGGCCTGCCCAGCACTTTGGGTGCGCTTGGCAGCCCGACTTATACACAGTTTCTGATCGATGGTTTGCCCCCTGCCAAAAATCAGAATCTCGCAGACATGGATTTGCAGCTGGTTGAGAAAATTGAAATCATCAAAACCACAGTCGCTGAATTTGGCCCGTATGGCATTGCTGGCACCATCAATATCATCACCCGCAAAATCATAGCTGAACAAAAAAAGACGGACGTCAGGGTCGCGTACAACACCAGTGCCGGTCAACCTGGTATCAATCTTTCTTCGTCTTTGAGCCACGGAAAAGAAGAAGACGTGCTGAGCATGAATATGCAACTGTCTTCATCTTACAAAACCATGGAGAACAATAGCAGCCTGAACCAGACTACCAGTCCATCGGGGAGTGGCATAGCCCAGCAATTGCTGGGGCAGGCTAGTACAAGTAACCGCTTTATGACGCTGGCGGCATCAGGCAATATGATCTGGCGACCCGACCAGCCTCACCAGCTTATCTTCTCGCCAGTCATTAATACCAGCACCAGCGTTTGGGCAAATAGTAATATCCGTCAATGGGATGATGGCAGCAGCCTGGAGATGAATGAGCATTTTTACGGGAATACGGAACAACTTAGTCTGCCGCTAAGCTGGACTATTCGCCTTGATGAACAAAGCCAGCTAATGCTATCAACGCGTATCTACCGTGTCCGCGGTCGTATGGAAACCATCTGGAATGAATACCGCAGCAGCCTGGGAAACAGCCTGCGTCGCACTTCTGCTGATAACTCAAGTAATTCAGTTACATTCAAGCTGGACTATAAAACCGTACTGGCAGATGCACATGAAATCAAGACTGGCATGCATTTGACGCGTAGTAGTGACAGCGTGGATGAAAAACACTGGCTCAACGGCAATCCTGACATGGCTCTTGATGAATTCAATGCGCCCTATAGTCTCGTAGAAACTAAGCTCCGCTGGTTCTGGCAAGATGACTGGCGCCTTGGCGATAGCCTGTCCTTGAATCTTGGTATATCCGGAGAGCAGACTACACTGGATCTGCAAGAGCGACATTATCAGCCCCATGCACTTTATCGCGTGCTGTCGCCATCCATGCATGTGCTAAAGAAGCTGAACACTGAAGGTACGCAAAGAGTGCGCTTTAGCCTGGCGCGCTCGTTTAATGCACCGCGCTCAGGTGATTTGATGCAGCGCCCGGTAATTAATACGCTGGCTCCATGCCTGGCGAATGGCGTATGCATTGCAAATGGCATAGAAACAGCAGACAGTTCTGGAAATCTGGATTTGCAGCCTGAGCGTTCCCAGGGTCTGAATGTCACTTACGAATATGATCTGTCTGCGAATAGTCTCTTGTCCCTAGGTTTATACACCAGGGATATCGATAAAAAGCGCGGCTCGGAAATACGCCTGGAGAATGTGGCCTGGTCAAATCAGGCGCGTTATGTATATCGTCCAGTAAATTTTGGCGATGCCAGTGTGCAGGGCATAGACATGGAATTGCAACTAGCTTTGCGCGATCTGAATGTACAAGCACCGGACGCCAGTTTGCGCGCAGGCTTTGGTCTGGCACGCTCCAGGGTAAATATACACTCAGGGCTGGGCATGCTGACGGACAACCAGACGCCGTGGAATGCCAAACTCGGCGCGAGTTATACTGCCAGAATCTGGCCTTTAAAACTGGATATCGATGCCAACTGGATGCCCGGAAACTGGGTGCGCATCAATGCACAGCAGCGCTCTTTCTCACCCCGGCAATTTAGTCTGAATGCAGGAGCTGTATGGAAATTCAGCCCTGATACCAGCCTGACGATTAATTTGGAAAATATCCTGGCAGACAGCAGGACTAGCGTGACTGAATATTCTAGTGGCTATGGTGTCGTACGACAGCAGAGCCTGAACAAATCACATACCCGTTTGAGTATGCGCTTGAATTTCAAACTCTGAAGGCCTGGCACTATATAGAAGAATTGGATGAACAAGTATCATCTCGGTCTCATATTGCCTTCCATCTCACAGCTGTTAGCTTGATGGACATAGCGTCAGCTCAGCTACTTATGGTGAAGCCGAACACCAAAAGCAAAAGGCAGCCAAGGCTGCCTTTTGCTTTTATGCTTGCTTACTACGCAGCGGAATGAACCACTAACGTATTAACGCTTTTGACGCAATTTTTGTATCGCTGCCAATTGGGCGATCGCTGAAGCCAATTCTGCCTGTGCTTGCGCATAGTCAATTTTGGAATCACGATTAACCAAAGCTTGTTCTGCCAGTTTCTTGGCTTCATTGGCTTTGGCTTCGTCCAGGTCGTGACCGCGAATCGCGGTATCGGCCAAAACTGTCACTGCATTCGGTTGCACTTCAAGTAGGCCACCGGCAACGAATACGAATTCGTCTTCCGCTTTGCCTGGAACCTTGATGCGCACCGCACCCGGCTTGATGCGGGTAATCAGTGGTGTATGTTTCGGATAGATACCCAATTCACCAGCCTCACCCGGCAACGCGACGAATTCGGCTTCACCGGAGAAGATCAACTCTTCTGCGGAAACCACGTCAACGTGAATAGTGTGTGCCATGTTGGACCCTTATTATTCGCTCAAAAAAGCTATGGTGCAGTCAATGATTCAACTGCACCGCCAGTGCGCTTGATTAATTAAGCAGCAGCCAGTTTTTTCGCTTTTTCGATTGCTTCATCGATAGTACCTACCATGTAGAACGCTTGTTCTGGCAGGTGATCGAGTTCGCCGGAAGCGATCATTTTGAAACCACGGATCGTTTCTTTCAAGGAAACGTATTTACCTGGTGAACCGGTAAATACTTCAGCAACGTGGAAAGGCTGAGACAAGAAACGCTGCATCTTACGTGCACGTGCGACCAGCAATTTGTCTTCAGGAGCCAATTCATCCATACCCAGAATCGCGATAATGTCACGCAATTCTTTGTAGCGCTGCAAAGTACCTTGAACAGCGCGGGCTGTTTCATAGTGCTCTACACCAACCACTTGTGGGTCCAGCTGACGGGATGTTGAATCCAGTGGATCAACCGCAGGGTAGATACCCAGGGAAGCGATGTCACGGGACAGAACAACGGTGGAATCCAAGTGAGCAAATGTGGTTGCTGGAGATGGATCGGTCAAGTCATCCGCTGGAACATACACGGCCTGGATCGACGTAATGGAACCAGTTTTGGTGGAGGTAATACGCTCTTGCAGACGGCCCATTTCTTCAGCCAGCGTAGGTTGATAACCCACGGCGGAAGGCATACGACCCAGCAAAGCGGATACTTCAGTACCGGCCAGTGTGTAACGGTAGATGTTATCCACAAAGAACAGAACGTCTTTGCCTTCGTCACGGAAACCTTCAGCGATAGTCAGACCTGTCAGAGCAACGCGCAGACGGTTACCTGGTGGTTCATTCATCTGACCGTACACCATCGCAACTTTGGAGTTTTCTGGATTTTCCAGATCAACCACTTTTGCGTCAGCCATTTCGTGGTAGAAGTCATTACCCTCACGAGTACGCTCACCCACACCGGCAAACACGGACAAACCGCTGTGTGCCTTGGCGATGTTGTTGATCAGTTCCATCATGTTCACGGTCTTGCCCACACCCGCACCACCGAACAGACCGACCTTACCACCTTTAGCGAATGGGCAAACCAGATCAATAACCTTGATACCGGTTTCCAGCAATTCCTGGGATGGGGACAGTTCGTCGTAGGCAGGGGCTTTACGGTGGATGGATGCTGTCTGCTCGTGGCTGACAGGACCGCATTCATCGATAGGGTTACCCAGTACGTCCATGATGCGGCCCAGCGTTGCTTTGCCGGTTGGTACCATGATAGGGTTGCCAGTGTTGCTGATAGTCATGCCACGACGCAGACCGTCAGAAGTACCCAGAGCAATGGTACGGACGATGCCGTCACCCAATTGCTGCTGAACTTCCAGAGTCAGCTCGGAGCCTTCCATTTTCAAGGCATCGTAAACCTTAGGCATCGCATTGCGTGGAAATTCAACGTCCACAACAGCGCCGATACACTGAACGATTTTGCCATTAGCCATGTTCGTTCCTTCAATAATTTTAAATTCAGTTTAGACCGCTGCCGCGCCGGCGACGATCTCGGAGAGCTCTTTGGTAATGGCAGCCTGACGGGTCTTGTTATAAACCAGTTTCAGTTCGCCAATCACGTTACCTGCGTTATCTGTTGCCGCTTTCATCGCCACCATACGGGCCGATTGTTCAGAAGCCATGTTTTCCGCTACCGCCTGGAAAATCAGTGCTTCTACATAGCGTATCAACAGTTCATCAATGACCGTTGCTGCATCTGGCTCATACAGATAATCCCAGGAATGGGCATTTTTATCTGTCGCCAGTTTGTCAGCTGTCAGGGGCAACAACTGCTCCATCACCGGCTCTTGCTTCATGGTGTTGATGAACTTGGTATAACTCAGGTAAACCGCGTCCAGCTTGCCTTCCTGATACGCATCCAGCAAAACTTTGACTGGACCTATCAGTTTGTCGAGGTGAGGAGTATCGCCCAATTGTGTAACATGGGAAACCACTTGCGCACCTACGCGATTCAGGAAGCCGAGACCTTTATTACCAATTGCGACCGCTTCTATCTTTGAACCCTTGCCTTCGAGTTCACGCATTTTGCTGGTGACCAAACGCAACACGTTAGTGTTGAGACCACCACACAAACCTTTATCTGTCGTTACAACGATCACACCAATTTTCTTGGACTGATCCTGTTGCACCATAAAAGGATGCGTGTACTCTGGGTTGGCCTGTGACAAGTTAGCAGTGATCGTACGAATTTTTTCACTGTAGGGACGAGCCGCACGCATCCGGTCTTGCGCCTTGCGCATTTTGGATGCGGCGACCATTTCCATCGCCTTAGTGATCTTCTTCGTATTTTCTACGCTTTTGATCTTGCCACGTATCTCTTTGCCTGCAGCCATGAGTATTGACTCCTTCTAGCTACAGTAAATTAATAGGCGCCGGATTTTTTGAAATCAGCAATTGCGGCAGCCATGGCAGCTTCGCCATCTTTGTCCAGTTGCTTGGTTTCTTCGATCTTCTGCAGCAATGCTGCATGGCTCGTTTTCATGAAATTGTGCACGCCTGCTTCGAATGCCAGCACTTGCTTGACCGGTACATCATCCAGGAAGCCTTTGTTCACGGAGAACAGAGTAACGGCCATCAGGGAGATAGACAGTGGAGCATATTGAGCTTGCTTCAACAATTCAGTCACGCGGGCACCACGATCGAGCTGCTTGCGTGTTACTTCATCGAGGTCAGAAGCGAACTGGGCAAACGCTGCCAATTCACGGTACTGTGCCAAGTCATTACGGATACCGCCGGACAGGTTTTTGATAACCTTGGTCTGAGCAGCACCACCAACGCGGGAAACCGAGATACCAGCGTTAATCGCTGGACGGATACCTGCATTGAACAAGGATGTTTCCAGGAAGATCTGACCGTCAGTAATCGAAATTACGTTGGTAGGAACGAAAGCGGAAACGTCACCAGCCTGGGTTTCAATGATAGGCAATGCTGTCAAAGAACCTGTTTTACCTTTAACTTCACCTTTGGTGAAAGCTTCAACGTAGTCTGGATTAACGCGTGCTGCACGTTCCAGCAAACGGCTGTGCAAATAGAATACGTCACCTGGGTAAGCTTCGCGGCCTGGTGGGCGGCGCAGCAGCAGGGAAACCTGACGGTAAGCAACAGCTTGTTTGGACAGATCATCATAAATGATCAATGCATCTTGACCGCGGTCACGGAAGTATTCACCCATCGCGCAACCAGAGTAGGCGGATACGTATTGCATCGCTGCAGATTCAGCAGCAGTAGCAGCAACAACGATGGTGTATTCCATGGCGCCGTGGGCTTCGAGAGCGCGCACAACGTTTTTAACGGAAGAAGCTTTTTGACCAATCGCAACATAGATACATGTCACGTTTTGACCTTTTTGATTGATCACGGCATCGATCGCAACAGCTGTTTTACCAGTTTGACGATCACCAATGATCAATTCACGCTGACCACGGCCAACCGGTACCATGGAGTCGATAGACTTCAGGCCAGTTTGCATAGGTTCAGAAACGGATTGACGTGCAATAACGCCAGGCGCAATCTTTTCGATAGGCGCGGACAGTTTTGCATTGATAGGACCTTTGCCGTCGATAGGCTGACCCAGCGCGTTAACGACACGACCGCGCAGTTCAGGACCGATAGGCACTTCCAGAATACGGCCGGTACATTTAACTGTATCGCCTTCGGAGATGTGTTCGTAGTCACCCAGGATAACGGCACCAACGGAATCACGTTCCAGGTTCAGCGCCAGACCAAATGTGTTGCCTGGGAATTCCAGCATCTCACCTTGCATCGCGTCAGACAGACCGTGAATGCGGCAGATACCGTCGGTAACGGAGATAACCGTACCTTGATTGCGAATCTCAGCTGTGTCGCCAAGGCCTTGAATCCGGCTCTTGATCAGCTCGCTGATTTCAGATGGGTTGAGTTGCATACTAACTCCTAATATTTATTACGTTCTTACGCGGTCAGGGCGACGTGCATTTTCTGCAGCTTCGCGCGTACCGACGTGTCGAGCACCTGATCACCAACCACGATGCGTACACCACCGATCAAAGAGGAATCCACTTTGACTGTAGGGTGCAACTTGCGGCCAAATTTCTTTTCCAATGTCACTGCCAGTTCGCTCAACTGGGCTGCCGACATTTCAAATGCGCTAGTCACTTCAGCATCTGCAGCGCCTTCGAGGGCGTTTTTCAGAGCATGAAACTGGAAAGCGATTTCCGGCAGCAAAGTCAGGCGGTCATAGTCAGCAAGTGTGTTGATGAAGTTTTTCGCTTCAGCAGTCACTGGAGATTTGATCGCAGACAAGAAAATCTCAGCTTTTTGATCAGCCGAGACTTTGGGGTTGTGTGCAAGAGCTTGTACATCGGGATGCGCACCTACCTGTGCCATCTCGGTAACCAGTTCCGACCAGGCGGACAGGTTACCGGTTTGGGCAACACGAAACAGCGCTTCTGCGTAAGGACGAGCGATCGTTGCGAGTTCGGCCATGATTACAGCTCGGTTTTCAATTGGTTCAACAGATCAGCGTGAGCAGATGCGTTGACTTCACGTTTCAGAATTTGTTCTGCACCTTTGACTGCCAGAGTGGCAACCTGGTCGCGCAATTCTTCGCGTGCTTTAGTCACTTGATTATTCGCATCAGCTTGCGCAGCGGCGATAATACGGGCAGCTTCAGCAGCAGCAGTGTTGCGGGCTTCTTCGATGATCAGGGCAGCGCGTTTTTCTGCGTTGATGATATGTGTTTTGCCTTCTTCACCAGCTTTTGCCAATTCAGCTTGTATACGCTTTTCAGCGGCAACCATTTCTGCCTTGCCTTTGTCAGCTGCAGCCAAACCATCTGCAATGCGCTTCATGCGCTCATCGATCGCACCAATCACTGGTGGCCAGATGAATTTTGCAGTAAACAAGGCCAGGATGATAAACACCCCTGCCTGGTACCACATGGATAGATTCAGATTCACTTTAGTTTCCTTATCAAATTAATCGTTCCGCAGGCACTTGGCCTGCGGTAGAAAAAGGAAAGCTATTAGCCTTTGAATGGGTTTGCAGTTGCGAAGAACATGGCGATACCAACACCGATAATGAACGCAGCATCGATCAGACCAGCCAGCAACAACATTTTACCTTGCAGTTTTTCCATCAATTCTGGTTGACGTGCAGACGCTTCCAGATATTTACCACCCATCATAGCGATACCGATACAAGCACCCAAAGCGCCCAAACCGATGATCAAACCACAAGCCAATGCAACGAAAGCGACGTTAGTCATGAGAAAACTCCTAGAAAGTTAAAATTAAAATACCAAAACCAAAAAACCAAAACCCAAAAAACTAAAACTTCAAAACTTAATTAATGCGCTTCGTGAGCCTGACCCATGTACACCAGAGTCAACATCATGAAAATAAAGGCTTGCAGAGGTACGATCAGGATGTGGAAGATGGACCACGCAGAGCCCAGTACCAGATGACCAATACCGCCAAACAGGGAGCCAGATGCACCCAGCAAAGCTGCAATCAACAGGAACAACAATTCGCCGGCAAACATGTTACCGAACAACCGCATACCGAGCGAGAAGGTTTTCGCTGCGTATTCAACCACGTTCAACATGAAATTGAACGGGAACATCATTGGGCCAAACGGTGCGCTGAACAATTCCTTGATGAAGCCGCCCACGCCTTTGATCTTGAAGCTGTAATACATCATCAGACCGAAGATACCGATGGAGATACCCAGAGTACCGTTCAAGTCAGCAGTAGGGACGACACGGTGTGGCATTTCATGATCCAGGCCCAGGACTGGGAACAACCATTGGGAGAACAGGTCAACTGGCAGGAAATCCAGGGAGTTCATCAGCAATACCCAGACAAATACGGACAGGGCCATAGGAGCGATGAAGCTGGTGTTGCCGTGAACGATGCTTTTTGCATTGTTATCGACCATTTCTATGAGCATTTCAACTGCGCACTGGAAACGGCCTGGTACGCCAGAAGTTGCCTTGCGTGCTGCCATATACATAATGATGGAACCCAGCAAGCCGCAAACAACGGCCCAGATTACCGTATCAATATTGACATACGACATATCCCACAAGGAGGTTTGTGCATGGTGGCCATGGTTAGTCAGATGCCCAAGGTGATGGGATATATATTCTGACGGAGTGACTTGTTCAGCTGAGCTCATGATCAGTGCCTAAAGAGTAAAATGAAATAACTTTTCAGTACGACGATGAAGGCGATCAAAAAGGCCGGCCAGTTGACATCGGGGTACCAGAAGACAACCGCTGCCATCAGCGCGACTGTCGATATAACCTTGAAAAATTCACCGATGAAAAAACTCATCGGATTTGCTCCTCCAGGCCTCCGGGCGCTCATAGTCAGGCGCAACGCGAACAAGGCATTTGGGATCGCACAGGATAATCCCCCGAACAGGGCAGACAATCCGTAAGAAATATTGCCGAAAATTCCAGCAAGCAGGCCCGCTACCAGCGCTGCCACCAGTTGCAGCAGTATGATGCGTGCCATGCTTCCCTCATTTATCCAGGACTTGCGCAAAATAGCAGCAGTGTATGAGCTCTTTGGTAGCCCCGTTGTCCAGTTTTGCACTGTGTTCGCTACGGGGCTTTGCTAACCTATCTTGCGTAAGTCCTACAATTTTATAAATATGACTGTTGAATTTGACTGGCTTGCCACGATATAACCGGGCAGCGCAAATCCTCGCCGATCAAAACCACGGAATTATACGTGGTAGTGCGTTATAACGTCAAACGTTTGATGCATATCGCCAACCGTTTGGTGCATCGCATAAAAATGCGCTATTTTGGTGCTTTTTTAATATTGTACTGTTTTTGCAATTAATCCGCTGAGCCAGTCCTGGCCTTGCTTCCAGCTGCCCAGGCCAGATTCGCCATTGATATGGCCTTTCGCACCAACCAGGTGCATTTCTGCCCCCAACTTTTTGCCCAGTCTTGCGCAAGTGATAAATCACACCAGGGATCATCACTGGATGCAACTACGGCGACTGGAAAAGAAAAACGGATTAATGGCATGGGCGCAAAGCTGGGGGCAGGGAAATCAGTACGGCCTACATCGGGCGGCGCCACCAGGAATGCTGCCCGGACCTTGCTTTTATCCACAACGTCCGGCATGCCGGACGCCAGCCACCAGGCAGTCAGCGCACAACCCATGCTGTGCGCTACCAGCACCACTTCGTCATCAACCGCATTAATGGCAGCTGACAAAGTGGCAAGCCACACATCCTTGACCGGATGATCCCAGTCTTGCTGCTCTACTCTTTTTATATCCGGTAATTCGGCTTCCCAGCGTGTTTGCCAGTGGCCGGGGCCTGAGTTATATAAGCCGGGTAAAGTCAGTATCTGCATGGCTGCTTCTATATTTATTGTCCACGTATTTTCAGGATAATGCCATCGAGGCTATCGAGATCGGCAAAATCGATCAGCATCTGTCCCCTGCCCTTGCTGCCTAATTTAAGGGCAACCTGGGTCGCCAGCAAATCGGATAACTCTTCTTCAAGACGGGTGATGTCCCGGGATTTTTCTGCCTTGTCGCGTGGCTTGCCATTCGCGCTCATCTCAGCCGTGGTCTTGGCGACCAGTTTTTCTGCTTCACGGACAGACATGCGTTTGGCGACGATCTGGTTGGCCAGTTGTATCTGGGTGGCGGCATCGGTCACCAGCAGCGAACGGGCATGGCCCATGTCGATGTCACCGGCCATCAGCATGGTTTGTACCGGCTTGGCCAGATTCAACAAGCGCAGCAGGTTGGATACAGCACTGCGTGAGCGCCCTACTGCATTAGCTGCCTGCTCATGGGTAAACGAGAAATCCGTGATCAGCCTGTGTATGCCCTGGGCTTCTTCCAGGGGATTCAGGTCTTCACGCTGCATGTTCTCGATGAGGGCCATGGCGGCAGCGGCCTGGTCATCGACATCCTTGACCAGTACCGGCACTTCATCCATGCCTGCCATTTGCGAGGCACGGAAACGGCGTTCACCGGCAATGATTTCGTAGCGTGTTACGCCATTGTTTTGTCCTATCGGGCGAACCAGGATGGGTTGCATCAAACCCTGGGCCTTGATGGAGGCAGCCAGCTCAGCCAGTGCGCCCTCGTCCATGCGGGTACGGGGTTGGTACTTACCAGCTTGCATTTGTGCAACGTTGAGGCTGGTAGGGGCACCAGTGACGGTAGGTACGGCTTCGGCAAAGTCGGCGGCACCGCCGAGCAAGGCGTCCAGGCCACGGCCCAGACCTTTTTGTTTTTTGATCGACATACTTATTTTTCCAGTTGTTTAATTCTTTCCACCATCTCTGCACCAAAGGCGATATAGGCTTGCGCCCCTTTGGATGCAGGATCAAACACCACGCCGGGGATGCCGTAAGATGGTGCTTCTGCCAGACGGACATTGCGCGGGATCAGTGTCTTGAAGACCTTGTCGCCAAAATGCTGTTCGAGCTGGTCAGAGACTTGTTGCGACAGCGTCATGCGCGGATCAAACATCACGCGCAGCAGACCAACTATCTTCAAATCAGGGTTCAGGTTGGCCGAGACTTTCTTGATGGTATTGGCCAAGTCGGACAAACCTTCCAGCGCATAGTATTCACACTGCATGGGGATGATCACGCCATGAGCGGCACACAAGCCATTCAGAGTCAGCAGCGACAAGGCTGGCGGACAATCGATGAGGATAAAGTCATAGTCAGCATCGACCTTGGCCAGGGCTTCACGCAGGCGTTTGTCACGATTCTCCAGCGAGACCATTTCCACCTCAGCACCGGCCAGCTCGCGATTGGCGGGCAAGACATCAAAACGGCCAGATTCAGAGCGTTGTTTGGCTGTTGTCACATCTGACATACCGAGCAAGA
Source organism: Undibacterium sp. YM2 (assembly GCF_009937975.1). NCBI lineage: Bacteria > Pseudomonadati > Pseudomonadota > Betaproteobacteria > Burkholderiales > Oxalobacteraceae > Undibacterium > Undibacterium sp. YM2. The sequence goes on from NZ_AP018441.1 coordinate 6,013,396, forward strand.
CTTCATAGATGGAAGCAGTCAGCTTGGCCTTGTTGATACCTGCCCCCATGGTGGCATTACCCTGGGGGTCGAGATCAACCAGTAAGACGCGTTGATCGAGTTTCGCCAGGCCTGCGGCGAGATTGACGGTAGTTGTGGTTTTGCCCACGCCACCTTTTTGATTTGCTACACAAAAGATTTTTGCCATAGAGGTTTCCGTGTGATCAGGCCTGGGTTTTCTTGATAAAGACGAGGTGACGTTCTGCCTGCAAGCCAGGCACCGTCAAGGCTTGCAACTTATCCACATGCCAGCCAGCGGGCAGGCTGTCTATTTCCTGCTTCGGTTCCACGCCTTTCATGGCGATGAACTGGCCACCTTCGGCCAGCAGATGACCAGACCAATTGACGAAATTGGCCAGCTCAGAAAATGCGCGTGAAGTGATGACGTCAAATGCTTCCTTTACCTGCAGGGCTTCTACCCTGCCGGTATGGACGGTGACATTCTTCAAACCCAGCTCGGTCTTGGCCTGGGTCAAAAAGGCAGTCTTTTTACTGACCGTATCTATCATGGACACTTTGGCCTGTGGATAAGTAATGGCCAGCATCATACCGGGCAAACCGCCACCGGCACCCACATCCAGTATATTTTTTGCATCCTTGAATGCCGGGGCGGCAGACAGCGAATCCAGCAAATGCTGCCTGACCATTTCTTTTGGGTCACGGATAGCCGTCAGGTTATAAACAGAGTTCCATTTTGACAATAATGACAAATAAGCAATCATGTTATCAATTTGATCATTATTTAAATCCAGTGCCAACTCCTCAACACCGCTCTGTAACATCGATCTTAACTGTGCTTGTTCCACGTGAATCATACGGCGCTGCCCTCGATTAACTTCTTGTTTTTCATTTCAGTTTTATTCTTCGTTTTAATTTCTTGTGCTTGCAGGCATGCTCATACCAAAGCGGTTGTAAAAACACGCCTGCAATCTGATGTTCCACGTGAATCAATCTGCCGGGGTTTCAGTAAGCGTCTCAGCCACTGCATCTGCATTCGCCATGAACTCTTTAAAACCGCGCTTCTTCAGATGCACCAAAAGCAGAGAAATCGCTGCAGGCGTCACGCCGGAAATACGACCACACTGACCCAGGCTTTCAGGCTGATGCTTGTTCAGCTTTTGCCTGACTTCAATCGAAAGCCCATTGACTTCCATATAGTCAAAACCAACCGGCATTTTGAGATTTTCAAAATGCGCATGGCGCTCAACCTCCTTCGCTTGCCTGTCGATATAACCGGCATACTTGACCTGTATCTCAACCTGCTCGCGCACATGGGGATCAAGCACACCTGGCCCGGCCAGTTCCTGGCCTTCCACACCTTGCAAACTCATAAGGCTTTCATAAGTCACTTGTGGGCGACGCAATAAATCAGCCAGGGAATACTCGCGCTCCAAAGCCTTGCCAACGACACGCTCAGCTTCCACATCTGCGAGAATGCGCGGGTTGACCCAGGTCGAGCGCAGTCTTTCCATTTCACGTGAAACACTTTCACGCTTTTCTTCAAACTGCTGCCACTGCGCATCGCTGACGCAACCAAGCTGACGACCTATCTCGGTCAGGCGCATATCGGCATTATCTTCACGCAAGCTCAGGCGGAATTCAGCACGGCTGGTGAACATGCGGTATGGTTCTTGCACACCCTTGGTAATCAGGTCATCCACCAGCACACCCAGATAAGCCTCATCACGGCGTGGTATCCAAGCGTCTTTGCCCTGAGTTTGCAACGCCGCATTCAAGCCTGCCAACATGCCCTGGGCTGCAGCTTCTTCGTAGCCTGTCGTGCCGTTGATCTGACCGGCAAAGAACAGGCCTTCGATCTGGCGGGTTTCCAATGAGGACTTCAAACCACGCGGATCAAAATAATCATATTCAATCGCATAGCCAGGGCGCAGGATGTAGGCGTTTTCCATACCGCGCATGGAACGTACCAGGTCCAGCTGTACATCAAATGGCAGGCTGGTAGAGATACCGTTAGGGTAAAACTCATTCGTCGTCAGGCCTTCAGGCTCCAGGAAAATCTGGTGCGACTCTTTGCTGGCGAAGCGGTGTATTTTGTCTTCTATCGATGGGCAATAGCGTGGCCCCACCCCTTCAATGACACCTGTATACATGGGGCTGCGGTCCAGACCAGCCCGGATAATGTCATGGGTTTTTTCATTGGTATGAGTGATCCAGCATGGCAACTGCCTTGGATGCATGCTGGTGTTACCCATGTACGAGAACACTGGCACAGGATCGAGATCACCCGGCTGCTCTTGCATCAGTGAAAAATCGATGCTGCGACCATCTATACGTGGCGGCGTACCTGTCTTCAAACGCCCTTGTGGCAGCGCCAATTCTTTCAAACGGGCAGACAAAGATATTGCTGGTGGGTCACCGGCACGGCCTGCGGAGTAGTTATTCAAGCCCACATGTATCTTCCCATCAAGGAAAGTACCTGCCGTCAACACGACTGCGCGGGCGCGGAACCTGATGCCAACCTGAGTTACGGCACCGACAACACGATTACCTTCGACCAGCAAATCATCGACTGCCTGCTGGAACAACCACAGATTTGGCTGATTTTCCAGACGACTACGGATAGCCTGCTTGTACAAGATACGGTCAGCCTGGGCACGAGTGGCACGCACAGCAGGACCCTTGGATGAGTTCAGGATACGGAATTGTATGCCTGCCTCATCAGTGGCAATCGCCATGGCACCGCCCATGGCATCGACCTCTTTAACCAGATGACCCTTGCCTATCCCACCTATGGATGGGTTGCAAGACATCTGACCCAGGGTCTCGATATTATGGGTTAACAATAGTGTGGACTGCCCCATACGGGCAGCGGCAAGTGCAGCTTCGGTACCGGCGTGACCGCCGCCGACGACGATGACATCGAATTCTTTAGGATAAAACATGGTGGATTTCTGAGAAACTTGGGACGGGAGGCACGATTATAGTTTGTTTTGCGCGTAAACTTTTAGAGAGCTAAAGATTCTCTTTTTATTTAGAACTATGTTTCACGTGAAACATACGCATCTGGACATAAAAAATGGGGCCGAAGCCCCATTATCACTGCCTGATTGTTTCACGTGAAACACTGCTATTTAAGAAAACCATCATAAGTCGTCTTGCATATCAGTGCCACTACCACAGCAAGGAACATCTTGCGAACAAACGAAGTGCCGTGTTTTATTGCCAAATGACTACCTAAAATAGAACCGCCAACACCACACACTGCCATCGTCAGACCCAGCATCCAGAGTACGTGACCGCTATACCCAAACCAGATAAGTGCCGCAGTATTGCAGGCAACATTCAATACCTTGGCTGCTGCGGAGGCACGCAGGAAATCATAACCAAAGATACGCACGAACAAAAACATGAAGAAGCTGCCTGTGCCAGGCCCAAAGAAACCATCGTAAAACCCTATGCCTGCGCCCACCAGCATAGCCATATAGGTTTCTTTTGACCCCGAAAACACAGGTTTATTGTCAGCGCCAAACTCTTTCTTTTTGAAGGTATAGATAGCCACAGCCACCAGGATGAAGGGTAAAGCCTTGCGCAAATAGGTGGGCGGGATATGTGTCACGAGGAAAGCCCCGGCAAAGGAAAAGGCAAACGCCATGAATGCGGCTGGTGCCACCATGCTCCAGCGCAGGCTGACTGTCTTCATATAGCGAGTCGCTGCGACTGTCGTTCCCCAGATACCTGCCATCTTATTGGTACCCAGTAAGGTGGCAGGAGCCGTCCCTGGCATGAAAGAGAACAAGGCGGGAACCTGTATCAAGCCACCGCCACCAACGATGGAATCAACAAAACCAGCGAAGAAGGCGGCCAGGGCTAAAAGAAAAATATCCATATTGAGCGTATTTGATTTGTGATTAGGGCCTGCATGCTGCCTCAAGAGAATATTTTGAACGGCAAACATGACACAGATAACTTATACAGAAGCACGCTGTAGGCAACAAGGTACAGGCCATGCCATAACAGTTGCAGTACGGCTTTGCCGGTTTGACTGCCCGCGACAAATCAGACAAGATGCAAATCCGGTGCAATAAATCTGTCGCTAGTTTGTCTTTCGCAAGGATCAACGCAATGAAGATTTCTCTATCTCTGATGTTTGCAGGATGCATGTTGCTTACTAACTCCATCTCGGCACGAGCTGAAATTGAAGTTCCCCTACGGCAAAACGGCGCGCCCGGCCTGCAACATCAGCAAGCAGAGACAGCAGAAGACAGGCATGAAACTGGCCGCCTGGACAGATACATCAGCTACGTCAGCAAACCGACATTGACTATTTACCCTGCCCCCGCTGACAAGGCAAACGGCACCGCAGTACTGGTCGTGCCGGGTGGCGGCTTCCGTTACGTCTGCATAGACAAGGAAGGCATAGAAGCGGCGCAATGGCTGAATACCCAAGGTATAACCGCTGCCGTTCTGAAATACCGTACGCTGGCACCAGACGGCGACCGCAGCTGGAAGTCCATACAGCCACTGACGGCAGACACCAGCCGCGCCATGCGCGTGCTGCGGCAACATGCGGGTGAATGGAAAATCGACAGCAAGAAGATAGGCGTACTCGGTTTCTCTGCCGGCGGCGTCATGGCCCTGCAACTGTTGATGGATCAGAATGAGGGTGACACCAGCGCCACCGACACAGTAGAACAAGCCAGCAATCGTGCAGACTTTATCGCCCTGGTATATACCGGTGTGCCTGGCGGGAAAATCCCAAAGGCAAGCAAGAACACCCCGCCCGTATTCATAGTCCATGCCTCGGACGATCCCAAAGCCCCACCGGTAGTCGCCGCGAAAATCTATCAGCAATTACTGGAAGGCGGTGCCCAGGCAGAACTGCATGCCTTCCGCCGTGGCGATCATGGCTTTGGCATGACACCTGCCAGCGGCAGCGCACGCAACTGGACCAGCCTGTATGCAGACTGGATGCGCGATTTGAAACTGCTGGATAAATAGAAAACACCAGCATGTGCTAAGGTAGATATCCCTACAACTAGCTAAATGAAAATGAGATAAAAATGAATGACTTTGAATTCAGAACCGTCCCCAGCCTGATCAGCCAAACCGGTGCAGCAACGCGCCTGGGCAAAATCATACGCCAGGAATTTCCAGCGATTAGCCATGTACTGCTGGTGACCGATGCCGGATTCCTGCATACCGGCCTGGTCCAACCTGTCATTGACAGTCTGGAAACGGAACAACTCAAAGTCAGTATTTTTTCCGACGTGATTGCCGATCCGCCAGAAGCCATCGTCTTGCAGGCAGTAGCCAACGCCCGGGACCTGCAAGTGGAACTGGTGGTTGGCCTCGGCGGCGGCAGCTCCATGGACGTGGCCAAGCTCATCGCCATCCTGGCCGGTAGCGATCAGAGCCTGGCTACCATGTATGGTATAGGCAATGTCAAAGGCCGTCGCCTGCCATTGATACAAATCCCGACCACGGCAGGTACAGGTTCTGAAGTCACCCCTATCTCCATCGTCACCACCGGTGCCACCACCAAGATGGGTGTGGTCGCGCCGCAGCTATATGCCGACATCGCCATTCTCGATGCGCAACTGACTACTGGCTTGCCAGCCAAGGTCACCGCTGCCACCGGCATAGATGCCATGGTGCATGCGATAGAAGCGTATACCACCAAACACAAAAAGAACCCGCTGTCCGACATGCTGGCAGTGCAGGCTTTGAAATTGCTGTGGAACAACATCGATGAAGCCTGCACCAATGGCAACAACCTAGCGGCAAGGCAAGCCATGTTGCTGGGTGCCATGCTGGCCGGGCAGTCTTTTGCCAATGCCCCCTGCGCGGCAGTGCATGCGCTGGCCTATCCGGTAGGCGGCATCTTCCATGTTCCGCATGGTTTGTCAAACTCTCTGGTTTTGCCACATGTACTACGTTTCAATGCCAGCCACGCATCAGAGCTGTACGCTGAGCTGGCTGCCATCATCGCGCCAGAAGCCACAGGCACGGCTGAGCAGCGTTGCCACGCCATGATCAAGGCCATGGAAGACCTGGCGGTGCGGGTAGGCATAGAAACCCGCCTGAGCCAGGTAGGCATCACCGAGAAAGACCTGGACCAGCTCGCCAGCGACGCCATGTTGCAAACACGTCTGCTGGGTAATAATCCACGTGAAGTGACGAAGGAAGATGCCAGAGCAATTTACGCAGCAGCTTTGTAAGTAGAGATAAGTAGCTAAGGATGACGCATGGAGGAGCAAGCATGCGTCATCTTGCCAGTCCAGTCACATTCCATCTCCCCAACATCACGCACCTCCTGAGTAGCCTGAAGGACGATTCCAGACATGGTGAACTTTGCGCATGAAGTCTCCGGCAATTCCATACTGCCCATCATCATGGCTTGTGCGGCAACCCGCAATGCCGATGACTTCAGCCTGATCGCCCAGGGGATTTTGCGCGAAGTCTTGCCGCATGAAATGATGGTCTGCGGCATAGGTGGCGTCAGCCCGCAGGGCAACTATGTACATAAGCTGCTGCAGTTCAACTGCCCGGTTGAAACATATCAATACTATCAATCACTGCTAGACAGCAAAGGCCGGGCCAATAGCCCCCTGATGCAAAAATGGCGTGAAACCCAGGAACCGGTTTTCTTCCAGGCCGGGCGCGATGACCATGCAGTTCCTGCGGAGTGGCTGGCTTCTTTCAGGAAGCAGAAAATGCATAACACCGTCGCCCACGGCATGCTGGACCTGAGCGGACATTTCTCCAGTTATTTCATCTTCACAAATTTACCTTTTGAAGTCAGCCATCAACACGCATATCTGCTAAGCCTGTTGACACCACATCTGCACCTGGCACTTGCCCATGCCCTGACAAGCGTAGAAGAATTTCCCGTCAAGCCCGGCATCAGCAACAAGACCCTCAGTGAGCGGCAAAGAGAAATCCTGCACTGGCTGCATGAAGGCAAGACCAATTGGGAAATAGCAACCATCCTCGAACTCACCGAAGTCAACGTCAAATACCACATCGACCAGATCTTCGCCAAACTCAATGTACGCAGCCGCGTGCATGCCGTCGCCAAAGCCTATGAACTGGGCTTGCTGTTACCAAGCCATAAAAACTGCCCCCCCCAGAACCTGTTCACGATCTGTAGCGAGCGTGCGTCAGCGGGATAAGGGTAACAAAAGCGCAGCGCAAAAAGCGGAATGTACTCTAGTACATGAGCATTTTGAGCAGCACATGAGGCCCATATAAGCCACAACCGCGCTCGCGCTTAAGATCGTCAACAGGTTCTCAGCCACTATCTGAACAGATAGTGGTGCTCCTGCCAACTTGCTCCTACCCTGTTTTTTCCTGCGCGCAAAAGCACGGGATTACATAAAAACACCACTGGAGACAACACCATGCAACACCGCACACTCATCCGGGTGCTCATTGCCATGAGCCTCAGCTTTATCGCCTGCGTCAGCCAGGCAGCCTGCCTCGACAATGTGGTACTGGTACACGGCAATGCCGGTTCACCGTCGGACTGGAATGCCACCGTCAGCACTCTCAAAAGCCAGGGTTATACCGATGCCCAGCTGTACCGCCCCAACTGGGGTTCCAAAACCAATCCAGCCATCAATGATCATGGCGCAGCCAACACCAATCCCGTCAAGGCCTCCATGCAAGCCGCCAAGGCAGCGTCTTGTACTGGCCGGATCGACGTCATCAGCCACTCCATGGGCGTGACGCTGGCGATGAAAGCCATCAATGAGCTGGCCTACTCTACGTCCGTGAATTCCTTCATCGGCATTGCCGGTGCCCAGCATGGGCTGGAGTCTTGCGGCGTTTATCCTTTCAATGTATTTACCCCAACCTGCGGCAGCAATGGCCTGTCCATAGACAGCCCGCTGATACTCTCAGTCAAGAACAAGCGCTATGGCAGCAAGATGTATTCGATCAAAAGCTATATCGATGAAGTGGTCTGTTACGGCAGTTGCTATGTGTATGGTTCGCACACCAGCAATATCGATGGCCAGAATGCGACGTATGACTTTGCCCTTGGCCATTTTGGTTTGAAGGACTATACGACGAATACCCAGGCCAGCCTGGTATTTCAGTGAGTAGTATCCTTGAATGAAACGTATGACTCATGCTCATTGACTCGCGGCCATACAGCGCCACCTGCCAATGAGCAGGCTTTAACCGGATTAAGACCGTGAAAAAATTTCTGCCCTTGCTTGCCCTGCTCCTGCTGGCTCTACTGGCTATCGTATTCATGTCGCCCGGCCAGGACGCTGAGGGTGTATCAAGCACACAACTTGCACAAACTCCTGCAGCAAAACCTGCCAGCAATAGTCTGGCCCAGTTCACCAGCCTGTGGAGCAATGCCGGTAGCCCTGGCACTGAGGCAACAGATACTTTCGACCAGCTATGGGCACGCCTGATCTCGCCTGCAGACCAGAACAGTGCTGGTGACGACACCCAGGACCAGTTAAGAAAACTCATGCAAGAGCAGCCCTACTATCTGAAACGTATCATCAGCTTGTACCAGAAAGAAGCCTCACCCCAGATCAAAGAAACCATCAGGAACCTGCTTTCCGGCATACGCAGCCCCGAAGTATTTGCCCTGTCCAGGCAACTCGCCAGCAGCAATGAGAGCGAGCAAAGAATCGCAGGCCTGATCCTGCTGCGTGACCTGAATATCTACCCGCAAGAAGAGCGTCAATTGATACGCCTGTCGCTCAATAATGAACAACAAGCCGCCGTCATCTTGCAGGCACTGGCGGCCCTGAAGCCACCGACACCACCAGCAGTACCGGATGCCCCAGCAAATCGTATTGATGCCCAAACCACGAAAGACATCATCAGCCAGTTGCAAAGCCTGACGCGCAACACTGACCCAGCCGTCAGAAGCCTGAGCGTATTGCAACTGGCGCAATGGGATAAAAACGACAGCAGCCTCAATTACTTTTCTGCCGCATTGAATGATCCGGTAGCCAGTGTGCGCCAGACCGCCATCTTCGCTCTTGCTCAGTCAGGTACAAGTGCAGATGCTGTGAAACAGTTATTGGACAAACTTATCAGCAATGCTGGTGAAACTGCACAGCTTAAAGCCAGCGCACAACAAGTCATGGATGCGCTGAAAGCAGACAGAGAGAAAATTCCGGGTGTTTAAAACCACACAGATTAAGCCTCATTGCGATTAAAAACTTTGCCTGATGCTCTACAGTTTCTGCATTGAAGCCAGCAGTATCAGGGATAGACATCATGTACAAAACTCAGGCCCAATCCGGCACAGCGCAGCATCCATTGTGGGCTTAATTCCAGCGCATAGTTACGCTTGCCAAAAGAACTGGCTTTCAAATGCAAACGCGCCCCCTGTTCTCTCAGCATCAGTAAAAATTGCGTATGCGGCGTCAGCTCATCGAATACCTCTGCCACAGCATCTTCCAGCAAATCATCTGTGGAAAGATATTCACCACGCTCAAATGGATCAGCAACCCAATAGCTTTCCCGATAAACACCCTCCAATAATCGGCCTTTAGGTGTCTGACGCTGCGTACCAAACATGTGGGCATGCACAGGTTTCATACCCAGGCGCTTAGTGATAAATGAAGGGTCAATGTTGGGATGCCAGATTTGTAGAGAAAGAAAATAGGAATAATTTTGCAATACAAGCTCTCTTCGATAATGTCTAAAACTCTCATCATTATTACAAAAAAAAACGACGAGAAATTCAGAAGTGGCAGAACAGCGCAAAACTCAGGCCTGAACCTATACCCAGCAGAAAAAAGTAGCGTAGATGTGTCTTGATATCGTTCGCGGGAAGATTGCCATTGACATCGCTTATAACAGACATGGCAAACAGCATACCCAATAAAGCATAGCCCAGACACAAAATAGCTTCGACAATAACATTACCAAAGAAAAAGCCCATGCAGGCAAAAACCGCCGATGTGTAAGGTATCAGCGTCAAATGGGCTTTATGGGTAAAGCCAAACATCAACAGGCAGATGACGGCTGCATAGGCTGCGCCGGTGAGACCACCAAGCATTGCAAAAGCGATCCTGTCCCATAAGCTGGTATCAGCATCCGGCATGGCAGGTGTACGTGGTATTTTGGGTTTCATGCAGGCCTGGCAGAAAACAAGAATTGTGCAATATTAAGCAAATCGCAGACATAAAAAAACCCCGCAAGCTGCGGGGTTCTCCTTATAGCATATTGAGGAGCTAAAAGTCAGCCCGCCCTGGCCTTGCCAGTACGCTCCACGTAAGCCATCAATTCACCGACGATACCGCGCCTGAAAGCCAGTACGCAGACGATGAAGATCAGGCCCGTAACGATGGTGACGGAGTCACCTATGGTGCGGAACCATTCTATTGTCGTGATGTTTGCCAGCAGGTTGCCGAGGTCACCCAGTTTGTTTTCCAGCGCGATGATGATGATGGCACCCACTATCGGGCCCACCAGCGTGCCCAGACCGCCCACCAGGGTCATCAATACCACCAGGCCAGACATGGACCAGTGTACGTCTGTGAGCGTCTCAAAACCCAGTACCAGGGTTTTGGTGGCACCTGCCAGACCGGCCAGTGCAGCCGACAGCACGAAGGCCATGAGCTTGTAGCGGTCCACGTCATAACCGAGTGAGATCGCGCGTGGCTCGTTTTCCTTGACGGCTTTCAAGACCTGGCCAAAAGGAGAATGTACGGTGCGCATGACCAGGGCAAAACCGGCGATGGCAATTGCCAGCACAAAGTAATACAAGGTCAGGTCAGAACCCAGGTCCACCATACCCAGCAGTTTGCCGCGAGGTACGCCTTGCAAACCATCTTCACCACCGGTGAACTTGGCTTGCAGGAAAACGAAGTAGAGCATCTGCGCCAGCGCCAGCGTGATCATGGTGAAGTAGATACCCTGGCGGCGTATCGCCAGTGCGCCCATCACCAGACCTATCAGGGCTGCGGCCCCTACCCCCAGCAAGATACCCAGCTCAGTCGGCAAACCGGCATCGCGCAAGGCCCAGCCAGCGATATAACCGGCAGCGCCAAAAAAAGCTGCATGGCCAAAGGACAGCAAGCCGGTAAAGCCGATAAGCAAATTAAAGGCACAGGCAAACAGGGCGAAGCACAAAAGCTTCATCAGGAACACCGGATAGACAATAAACGGTGCCGCCAGTAACAGGGCAAAAGCAATGCCGTAACTGATTTTCTTATTCATGGTGGCTCCGTTTATTTTTCTTTACCGAACAAACCGGCAGGGCGGATCATCAGTACAATCGCCATGACGATGAACACAACAGTCGCCGACAGCTCAGGATAAAACACCCGTGTCAGACCTTCGATAATACCGAGGCCCAGACCTGTCAAAATCGAACCCAGGATAGAACCCATGCCACCGATCACCACCACCGCAAACACCGTGATAATCAGGTTGGAACCCATCAGCGGCGACACCTGTATGACAGGTGCAGCAAGCACACCGGCAAAGGCAGCGAGAGCCACACCAAAACCATAAGTCAGCGTCACCATCAGCGGTACATTGACACCAAAGGCTTCGACCAGTTTGGGGTTTTCAGTACCGGCACGCAGGTAGGCACCAAGCTTGGTTTTTTCGATGACAAACCAGGTGGCAAAGCAAACCACCAGCGAGGCAACCACCACCCAGGCACGGTAATTCGGCAAGATCATGAAGCCCAGATTGGTCGCCCCTGTCAGTGCTTCCGGCACCTGATATGGCTGGCCGGATACGCCATAGATGGAACGGAAAACCCCTTCCAGCATCAGCGTAATACCAAAGGTCAGCAACAAACCATACAGGTGATCAAGCTTGTACAGCCAGCGCAGCATGGTCTTTTCTATGACGATGCCAAACAGCCCCACCAGCAAAGGTGCAGCAAGCAGCATGACCCAGTAATTGATCCCAAAATAATTCATGCCCATCCACGCAAGGAAGGCACCCATCATATACAGGGCACCATGGGCAAAGTTAATCACATTCAGCAAGCCAAAAATCACAGCCAGCCCGAGAGACAGCATCGCATAAAACGAGCCGTTGACCAAGCCCAGCAAAAGCTGGCTCAGCATCGCTTGCAGCGGAATACCAAATATTTCCATGGCACGCTAAATAAAAAATGGATGGAAAGGTGAAGACCTCTCAACACAGAGGCACGGAAACACAGAGAAAATCAGGAGAAAATCATTTCTTTCTGCCTAATCTCTAAGTACTTCCTCTGCGAAAAATCTAGCGTTGAATGACTTCAATTTTGCAAACGTGAAGGTCGCGACAAAGTCCGCGACCTTACCCGTAAAACAACGGCAATGCTGAAATTCAATTATCGGGATGCAGAGCAAGGCGCAAAACACAGCAATACGAAAGTATTGCGAGGCTTTGCAACACAGCTATGCGCCCGAGAATTGGATTTCACTTCCAGAGGGAGCATTTGGATTCGGATTTGGTGGTAAATGCTTGCTCACCCGGAATAGTCTGCGCCACTTTGTAGTAATCCCAAGGCTCTTTCGACTCGGCGCTGGTTTTCACCTGCATGAGGTACATGTCATGGATCATGCTGCCGTCGCCACGGATATAACCGTTCTTGGCATACATGTCATTGACCTTGGCAGCCTTCAGTTTTTCCATGACCTTGGCCGTGTCATCCGTACCTGCTGCCTTGACGGCATTCAGGTAAGTCAGGGTCGCAGAGTAATCAGCCGCTTGCAGGCTGGAAGGCATTTTCTTCATTTTTTCGAAATAGCGACGTGACCATTTGCGCGCTTCTTCATTCTGGTTCCAGTACCAGCTATCGGTCAGGTACATGCCGTTAGTGGCATTCAGACCCAGGGAATGGATGTCATTGATAAACATCAGCAAGCCAGCCAGTTTCATGGTCTTGGTGACGCCAAATTCATTGGCTGCTTTAATCGCATTGATGGTGTCGCCGCCAGCATTTGCCAGGCCCAGGATTTGTGCCTTGGAAGCTTGTGCCTGCAACAGGAAAGAAGAGAAATCAGATGCCGACAGTGGGTGCTTGACCGAACCTGCGACTGTGCCTCCATTGGCTTTGACGACGTTGGCAGTATCACTTTCCAGCGAAGCACCAAAGGCATAATCAGCCGTCAGGAAATACCAGCTTTTGCCACCTTGCTTGACGACGGCAGAACCCGTGCCTTTTGCCAGGGCCACCGTGTCGTAGGCATAGTGAATTGTGCTTGGTGTGCATTCTTCATTGGTCAGCCGGGCAGAGCCGGCACCGATGGAGATAAAGATGCGTTTCTTTTCAGCGGCCACTTTGGACATGGACAAGGCTGTACCTGAATTGGTACCGCCGATCAGCATGTCTACGCCATCACGGTCAAACCATTCACGTGCGCGGCTGGCAGCGATATCGGCCTTGTTTTGATGGTCAGCTGTGACCAGTTCAATTTTCTTGCCCAGTACTGTGCCACCAAAATCGGCAATTGCCATCTTGATGGCTTCTGCACCGCCCTGGCCATCGATATCAGAATACAGGCCGGAAATATCGGTGATGAACCCGATCTTGACGGTGTCACCAGATACTTGCGCATTTGCATTCAGCGCAAAACCAGCGAGTGCGGCGGAAACTGCGAGACTTGCTACTTTTAATTTCGTGAATGTTGCTTTCATGCGTCTTCTCCAATCATATTTTTATTCAACCCTGCTTCACCAAGACAGCGAGGCAGTTACCTTACAGATATACATCTTACACACCCAACAACTCATTCAAGACCGGCATTTTTTCCTGCAATTGCGCAGACGCAAAACTCTCCACGATCTGCCCATGCTCCATGACATAAAACCTGTCCGCCAGCGGAGCAGCGAAGCGGAAATTCTGTTCCACCATGACGATGGTATAACCCTTGGATTTCAGCATCGTGATCATGCGCGCCAAAGCCTGCACGATGACCGGTGCCAGGCCTTCAGAAATTTCATCCAGCAGTAACAAACGGGCACCAGTACGCAAGATACGCGCTACCGCCAGCATCTGTTGTTCACCACCGGACAAGCGTGTGCCCTGGCTGTTTTTACGCTCAGCCAGATTAGGGAACATTTCGTAAATCTCGGCCACCGACATGCCCTTGTTATCTCTCGATACCGAAGGCGGCAACATCAGGTTTTCTTCTGTGGACAAGGAGGAAAATATCCCCCGCTCTTCCGGGCAATAACCCACACCCAGATGCGCCACTTTATGTGTGGGCAGATGGATAGCCTCTTGCCCATTGATCTTGATCGACCCCTTGCGTGCGCCAGTCAGGCCAACGATGGCACGCATCGTCGTCGTGCGCCCGGCACCGTTGCGACCGAGTATGGTCACCACTTCACCCTGGTTCACTTTGAGGTTCACGTCATGCAGGATATGCGATTCGCCATACCAGGCTTGCAGGCCGGTAATTTCCAGTGCCGGGCTGGTGTTTGTACTTGTATTTTTACTCGTGGCACTCATGCATGCGCCCCTTCCAGCTCACCACTGGTGCTGCCCATATAGGCTTCCATGACTTTGGGATTGGTGGAAACTTCCTTGTACGTGCCTTCAGCCAGCATGGCACCGCGCTGCAAGACCGAGATCTTGTCGCAAATACCCGACACCACGCTCATATTATGTTCCACCATGAGGATAGTGCGGCCAGCCGACACCTTCTTGATCAGATCAGTCACACGATGCACATCTTCATGGCCCATGCCTTGCGTAGGTTCATCGAGCAGCATCATTTCCGGTTCCATGGCGAGGGTGGTGGCAATTTCCAGCGCACGCTTGCGGCCATAGGGCAAATCAACCGTCACCGTGTCGGCGAATGAAGTCAGATCGACTTCAGCCAGCAATTCCATGGCACGCGCATTGAGCTGATTCAGCGATTGTTCGCTTTTCCAGAAATGAAAGGATGTGCCGAGTTTTCTTTGCAAGCCTATGCGCACGTTTTCCATGACCGTCAGGTGCGGGAACACTGCCGAGATCTGGAATGAACGTATGATGCCCTGGCGCGCAATCTGGGCCGGCTTGGCCGAGGTGATGTCGCGGCCATTGAACAGGATTTGCCCCGAAGTCGGGACAAGAAATTTGGTCAGCAAATTGAAACAGGTGGTCTTGCCGGCACCGTTAGGGCCGATCAGGGCATGGATATGCCCACGCTGCACCTGCAAATTCACATCGCTTACAGCTGTGAAGCCCTTGAACTCTTTGGTCAAGCGCTTAGTCTCCAGGATGACGTCGGTCATCTCTTCTCCTTATTGTCTGGCTTATGGTATTTAATCCCACTACATCCAACGCGACAACACTTCCTTATTTTTGGAAGTTTTTATATTAGCTTTTTATAATACCCAGCAAACCGTTTTCTAAACAATACGGTATAACTACCATAAGTAGTACCACGCAAGATTTGGAAGTTTTTATTTTCCCAATATACTCCTTGCCGCCTTCTCTGCAATCATCACAGTAGGTGAGTTGGTATTACCTGAGGTTATGGTCGGCATAATAGAAGCATCAGCAACGCGCAGGCCGTTTATGCCTATGACGCGCAAGTTGCTATCGACTACCGCCAGGGCATCCTCTACACGCCCCATCTTGCAGGTACCTACCGGGTGGAAGATCGTCGTGCCTATATCCCCCGCTGCCCTCGCCAGTTCTTCTTCCGTCTGGAACTGTACACCAGGCTTCATTTCCTCTGGCTGGTATTTTTGCAATGACGGCGCGGCAATGATCTTGCGTGTCAGTTTCAGCGAGTCGGCAGCAATCTTGCGGTCTTCAGGCGTTGTCAGGTAGTTGGGCACGATTTTCGGTGCTGCAGCTGCATCATTGCTGGCAATGCGCACATGGCCACGCGAAGTAGGGCGCAAATTGCAAACACTGGCCGTGAACGCCGGGAAATCATGCAGAGGGTCACCAAATT
Source organism: Undibacterium sp. YM2 (assembly GCF_009937975.1). NCBI lineage: Bacteria > Pseudomonadati > Pseudomonadota > Betaproteobacteria > Burkholderiales > Oxalobacteraceae > Undibacterium > Undibacterium sp. YM2. Next base: position 6,029,277 of record NZ_AP018441.1, read on the forward strand.
TCTCCAGCGACAAGGGTTGCACATGGTATTGCAGATTGGGTGTCGCCTGGCTGGCGTCCGAGCGGGTAAATGCACCCAGTTGTGATGGTGCCATCGACATGGGACCACTTTGGAACATCGCATATTCCAGTCCTATGCGTGCCTTGCCTATGAGGCTATTGGCCATCTTGTTGAGCGTTTTTGCACCAGTAATCCTGAAGGCAGAACGTATCTGCAAATGGTCTTGCAAATTGCCGCCGACGCCAGGCAATTCATGCACCACATCAACCCCTACCTGTTGCAAATGTGCCGCATCACCTATGCCCGACAACTGCAAAATCTGCGGTGAACCTATGGCTCCTGCGGCCAGCACGGTTTCTTTCACGGACTCGGCAAACCAGCTGCGGCCACCGCCTGTGAATTCCACACCTGTGCAACGCTTGCCTTGTTCATCATTCCTGATGACCAGTTTTTGTACCTGGCAACCTGTCATAATGGTCAGGTTCGGCCTGTTTGCTGCCGGTTTCAGGAAGGCCTTGGAAGCATTCCAGCGTACACCGCGTTTTTGATTAACGTCGAAATATCCACAACCTTCATTATTGCCACGGTTAAAGTCATCGCTGTTAGGGATGCCAACTTCGGCTGCTGCACTGCGGAAAGCATCCAGGATTTCCCACGACAGCCTTTGTTTTTCCACCCGCCATTCACCGCCCTTGCCGTGGAATTCTGCATCACCGCCGTGGTGGTCTTCACTCTTCTTGAACAGCGGCAAGACCTGCTCCCAGCGCCAGCTATCGTCACCCGTCAGCTCTGCCCATTGCTGGTAATCCCTTTCCTGACCACGCATATAAATCATGCCATTGATGGATGAACTGCCACCCAGCACCTTGCCACGCGGATAGATAAGGCTGCGGCCATTCAGGCCCGCTTCTGCCTCGGTACGGAACATCCAGTCTGTGCGTGGATTATTGATGCAGTACAAATACCCAACGGGGATATGTATCCACACATAATCATCCTTGCCACCTGCTTCTATCAGCAAAACCCTGTTATCAGGGTTCTTGCTGAAGCGGTTTGCCAGTACGCAACCTGCAGTACCGGCACCAACGACGATGTAATCAAACTGTCCTGCTGCTTCCATACCGTTTCCTTATTTTAATTTAAGCCTGCATTTCCGCGACCAGCGCAGCCATCAGTTCTGCCACGCTCACATCCCTGGTCGCTGCCATACCCTGCCCGGCCCACATCGACATCAGTTCAGTATTGGCTGCCTTGCCCGCCGCTGCACGTATGGAACCCGTCAGTGCATTCTGTATCGGGTAGGCAGGCACCTTGTCAGCCACGGCATCCATGGTTTGCATGAAATGATTGTCGAGACCACGTGCAATACGGCCAGAAAAAGCCCGGGTCTGGCGTGTGGTGTCACTACTGCTTTCCAGCAGGCGTTGTTTGTAAGCTGGGTGTATCGCCGATTCTTTTGTCGTCAGGAAGGCCGTGCCCATCTGCACCATCTGCGCTCCCGCCTGCAGCATTTGTTTGATCTGTCTGCCATTCATGATGCCGCCAGCAGCAATAACCGGTACTTGCATGTGCGGCTTACAGGCTTCCAGCAAGGCAGACAGGCCCAGGGTCGACTCTTTTTGCGCACCAATGAAAGTCCCACGGTGACCACCCGCCTCTACCCCTTGCAGGCAAACTGCATCTGCCCCCATGGCTTGCCAGACGATGGCTTCCTGCAGATTGGTCGCAGTACCCACCACTTTTATTCCGGCATCATGCAGTCGGTGCATCTGGCTGCCATGCAGCACATCAAAGGTAAAGCTGGCAACCGCAGGACGGGCCGTGATCAGGGCATCAAGCTGGGCCTCAAAGTCTTCACACCAGCGGGTTGGGGTCGGCAGGTTGTCCCAGCCCAGTTCTGCACAAACTGGCTGCAGCAAGAGCTTGGCCGCTTCCAGGGCGGCGAAATCGACTTGTGGACGGGTTTGTACGAACAGGTTGATCGCGAAGGGCTTGTCCGTCAGCCTTCTGATGTGCTCAGCCTGTTCTATGATGGCGAGCGGAGTCAGCAAAGGGGCTGCGAGAGAGCCAAGGCCGCCTGCATTGGACACTGCGGCCACCAGTTCCGGGGTAGTGGCGCCACCGGCCATGGGGGCCTGGATGATGGGGTGGGGGCAGAGGGTTTGCAGGCTGGACATTTGGGGCTCCGGGTTTATTTAAGTGAGTTGTTGGAAACAGGTAAATCAGGCTTTCATCAATTTTCGTGTTTGTACGCTAACTCATTTACTCACTTCTGTCACTGTATTGCGATTGCAGGTCGGGGGTAGCCCGACAGCTACTTACCTTTTTTGCTTCGCCAAAAAAGGTAAGCGAAAAAAGGCGACCGAGGCGTCGCTGCCCCCTAAAGGGGGTCCCATTTGCTGCAAGTCAAAAAATGGGAAAGCCCGAAAACTCGCTACGCTCAAACATCGGTCTTTCTATTTCCATTTTCTGCCGTGCAGCAAATGCATCGACACATCGGAACGGCTAACTTCAAAAACAACAGCAACCCCAAAACACAGGTTAATTGATCATGCTCAACGATATATGCATAACGGTCGCATTGACGTGGCAGTTGCTGTTGTTTTTGACTTTCAACCGCTTGGGACGAAGCCGTTTGTGTGATGCAGAAAATGGAAAAAGAAGTGTCCGTTGTTTGAGGTGTAGCTGGGGTTTCGAGATGCATGCATCTCGCCAGCGTAACGGCAATCGCTTACAAGCGATTGTGCGCCCTGCAAGGGCAGCGAGTTTCGGACACTTCCCATTTTTTGCTTCACACAAACGGGCACTCCCGAAGGGAGCGAGTCTGCGGTCGCCTTTCTTTGAATCCTTTCTTTGGCGAAGCAAAGAAAGGATTTCGGCCGCCGGGCCGAGACCCGGCTTGTCTGCACGAAGGGCAATCGTTTTAATCAAAGCACGGAAAACACAACGAACGCCACTGGGCTCCTGCCTTCGCAGGAGCGACATTAATACCTATACGGTATCGCAGCCGAACCCCATCCTCATCCCAACCTTCTCCTTGAAGGAGAAGGAGCACGCAACTGCTACTTCGCCACCGGCATCGTAAACTCTGCCCCTTTATCTATGCTATCCGGCCACCTCTGCATGATGGATTTATAGCGCGTATAAAACCGTATGCCCTCTTCGCCGTAGGCATGCACATCACCAAATAAAGAGCGTTTCCAGCCACCAAAAGAATGCCAGGCCATGGGCACAGGAATAGGCACATTGATGCCCACCATGCCGACTTGTATGCGACGCGAAAATTCGCGGGCTGTATTGCCGTCCGAGGTAAACAAAGAGACGCCATTACCAAATTCATGGCGGTTGATGAGTTCAACAGCAGACGCAAAATCAGGAACGCGGACTACGCACAGAACCGGGCCAAAGATTTCTTCGCGGTGTATTTTCATACCCTCTTTGACGTGGTCAAACAAACAGCCGCCAAGGAAGAAACCGGACTCATGGCCAGGCACTTTGAGGCCACGGCCATCGACCAGCAGTTGCGCGCCTTCGGCTATGCCTTCAGCGATATAAGACTCAATTTTTGCCTTGTGCTGAGCAGTCACTACCGGGCCCATTTCGGCATCAGACTCCATACCATTTTTGATCTTCAGGGCCTGCACCCGTGGTACCAGAGCTGCTACCAGTTTGTCGGCCACATTGCCAACGGCAACAGCGACCGAGATCGCCATGCAGCGTTCACCGGCAGAGCCGTAAGCTGCGCCCATCAGGGCATCGACGGCTTGTTCCAGATTAGCGTCGGGCATGACGACCAGGTGATTTTTTGCGCCGCCCAGAGCCTGCACGCGCTTGCCCATGCGGGTACCTTCGCTGTAGATGTATTCAGCGATAGGGGTAGAACCGACGAAAGAAATCGCCGACACATCGGGGTGCTGGAGCAATGCATCGACAGCGACTTTATCACCCTGCACGACATTGAAAACACCATCCGGCAAACCGGCTTTTTTGAGCAAGTCAGCAATCAGCAAAGAACAGGAAGGGTCGCGCTCAGATGGTTTCAGGATGAAGGTATTGCCTGTCGCTATCGCCAGCGGTGCCATCCACATCGGTACCATGAAAGGAAAGTTGAAAGGCGTAATGCCAGCTGTTACACCCAGCGGCTGGCGCAGATTGTAATTGTCTATGCCGCCGCCGATATTGTCCGAGAATTGTGACTTCAGCAATTGCGGCATGCCACAGGCAAATTCGACGATTTCTATGCCGCGTGTGACTTCACCCATGGCATCCGACAAGACCTTGCCATGTTCGCGGGTGATCAGGGTTGCCATTTCCTTATGATGCTGGTCCAGCAATTCCTTGAACTTGAACATCACACGGGCGCGTTTCAGCGGCGCAGTTTCTGCCCAGGCCGGTGCGGCAGCCTTGGCGGCGGCGATGACGGCATGCACTTCCGCTATGCTGGCGAGGGCAACACTGCCTGTCACTTCGCCAGTAGCTGGGTTGAATACATCTTGCTGGCGGCCACTGGCAGAAGCATAGGCCTGGCCATTCATATAATGCGCGATTGTGGATGTCATAAGTAAACCTTAGAGATAATGTGAAGTTTTTTCTGCGGTGACACAGAGATTAATTCACTCGCCGTGGTTAATCCAATGAGTTATTATCAATAGCAATATAAGGATTACTGATAATGGACTTGATACAACTACGCGCCTTTGTCGCCGTGGCAAAAGAAGGCAATTTGACACGGGCAGCAGAACAATTGCATGTGACCCAGCCCGCAGTCAGCCTGCAAATCAAGTCCTTGCAAGATGCCTTGCAATTAAGTTTATTCACACGTAGCGCCAGTGGCATGCGCCTCTCCAACGATGGTGCCAAACTCTTGCCTTACGCAGAAAAAGTCATTGCCAGCATGGCTGAATTTCGCCAGGCCGCCCATAGCATGCACAGCACCATTTCTGGTGAGCTGGCGATAGGCACCATACTTGACCCTGAGTTCACCCGTCTCGGTCTATTTTTGAAGCGTCTGGTCGAGACTTATCCACAGTTATCCACAAAATTGCAGCAAGGCATGTCGGGGACAGTCTTGCAGCAAATTCGCGCCGGTACGCTGGATGTGGGCTTTTATCTCGGCCAACCACCCGACGATGGTAAAACGCCTTGCCACAGCCAGGTGCTGACACCATTTACTTACCGGGTAGTGGCACCCAAGGGATGGAAAAACCGGGTCGCTGGCCAGGACTGGGCCAGTCTTGCCAAATTGCCGTGGTTGTGGACGCCGGCTGAATCCGCACATCACCGGCTGCTGAGCCAGATTTTCGCCGGACTGGGTGTCACCCCCAACAAGGTCGCCCTGGTAGACCAGGAGCCAACCATGCTGGACCTGGTGAAATCTGGTGTTGGCCTGAGCCTGATACGGGATTCCATCGCCATACGCGAAGCCCATGCCCATGGCCTGGTGATTGCTGATGCCGTCAGTGTCACGACGGAACTGAGCTTCATCTGCCAGGAAAAGCGCCAGCATGAAGCCATGATCGCGGCCAGTTTCGCCTTGTTGAAAACGATCTGGGTATAGATGTTTGCAAGAGTGTATCCTCCGCCGCACACCAGAGCTCAAAACCAGAAAATTTCTGCCTTTATTGGAAATTCAGCGGTATATTCGCACCACTTATCTATTTCGGAAAATCGTTCGTGAAACTCCTGTTATCCAGTTTGCTTGTATCTCTGGCCATCGTTCCTGCCATCAGCCATGCAGAAACGATCAAACTGCTTATCCAGGAATTTGCGCCTTTTACGCACACTGACATCAAAACCGGTGAAATCCAGGGTGCGCTGACCGAAAAGATCGCAGAGATACTCAGGCGTGCCGGCGATAACTACAGCATCAGCAGCACATCCCTCGCACGCGGTTTGAATTCCACGCTCAATGATGACAATACCTGCCTGTTTGGCTTTCGCCGCACGCCCGACAGAGAACATCTGTATAAATGGGTGGGCCCGCTGGTCAACGACAATTGGGTTTTGTATGGCCGCAAAAATGATAGCCGCGTGCTAAAAAGTTTTGAAGATGCCAAAGCGTATTCGATAGGTTCGTACAAAAATGCAGCCACAGGCGTGCAACTCAGCGAACAAGGCTACAAAATAGAGTTTGCGAGCCAGGATGATGACAATCCACGTCTGCTGGTGAATGGCAGGCTGAACTACTGGATAGTCTCAGAGTCACACGGCATGTTCCTTGCCCAGCAGCAAGGCTTTGCCAACGATATTGTGCGTGCCATCAAATGGAAAAGCATAGAGCTCAACATGCTGTGCAATGTCCGCATGGACAAGCAACGCATAGAGCTCTACAACAAGATTAATAAAGAACTGGATAATGACGGCACCATGGAAAAAATCATGCGCAAGTACGGGATCAAATAATGGCCAGATCGACCAAGGCCGCCCATGCAGTCAACCGCCTGCGTGAACGCAGCAATAATGCTCCCTATTCCATGGTCAGCCTCGCGGATGGCCGGTTTTCCCTGACCCTGGCCAATCTCGAACAGCTAGACGAATTGCCTGTCAGCGTCAGCGATGCCATGGAAATGGATGAATTTGTCGTTTATGTTAACAACCTGCATAAACAGGCTCCCAAAAAAGCCAGCAAACTGGATGTGGCTTTTGAGAAAAAAATCGCGGCAGCCAAACAGAAATAAAAGTCTTCAGAAGTAAATCTATAAGGAAAATTCTATGAAATACCATTGTCTTACTGCCCTGCTTGCCACCAGCCTGTTCACTGGCATCCTGCCCGCCGCATCGGCCCAGGCACAAGCCGCTGACAGCGTGGTCATCAGCAGGCTCACTAAAATCGATGAAAAAGTCGGCAGTGGCAAAGAAGCCCTGCCTGGCAATACTGTGTTTGTCCATTACACAGGCTGGCTGCATGATCCTTTTGCCAGCAAGGAACGTGGCACCAAATTTGACAGTTCCGTAGGCCAGCAGGCTTTTTCCTTCACCATAGGCTCGGGCCGCGTCATCAAAGGCTGGGAACAAGGTGTAGCAGGGATGAAAGTAGGTGGCAAACGCACCCTGATCATACCGCCAGAGTTGGGCTATGGTGCCGCAGGTGCAGGCAATGGCATGATACCGCCGAACGCCTACCTGATTTTTGATATTGAATTACTTGAGGTCAGATAAAGCCAGGCCATCGCGGGGTCAGGGCCTTCAGGGTAACTGTCTGGCCTTGATTTCCTGCAAGTCTGTCCAGACAGACTCATAAGAATAAATGGCATAAAAGAATACCGAGATCGCCAGCACCGTTGCCAGGGTTCCCGCATAAAACAGCAGGCTAAGGCCAGCAGGGAAAATATACTGGTACCAGCCCAGCAGGCTGGCAGCGACCATGGCAAAAAAAGACAGGTTGATCAGGCGGCGGCTTTTACGCATGGTGCCAAAAGCAAAAAACACCAGCACCAGTAAAGACAAAGAAAAATTGAGTAACCCCGCCACAGAATTGCCTTTCTTGCATAATATTAAATCAATAAACTACTATATCAAATTCAATCCTGTTTGCCATTGCAGGAATGGCTAAAATTGTAACCAGACGTCAGCATCAGGCTGAAAATTTTTCATTCTGCATTTTCTGTCTCTCTTCCACAGGGATCAGATACATCAGGAATTTCTATGACATATCTGCTTGCACTAGACCAGGGCACTTCCAGCTCACGCAGCATCATCTTCAATGAAGTAGGTGAATTGATTGCCACCGCCCAGCAGGAATTCCGTCAGATTTTCCCGCAGCCAGGCTGGGTAGAGCATGATGCCCAGGAAATCTGGCAAAGCCAGTTTGCCACCTGCCAGCAAGTCATCGCCAAAGCCGGTTTGCGGGCCAGCGACATCGCCGCCCTGGGCATTACCAACCAGCGCGAAACTACGGTGCTATGGGACAGAAAAACAGGCCAGCCGCTATACCATGCCATCGTCTGGCAAGACCGCCGCACAGAAGCTTATTGCGATGAATTGCGTCAGCAAGGCTATGCGCCACGCATACAAGCCAAGACTGGCCTGATACTTGACCCGTATTTTTCTGCCACCAAACTCAAGTGGCTGCTCGATCATGTTCCCGACGCGCGCCGCCGTGCAAATGCCGGTGAACTGGCTTTTGGCACGATAGACAGCTGGCTGGCCTGGCAACTCAGCGAAGGCGCGCTGCATGTCACCGATGTCAGCAATGCTTCGCGTACCATGCTGTACAACATCCACGACAACAAGTGGGATGAAGAATTACTGAGCTGGTTTGACATACCCAAAAAATTGCTGCCAGAAGTCTTGCCATCGAGTCACCAATTCGGTCACAGCAAACTGCTGGGCACATCCATTCCCATCGGCGGTATCGCTGGCGACCAGCAGGCCGCCTTGTTTGGCCAGGCCTGCTTTACCCCGGGCATGGCCAAAAATACCTATGGCACGGGCTGCTTCATGCTCATGCATACCGGTGATCAATGTCCAGATTCACAAAACGGCCTGATCAGCACCGCAGCCTGCCAGACCGATGCTCATGCCCAATATGCGCTGGAGGGCAGTGTCTTCATCGGCGGTGCAGTCGTGCAGTGGCTCAGGGATGGCCTGAAAGCCATACAGCATTCGACTGATGTAGAACAACTGGCGGCCACCGTGCCAGATTCCGGTGGCGTGGTCTTTGTCCCCTCTTTCACTGGGCTTGGAGCACCTTACTGGGTGCCATCTGCGAAGGGTGCCATCCTCGGCCTGAGCCGGGGCAGCACGGTCGCCCATATCGCCCGCGCTGCGCTGGAATCAATCGCCTTTCAAAGTACCGCCCTGCTGCAAGCCATGGTCAGGGACGCAGTTTTCCCTATCAGGGAATTACGTGTCGATGGCGGTGCAGCGGCGAATAATATGCTGCTGCAATTCCAGGCAGACTTGCTGGGCATACCGGTGATACGCCCCAAAGTCACAGAAACCACGGCCCTGGGCGCAGCTTATCTGGCAGGTTTGGGAGTTGGGGTATATAAAAGTATGGAAGAATGCGCGAACCAGTGGCAAATGGACAGACAATTCATACCAGCCATGAGCCGCGATGAAGCCGCCAGCCTCATGCAAAACTGGGAAATCGCCATAGGGAAAGTAAGATAAGACAAATAATATAAGAAAAATAAAATCACCCAAAGACAAGATATCCACAGCCTGTTTTACAGTCTGCTTTACAGCCTATCGCTGGCATTTTTACTAAAAAGAGAGAGAAAAAATGAAAATCATCAAATGGTCTGCCGGCATACTGATTACTGCCATCGCCCTGATACTGGCAATTGCCTATGCCTTGCCAAATGAATACAAGGTCAGCCGCAGCATCCAGATACATTCCACCCCGGCCAAGATCTTCCCCCTGATCGCCGCACCTAAGGAATGGAAAAACTGGTCAGTCTGGAATCAGCGTGACCCGAATATGAAAATGGAATTTTCTGGCCCGGAATCAGGCACGAATGCCGCCTGGGAATGGAAAAGCGCATCGCAGGGCAATGGTGGCATGAAACTCAGTCATGCCAGCCCTTACCGTGAAATTGATTATGAGCTGCATTTTGAAGGCATGGGCAAACCATCGACGGGCAGTTTCCTGCTGGAAGCCCAGCCAGATGGGACTAAAGTCACCTGGAAAATGGAAGGCAGCAGCGAAGGAAATTTCATGATGAAGCTATTTGCCCCATTTATGGATAAAATGGTGGGTCCCGATTTTGAAGCTGGCTTAAGTAATCTTAAAAAGTTCGCCGAGAAAAATTAAAGCCCACGTAGCTAAAACTACATCGCATTTCGACTGATTGCATCAATGAAACTCAAGTACGTCCTGATAATGGCATTGCAGATGCTGACTGCATTGCCAGCCTCCCCTGTTCTCGCTGCCGCAACTGGCAATACTCCTGCCCCGGCCAGCGCCAAGCCAGGCACGCAGGCAGTATTTGTCGTCGCGCCAGAAGACTTGCCCAAGCAAAATTCTGGTGTGCAAATAGACACACCAAAACAAACAGCACCTGAAAAAAGCAATAAGCCGGAAGTTGCCATACAAGTCTGGTCAGGCCCGGTCCCCCTCGCTGGCGGCCTGTGGATACTGGTAGCCTCCATGCCTGTGCTGGCCTCGCTGTATTTTGCTTATCAATTATTGTTGTTTATCAAAGCCAGACGGCGCCGTTTATCCACAGAACGCGGTAGCTGAGGCAATCTGGCGATTGCCTGAATTTCTTGAAAAGCATGCTGCTCCAGGGCGCATGCTTTTTTTGTGGTGTTTTTTTGTTGTTTCTTTATCTGTTTTTCACATAAACTTCATCAGTTTGTCACTTGCCTGTCACCTGTACATCCTAAAGTCTTCCCTATCCAAATCATAAGCGGGAGACCAGCATGTCCAGCAAAGCCCTGATAGACAGCGCCGTTTTCAATTCCACCACGTCTGGTCGCAAGGGCCTGGCAGACAAATTGTTTGCCCACTGGTTCAGCCGCCTTGTGTATGCGCAGATCTGGGAAGATCCACAAGCTGATCTGAATGCCCTGCAACTGAAACCAGGCGCGAATATCCTGACTATCTCCTCCGGTGGCTGCAATGCCCTGGCTTATCTGTCCGCTGAACCGGCTGCAGTGCATGCCGTGGATTTGAATGCGGCACACCTGGCGATGCTCAATATCAAGCAAACTGCCATCAGGCACTTGCCGGACTATGATGCAGTGCTGGCATTTCTGGGCAATGCCGACAAGCCTGATAACCTGAAGCGCTACAAGCGTCATATACGCAGTCAATTGTCAGACGATGCTAGCAACTTCTGGGAAAGTCGCTCATTGTCAGGCAAGCCGCGCTACCATTATTTTACCAACCAGGCTTATCAGCATGGCTTGCTGGGCAACTTCATCGGCTTTGCGCATTTCTTTGTGCGCATGATGGGTGGCGACATGAGCAAGCTCATGCAGGCTAACAACCTGCAGGAACAGGCCCAGCTATTTGAACAATATGTCGCCCCGGTATTTGAGACCCGCCTGTTCCGTCTGATTGCCAGCCAGCCCCTGGCCCTGTATAGCTTGGGCATACCACCTTCGCAATTTGCTGAGCTGAAACACGATGCCAAAAACGGCCTGCATCTTTTGTTCAAGGAAAGAATGCGTCACTTGGCCTGTGATTTCCCTCTGGCAGAAAACTGTTTTGCCCAACAGGCATTTGGCCGCCGTTATGACACCAAAAAGCAGGCAGCCCTGCCCATGTATCTGCAACAAGAGCATTTCCATACCCTGCGCCGCAATATAGACAGGCTACATGCGCACCATCAAACCCTGACTGATTTTTTGCGCGGCCAGCCACGTGCATCCATGGATGCCTATCTCTTCCTCGATGCCCAGGACTGGATGGATAAGCAACAATTAACAGAACTCTGGCAAGAAGTGACGCGCACTGCAGCACCTGGAGCCAAAGTGGTATTCCGTACCGGTGGCAGCGAATCACCACTGGAAGCCAAGTTGCCACCAGAAATACTGGCTGCCTGGCATACCGACGTTGACCATAACCGCGCCCTGTATGCCACTGACCGCTCTGCCATCTATGGCGGCATGCACCTGTATACCAAGATGTAATCGCCAAATTGCATACCTCTTTACCGCCACGCGTGGTGGCAGATGCCCTGTGGCTGTTGACAGCGCGTTCACGCGGTGGCCAGCACTGGCTGCACAATGCCACTTGCGACATTCAGACCGTAGAAATTGCAGGGCAAAGTCAGCCCGTCAGTTTATTGGACAGCAGCAACTGGCAAGAAAGCTATGTCGCCAGCCCACGTTCAACCTGGCTGCGTTATCCGCGCCAGGAGATGCTGCGCGGCGCAAGCCCAGCCAAGGCACAAGCGATCAAACTACTCAGTTGTCCCATTCTTGGTCCTCTTTCTACACTATTCAAAGCCAGTAAACTGGACCAGGCAGCGATTATTGCGAATCACCTGGTTTCCACCAATTTGTACGCAGACTGGTCAGCAGGCGAAATCAGTAAGACCACCGACAAGCTGCTAAGCACTTATCCACAGCGCCCGCTGATGATGCGCAATATCTGTCCACAGGTAAACCCCGAACTTTCAGCCAGCCTGCTCGCTACCGGCTGGCAATTACTGCCCAGCCGCATGATCTACCTGTGCGATCCACAACAAGCCAGCGTCTGGAAACACAATCATGTGAAACAGGATGCCCGCCTGCTTGACCATCCTGAAGTAGAAGTGCTGACACATGACCACCTGCAAATGCAGGATATCGCTGTCTTGCAACAACTCTACCGCCAGCTCTTCATCGATAAACACTCTTATCTTAATCCCGACTTCACAGCCGCCTTCTTTGAACTTTGCCTGGAAACCCAGTTTCTGGAAATGCATGCCCTGCGCTGGCAAGGCCGCCTGGTCGGTGTGCTTGGTATTTATGCACATCATGAGAATGGCTGGCTGACTACGCCTTTGATAGGTTATGACACCAGCCTGCCTAAAGAGCTGGGTTTGTACAGGCGATTGATGGCTTTATTACTCAAAACAGCCAGAGACAAGAAGCTGAAACTGCATTACAGCTCAGGCGCCAGCCAGTTCAAACGGGCACGCGGTGGTATTCCTCAACTGGAATATACCGCCATTTATAACCGCCACTTATCCACAACTACAGTACAAAGTACTGCGCTTTTTGCCCGCTTACTCAGGACTTTTGCGCCAGCAATCCTAAAAAAAGCGGACGGGATTTAAATAAAAAATATAAAAACAGCTATGTTTTTCCTGTGGATAAGCCTATGCATATCCACAGGACGAACTGTGTAAAACCACAAAAAGTCTGACTGAGGTTTTTCTTATCCCAAAACCGTCCTTTTTTCATACAGGACTTATCAGTGCATCTATACATGAACCAAGTGCTTGTTTCTGTGGACAAATTAAGACTTATCCACAAAAAATCGCGACGTTAACTACTATTACTATGTATATATAAACTAATTATTTAATTAAACCCTTTTCGGAAAGCCCTGGAAACCTTTTCTGAAAGACCTGGTTTTGATACAAATAAAAAACGCCTGATTAAAAATTTGGAATTTGATATTTACAATTCGATCTTTCAAAAAAAGCACCTGGTCAGCACCAGACACTTTTCATAAAAAAACCTGGCTTCCCAAAAATAGGACATCACATTTTTTTTATTGCAGACAAATTCAAGTTTTGAAAACTGCCTTGCATCAAAAAAATCAGTCCATGATTTTGCAAGAGATCATCGACCTCCTTTTTTCCCCTGAAATACTTCCCTACAGCGCAATAAATCAGCTTTTTTCTGAAAATTCACGTTGAAAAACAACATTTTAAAAAAAATCTTTGTGGATAAGTCAGCTGATATCCACTGCATCTATTGTGTGTAACTCCAACTTCTCTGATCTGCAGGTTTACTGTTCAGATTTTGTCCTGTGGATATACAGACTTTTATCACTGCCTTATCATTTGCCTAAACTCTTGATCCTGTGGATGTTTACCGACTTATCCACAGCAACATGCCTGCGTTAACAACTACTACTATTTTTATATAAAGTTATTCAAGCTAAAGGTATCCACAGCTCAAAAAACGCAAAAAAACAAAAGCAAAAAACTGTCGTAGAATCCGTTACTCATTCAATCCTCAGGGACAAAACACCATGAAACTATGGTCAGGCTTACTATTTTCAGCCGTGCTGGCTTGCTCTGCTGCCCATGCAGAAAAACCAACTGAAGCCTCCGTCAAGGAATTACTGGTATTGACGAATAGTCAGCAAATCCTGAAAAGTACCGAAGCGCAGATGGATGCCGTCATGAAAAACATGATGAAAGCTGTCCTGAAAGACCAGACTATCAATGCTGACCAGCAAAAAATCCTGGATAAGTTCAAGGATAAAGTCATAGATATCCACAAGACAGAGATGACCTGGGAAAAACTCGAACCGATTTTTATTGAAATCTATTCAAATTCCCTGAGTCAGGAGGAAGTCGATGGGATAGCTGCTTTCTACAGATCCCCGGCAGGCAAAGCTTATGTCAGCAAAATTCCAGTCATCGTTCAACAAAGCATGGGAGCAATGCAAAAAGTTATCACTCCCATGATGGACAAAATGATGGAAGCGTCCAAAAAAATGGCAGAAGAATTCCGTGAGCTGGAAAAAAATAAATAAATTGCCGTAGATTTGCTTATGTTTTAGATGAAATTAAAAGAAATTAGAAAAAATTAGTGGATTTTAATGATGTTAATGAAATGTGCCCTTGCTTACCGAAATAAAACAGCGAGAGTAAGGGCTCAATGACTGACACCAGGCATTTCATTTTCCTGGGCATGGGCACGCTTGGGGATATCTTCCCTTTTCTGAGTCTGGCTACTGAAATGCAGAGGCGCGGACACAGAGTTACCATGCTTTTGTCCCCGGTACATGCCAGACATGCAGAGATGGCCGGGATTGCCTATGAAGTACTGGGCAGGCAAGAAGACTATGACGCTGCCTTGCGTAATCCAGACATGTGGAATACACGCACAGGCATGGCAGTAGTACTTGCCTCATGCAAATGCGTATTTACAGAAATACCTGATTATTTTGCCACCCTGGCACCGGATCAGGATTGCGTATTGATCAGCCACCCTCTGGGCCTGGCAGCCGCAGACCTGGTGCGCAGTTTCCGTCCGGATATTCCCATCGTCGCAGCTTATCTGGCACCATCCAATTTAAGAACTGTGCATGATCCCCTGGTCATGGGTGATTTATTCATACCGCGCTGGTTACCGGTATGGATGCGTCACTGGCTCTGGACTTATGCAGATAAAAATTTTGTTGATCCGGTAGCAGTACCGATGGTCAATCAGGCCAGGCTGGCCAGGAATCTGCCACCGATTACCAGCCTCGCACCGTATATGTATGCAGTACCAGACCTGAGCATCAGTTTTTTCCCAGAATGGTTTGCCGCAGTACAGCCAGACTGGCCAGCAACCATGGTCTTGGGAGAATTCCAGCTCTATGACAGCAGCCCTGATGCAGACTTATCCACAGAGCTCGAAGAATTTCTGACCTCAGGGCCTGCACCTGTGATATTTACTCCAGGTTCAGGGAATATACAGGCCAGCCATTATTTTAAATGTGCACAGCAGGCAGTGCAAAAACTGGGTTTGCGCGCGATATTCCTGAGTACTCACCGTGAACAGATCGCCTCTGCTCTACCGGCTGACATACTCTGGCAAAGTTATCTGCCACTGCGCACTATACTTCCGCGTGCATCAGCCTTGGTACACCATGGCGGCATAGGTACGACAGCAGAAGCGTTAAGAGCCGGTGCACCGCAATTGCTGACACCGCTGGCTTTTGACCAGTTCGACAATGCTGCGCGTGTAAAAAATCTGGGTGCAGGTCATTTTCTGCGTATGTCACGCCTGACTGCAGGTAAATTGGCGCGCAGCCTGTCACAACTGCTGGGCTCTGCATCAATCAAAACCAATTGCGTGCTCCTTGCTCAGAAATTCAAAAAAACTGGCTATGCAGATTCTTTGTGCGATGCAATTGAAGCAGTAGAATTAAAACAGAAACTATAAATTCCGGCTCCAGGCACAGTTTCCAAATAGCGTTAAATTTAAATAGCCAAACTTATCCACAGCTTATTATTGTCTATAGGTTTTCTTATGCACGATTTCAAGTGGTCAGATACAGAAAAGAAAGTCGCAAGGGCGGCGTATGACAACGCATTGCAAAAAGAATTGGCAGCGATCATGGTGAGATTTAAAGAACTTGCCAATGCTGTCAACTCTCCTCATGAGTTATGGGAAATAGAAGCCTATCTACAGAAAGCCAGGAAGAGAATAGATGCAAAGTATGATTATCGTTATTCACGATTACCATTATTGCTGGCTCAACTCGTTTTTCAAAACCTGGTCAAACGTGAAGACTTACAAAAACTGTCGCAAGACAAGCTGGAAATCATAGACAGCCTGTTAGAGAAAGATAGAAATTATTTTTATGAAAACGATGAATAATCGATAAAAATTCATTTCCGGTTACACAAGCAAGCATCTCTGCATCCATTTAAAACGCGAATACTTAGCGTAACCTGTAAAAAAACAAATATCCAAAAAATACGCAAAGCCACGTCCTGCTTGGCTCGCAAGACAGTTTCATGTTGCTAAAATTACGCGACTATTCGACCAGAGTGAAGACTTTTATCATATCCAGCATCAATCACACGATTATGTCTGGAGTTTTTTATGTCTTTATCTTCTCAATCTTCACCACCATTGTCTGCAGCACCCGCAGCCGCTGGTGGCAGTGTTTTTCTGAAATTGCTGCCGCTGACACTGGCCGTTTTTATCGGCTTTTTGACCATGGGTATGCAGCTACCCGTTTTGCCCTTATACCTGCATAACAGCCTGGGCATGAGCACCCTGGTCGTAGGCCTGGTCATCGGTGCACAATTTACCGTCGCCCTGCTGTCACGTGCCTGGGCTGGCAATTTTGCCGATATGCGTGGTACCAAACGGGCAGTACTCACTGGCGCCGTGATTATTGCCAGCTCAGGCCTGGTGTATCTGGCATCGCTGCCCTTTGTTGCTACACCTGTGGTATCGGTATGGATATTGCTGGCTGGCCGTGTCTTGCTGGCGATAGGTGAGAGCCTGATGGTTACAGGAGCCCTGGGCTGGGGTATAGGCCTGGTCGGGCCGCAAAATGCAGGCAAGGTCATGGCCTGGGTAGGCATCGCCATTTATGGAGCATTTGCCTTCGGTGCACCCGCTGGTGTGGCCATCCATGCACAATTGGGATTTGCCGGCATAGGTATTGCGACTATCAGCATGCCGGTAGTGGCGTTGCTGGTCGCTTTATATATACCTGCCATCCCACCGACAGCTACGACCCGCCTGCCGTTTTACAAGGTATTGAGTACCGTCATGGTACCCGGCCTGGGCCTGGCTCTCGCCAGCATAGGTTTTGGTGTGATCACGGCTTTTTCTGCCTTGTTGTTTGCGGCAAAAAACTGGGGTAATTCTTCGCTTGCATTTACCTTCTTTGGGGTGGCTTTCATCGGTGCCAGGATATTATTTGGTCATTTGCCAGACAAGCTCGGTGGTGCCAGGGTCGCATTCGTCAATGTCGTGGTAGAAGCTGCAGGGCTATTGTTGATCTGGTGGGCTGATACGTCCAGCATGGCTTATATAGGTGTTGCCCTGACAGGCTTTGGCTATTCACTGGCCTTCCCCGGCTTTGGTGTAGAAGCTGCGCGCCGTGCCCCACCGCAAAGCCGCAGCGTCGCCATGGGTGCCTATGTCGCTTTTCTCGATATGTCGCTGGGCATAGTCAGTCCATTGGCAGGTTTTATCGCCGGGCATTGGGGAGTTGATGCTGTTTTTCTGGCAGCCAGCGTGGCAGTTGCTTTGTCTTTACTGGTGGCTGTGCGTTTGCTGGGAAAAGCATCTGCAAGTGTATAAGGTATTTAAATTTTGTAGGGTGCACCATTTGCACCCCACAAAATAGGTACTACATCAATTGATCAGGTTTTCATGAAGCCTGATCAATTTCCTTTTTGCTTTTGACGCTGCTCAGGTAAACACAAAACATATCTGCCATGGCATCCGCATAGTCATCTATCCTGTCAGTTGGATAGCCATTTGCCGACACATGTTCACCAGCACTGCTGAGCGTGGTGGAAATCAGTTCTTCAACGATGGAACGTGTCGCTGCTGTTGCCGTGGGCAGCAATTCCTCAATAAATACCTGCACGGTCTGATCCCAGTATTGCCATGCTTCCTGCGCTTCAGGATCATCGTTATACTGCGGGGCGATATCGGTCAGGGCACTGCGCATCTGGGCTTCTTCACATTCGGAACGAATGAAAGCATGCACGAGAGTGCGCAAGCGCTCCAGAGGTGCCTGCTGGGTATCCTGCAATATCTCGCGCAACATGCCGCCAGTCTGCCGCCATTCATCACTTTGCAGGCGGAACAGGATGGCCGCCTTGTTGGGAAAATACTGATACACAGAACCCACGCTGACACCCGCTCTTTCGGCCACCCGCGCCGTAGTAAATTTTTGTGCGCCTTCACGCTGCAAAACCTGGAGAGCAGCTTCCAGTATGGTTGCGACCAGATCAGCCGAGCGGCTTTGCTGGGGCCGCTTTCTTGAAGAAATAAAAGGGGTTTGAGGTTTACTCATGAGTATAAGAAAGGAGATCCAAATCAATACTTGAGATCATACGCGCTATATCTTTCCGCCATGAAAAAAGCTCCTGGTCTCAGGAGCTTTTTTTACTTGCGACAGGACAGGAAACGATCAGGTTGCCAGTGTCATCAAACTTGCATTACCACCGGCAGCCGTGGTATTCACACACAGTGCCCGTTCAGCCATCAGACGCCACAAAGGTATTTCTGCATGATCATGTGTTTCAACAACGGAGACAATCGCATCATCAAGCCCGGCAAACAGCAGCTTGTAATGTGACAGCAAGCCACCTTCCACCAGGGCCAGCTGGGCACCACATTGTTCAGCTTCGGCAGCAATGATGAGCTTGCTGACTTCAACTGGCAAACCGGCAGGCAGGATAGCCATGGTTTGTGCAGGCAGCACTGGCAGGTTGCCAGTGGCCAGTGTTGCCGCCAGTTGGTTGACGAGGCAATTGACTGTCGTTGCTGCGCAAAAGATACGGCCACGTGGTGCAAACGACAGGGTATTGCGTTCGCCGGTAGGGCCAGGCAATACCTGGGTCACTTTGTAAGGACTGTTGTGGGCATAATGTTCACCGAGTTCGGCAATTTTTTGATGGCCCTGTTTTTGTGCCCAGACCAGCAAGGCTTCCAGCGCTGGTGGTGACTGGCGTTCATACACGGTATGTCCACCCAGGCCGGTGACAGGTGTGCGTTGCAGGCGTTTCAGGTAGAGCGGGCCACCAGCTTTGGGGCCGGTACCGGATTTGCCTTCGCCACCAAAGGGTTGCACCCCCACCACCGCACCAACGATATTGCGGTTCACATAGATATTGCCGACATGGGCGCGGGAAATGATGAAATCGATGGTTTCATCAATGCGGGTATGG
The DNA here is from genome assembly GCF_009937975.1 of Undibacterium sp. YM2. NCBI lineage: Bacteria > Pseudomonadati > Pseudomonadota > Betaproteobacteria > Burkholderiales > Oxalobacteraceae > Undibacterium > Undibacterium sp. YM2. The sequence continues at coordinate 6,048,314 of NZ_AP018441.1, forward strand.
ATGCCCAGGGTCAGGCCAAAACCGGTGCCATTGATCTGGTCTATCAATGCAGGCAGGTCATTGCGCTTGTAACGCAAGACATGCAATACCGGGCCGAAGACTTCTTTTTTCAAATCAGCCAGATTGGCAATTTCCAGGACGGTAGGTGCTACAAAAGTACCGGCACGACAAGTGGCTGCCAGGTCCAGCGTGTAGAAGGACTTGGCCTTGCCACGCATGCCATTGATATGGCTCATCAGATTGTTTTGTGCTTCGGCATCGATGACAGGGCCTATATCAATGGCCAGGCGGTCTGGTTGGCCTATGCGCAATTCCTGCATGGCACCGTGCAGCATTTCTATGGTCTTGTCAGCGATATCTTCTTGCAGGCACAGTACGCGCAGGGCCGAGCAACGCTGGCCGGCACTGTCAAAAGCAGATGACAGCACATCATTGACGACTTGCTCAGGCAAGGCACTGCTGTCAACGATCATGGCATTCTGGCCACCGGTCTCTGCAATCAGCGGTATATCTATGCCCTCTGCCACAGCGCGTTTTGCCAGTGTGCGGTTGATGATTTGTGCGACTTCGGTAGAACCAGTAAAAATCACACCCTTGACGCGGTGATCTGCCACCAGTTGCGCACCAACGACTTCACCTGTGCCTGGCAAGAATTGCAGGGCACCACGCGGCACACCAGCTTCATGCATCAGCTGTATGGCGCGGTAAGCGATCAACGGGGTTTGTTCTGCTGGTTTGGCCAGCACGACGTTACCAGCGGCCAGCGCTGCGCTGACTTCACCAATGAAGATGGCCAGCGGGAAATTCCATGGGCTGATACAGACGACCGGACCCAGCGCCTGGGTATTTGCCTGGCTCTCTACCTGGGCGGCGTAATAACGCAAAAAGTCTACTGCTTCGCGTACTTCTGCCAAGGCATTCGGCAGGGATTTACCAGCTTCACGTATCGCCAGCGCCATGAAATCCAGGGTTTGCGCTTCCAGCAAATCAGCAGCTTTCTTCAGGGTGGCGGCACGTTCTACCGGCGCTGTGGTTTGCCAGTCCATCGCATATTGTTCTGCCGCGTGCAGGGCAGTTTGCACATCCTGGGCATCGGCTTCGATGACTTCACCAACGACATCCAGTTGGTTCGCCGGGTTATTCACAGGGCGCGCCTGAGTAGCAGATACCTGGCCATGCAGGATGGGCGCCGCTGTCAAAGACTGCTGGCTGCTTTCGGCAAAGTGAGCACTGATTTTTTGCAATTCCAGTTCATTCGAAAAATCCAGGCCAGCAGAATTTTTTCTTTCCTTGCCAAACAAATCCTTGGGCAAGGCAATCGCCGCATGCGGCGCACCACCGAGTTCACGCGAGACGGCTATAGGGTCAGCCAGCATGGATTCTATCGATACGCTTTCATCAACAATCTGGTTGACGAAGGACGAGTTCGCACCATTTTCCAGCAGACGGCGTACCAGGTAAGCCAGCAGGGTCTGGTGGGAGCCTACCGGGGCGTAGATGCGGCAAGGCTTGTCCAGCTTGTCTTTGCCCACGACCTGGTCATACAAGGTCTCACCCATGCCATGCAGGCACTGGAATTCATAATCAGTGATGCCGGCTTTTTGTGCCCAGGTATAGATGGTCGATAAAGTCAGGGCATTGTGGGTGGCGAACTGTGGATAAATCACATCAGTCGCTGCCAGCAGTTTTTGTGCACAAGTCAGATAAGACAAATCGGTATACACCTTGCGTGTATACACCGGGAAGCCACTCATGCCATCGACTTGTGAACGCTTGATTTCTGCATCCCAGTAAGCACCCTTGACCAGGCGTATCATGAACTTGCTGCCACTGCGGCGCGCCAGGTCAACCAGATAATCAATCACAAACGGGCAACGCTTTTGGTAACCCTGTACGACGAAACCTATACCTTCAAAACCTTTGAGGTCGGCATCAAAGGCCAGTGCTTCCATCAGGTCCAGCGACAATTCCAGCCTGTCGGTTTCTTCTGCATCAATGTTCAGACCGATATTGTATTGCTTGGCCAACACCAGTAATTTTTTCAGCAGCGGCAACAGTTCAGTCATCGTGCGCTCACGCTGGGCGCGTGAATAGCGCGGATGCAGGGCAGACAGTTTGACGGAAATACCAGGGCCATTCTTGATGCCACGGCCATTCGAGGCCTTGCCTATCGCATGGATGGCAGTTTCATAGGCTTTGTAATAGAAGGCGGCATCCTTGGCAGTCAGCGCCGCTTCACCCAGCATGTCATACGAATAGCGGTAGCCGCGTTTTTCATTGTCCTGGCTGTTTTTCAGGGCTTCTTCTATGGTCTGGCCAGTGACGAACTGGTTGCCCAGCATGCGCATGGCCATATCGACGCCTTTGCGTATCAGTGGCTCACCACCCTTGGCGATCAAGCGTGTCAGGGCAGAACCCAGGCTTTGTTCGCTATTCGTACTGACCAGCTTGCCCGTCACCAGCAAGCCCCAGGTCGCGGCATTGACGAACAGCGACGGTGATTCACCCAGATGCTTGCGCCAGTCACCCTTGCTGATCTTGTCGGCGATCAGGCGGTCAGCGGTTTGATGATCGGGGATGCGCAACAAAGCCTCGGCCAGGCACATCAGGGCCACACCTTCTTCTGAGGACAAAGAGAATTCATGCATCAGGGCATCAACACCAGAAGCGCGGGTGCGTTGCTGGCGCACATTGCTGACCAGGCGGTGTGCCAGTTCTGCAACACTCTTTTGCTGGTCCTCATGGGCATTTACATTGCCGAGCAGCCATTGCACCGCATCTGGCTCGGATCGGCGGTATGCTTCGGTAATGGCAGTTCTGAGAGGGCTGGCAGGGGGAAGGAGCTCTGCTTGCAGGGCAGAAAAAGGCTGGTTATTGGCTGGCACGGTGATCGCAATCATATAAAAATAATCAAAACAAATATGATTTCATTGTATAGATGCTCTTCGATGATTAATTCTGGAAATCAGAACATATATCGAAATTTTCTTTTTTGTGAGAAAATTATGCCGAATATTATTAATCACCACACTGACGATTTTTGACTTCTTATGCTCGACAAAATCAGTAAAAGAATTCTGGCCGAATTGCAAAACGATGGCCGTATCAGTAATGTAGAATTGGCAACAAGGGTAAACCTTTCTCCCGCTGCCTGTCTGGAACGCGTGCGCAAGCTGCAAGAGTCCGGCTACATACTGGGATACACAGCCCAGCTCAATCCGCATCTGCTAGATGTGGCCCTGCTGGTGTTCATAGAAGTTGTGCTCGACCGCACGACCCCAGACGTGTTCGACGCTTTCCGGCGTGGCGTACAAGCCATCCCTGAAGTGCTCGAATGTCACATGGTGGCCGGTGGTTTTGATTATCTTGTCAAGGCGCGTGTCAAAGACATGAATGCCTACCGCGACTTTTTGGGCAAATCCCTGCTGCAATTAAACGGTGTGCGTGAAACGCATACCTATGCAGTGATGGAAGAAGTTAAAAATACCAGTTGCCTGCCGATTAAATAGGCATTTGATTACTGGCGTTTTTCAGGCACTTTGGGATTTATCCAGAGCCTGGCTTTCATGCCGCATTTCTCGAGGATGCGGCATGTTTTCATTTGCGCGCCTGATTCATTATCAATGCTTGCCCGACAGCGCCAGTTTGATACCAAAAGAAACAAACATCAAACCAATGAAGCGGTTCAGCCACAGCGTGACAGCCTGATTGACGCGCATGCGCTGTCTGGCAAATGCAGTCGAGATAGCGAGGAAGTGGCACCACAACATGCCATTAAAATTGAAAATGCAACCCAGCACGATCAAGGCCAAAGGCTTGTTGCTGGCATCAGCTGCAATAAATTGCGGCACGAAAGCCAGAAAGAAAATCGCCACTTTGGGGTTCAGGATATTCGTCAAAAACCCCTGCATGAAAATCTTGCGGTGGCTGAGTACCGGCAGGCTGGCTTTGGCCTCTGTGTCCGCTTGCGTTTGTTCAGCAGATTTTGCCTTGCTAAACAGCATGGATGCACCTATATACAATAGATAAGCCGCACCAGCCAGTTTAACGATAGTGAAGGCCATGGCAGAAGTCGCCAGCAAAGCCGACAAACCCAGTGCCGCCGCCATGATATGTACCAGCGTACCCGCACCTATGCCCAGCGCTGCCGCCGAACCCGCACGCCAGCCCTGCGTCGCGCTGCGTGTCATGATGAGGATGGAATCGGGGCCGGGGGCGATATTGAGCAAGATACCGGCAATGATGAACTGGACGAGGTCTTGTGTGCCTAACATGGATACTCCTGAGTGGGATGGGGCGAACAAGAACTCAATTATACTGATAATCAACCAAGCACTTTGTACACTGTTTGTCCCATGACCGCTTATTCAACCATGAAATCGTTCTGGCAAAACTTATCCCCGTTCTGGAAAACCCTGGCTATCTGCCTAATGGTGGAAACGGGCTTGTTTGCTGGCCTGATGATAATCAGTCATTCACTGGCGCTGACGCTGATCGTGCAGATCGTGGTGTTGGGGCCTGCCAGTATCTTTCTTGCACCTGCCATTTACAGAAAAAACAAGAAACCCGCCAGAGGTAAAAGGTTTTCACTATCAAGATGAATAAAATGAACTACGACTGGGTTTGCCATGCCTGCGCAGCAGAAAACAGCAAATCCGTACTGCAATGCCAGGCTTGTGGCTGTGCTGCTTTTGCCAGTGTCAACGAGATGGAAGTGCATGCACAGGGCCAGCGTAAAATTGATTTGCAGATATCGCGCGAACTGGCGATGACCGTACTGTTTTGGGCTTTGATAGGCGGCATAGCGTTTTTCTTCAAATTGGCGGCATAGATGTGCAATGGGCGTTTTGTGCCTGCGCAATAGACCGCGGCCCAAAATGTTGCATAATGTCGCTTTTAGCGCGCATTTTCGTCGCATTTCATCTAAATATCGAAAAATAAAAGCTTACACCGGGTCCGGTGTGCGCTGGCCGCTAACTTGTTCAATTTCTTCAGCATTTCATGTCTAACTCTGCGCAAACAGCAACAACTCCCGACTTATCCACAGTGCAAACCCTGGCAGAATTATTTGCCTGGCGGGTAGCACAAACTCCTCATGCCGAAGCCTACCGGCAATTCGATGATGCACAGGGACTGTGGATATCTTATTCGTGGCAACAGACGCAAGAGCGGGTACTGGGTTTTATCAAGGCCTTGTCACCGCTGGCACTCGAGCACAGTTCCCGTATTGCCATCCTGTTGCCAAATGGCTTGCATGCAGTCTGCATGGACCAGGCCGTGCAGGCTTGCGGCTTTGTACCTGTGCCCATGCATGCGCTGGATAACCCGGCCAGTATTGCCTATATCCTTAGCGACAGCGATGCTGCATTTTTAATCGCGGCAAGCGACAGGCAATGGAAAGATATCGCCAGTGCCGGCCTGGAATTGCCAGCCCTGCGCCAGGTGGTTGTGCTGGAAAAAGAGCTAGATGCCGCAGCCTTGCCAGCCAATGTCCCGGTCGTACAAATCGACGAATGGCTGGCCAGCGCAGCACATCTGCAAGCCGCGGCAAAAGGCCCGGTAGCCGATGACCTGGCAGCCCTGGTCTATACCTCGGGCACAACAGGCAAACCCAAGGGCGTCATGCTGACGCACACCAATGTGGTGTCGAACGTCAAGGCAGTTGTCCACAGGGTGTCACCAGTTATTACGGATGTGTTTTTATCTTTCCTGCCCTTGTCGCATACCTTTGAGCGTACCGCCGGTTATTACCTGCCGATTGCGGCAGGTGCCTGCGTTGCCTTCTCGCGCTCGGTCAAGCAATTGCCGCAAGACTTGCTGGAAGTGCGGCCTACGATCCTGATTTCCGTCCCGCGTATTTATGAACGCGTGTATGGCGTGATCCAGACCAAACTGTCGGCATCCAAACTGCAGGCAAGTTTATTCAATCTCGCGATTGCCACTGGCTGGCGCCGCTTCAGCCGCGAACAGGGTTTGCTCAAGGGTGATGGCATGACAGCCTTGTTCGACAGCCTGCGCTGGCTGGTGCTGGAACCTTTGATTGCCAGCAAACTCAAGAACCAGTTTGGTGGCCGTTTGCGGGTGGCTGTCAGTGGTGGTGCCGCACTGTCGCAGGCAATTTCGCAATGCTTTCTGGGCCTCGGTATCCCTATCGTGCAGGGTTATGGCATGACTGAGACTGCACCTGTCGTCGCCTTCAATGCGCCCGATGATAATGACCCTGCTACCGTAGGCCGCGCCGTTGAAGGTGTGGAGGTGCGCATAGGTGAAAATGCAGAACTGCAGGTACGTGGCCCGAATGTCATGCGCGGCTACTGGAAGCGTGAAGAAGATACTGCCAAGACCTTTATTGATGGCTGGCTGCGTACCGGTGACCAGGCTTCCATCGTTGATGGCCGTGTGCGTATTCTTGGTCGCGTCAAGGAAATCATCGTCACCTCCACTGGTGAAAAAATCGCCCCGGTTGATCTGGAACTGGCGATCATGAATGATGCCGTGTTTGAGCAAGCCTATGCCTTTGGTGAGAATGCCCCCTTCATCGCCTGCGCCGTCGTGCTGAGCCGTGCTTACTGGCTGGAGCTGTCCACCTCGTTGGGCCTCAATCCTGACGATACCGCCAGCCTGAAATCACCACAGGCACAAAAAGCAGTGGTGCAACGTATCAAGGCTTTGACCAAAGGTTTTCCCTACTATGCACAACCACGCGCCGCGATTTTGACGCTGGAACCATGGACGGTGGAAAACACCCTGATCACACCTACTCTGAAGCTCAAGCGCAATAATTTGCTCGCGCATTTTGCTGCGGATATCGAGGCTGTGTATAAGCGCTAACTTATGCACAGAGCCAAAGAGCTTGGCCAGTTGCTGCAAACCTGCAGCAACTGTGAAGTTGTTCAGCCAAACGGAATAAAGTCTATGCCATTCTGTATCTTGGCAACCACCTGCACCTGGTTCTCGGTACTCTCGCTAAAACTGGCGAGTATGTCGGCTCTTGTCATGCCTTTGCTGACCTGCCCATTCCAGTAATCAAAGCCTGCCTGGTCTGGCGTCCGGTGCAACACATTACTGTACAGGGCAGTCAGAAAGGCATTGTCAGAGATATTCGCTCCATACAATTGCTTGAACTCGGCGGAAATGACGAAGCTGGCAGCAACCTGGTTCAGGCTTTGTCCTTTGTCCATCTGTCCTATCCAGTAACCCAGGCCTGGCAGATCCGGCGTGCGGTTGAAGGCTGCCTGGTAAATGCGGTAAGCCACGCCAGCGGTACTATTGATATCCAGCGCGACCGACATATCGGCAAACTGCAGGCGTTCTACCTGGCTGACAGAATCGGTACCCTCGGCCCCGGTTTTATCCTGTACAGTAAAATTGGCACCTGCTGCCGTGATGTTAAAGTCAGCCCGCTTGCCTGCATAAATCGCAGTATCCATGCCTGCGCCGCCATTGATGATGTCATTTCCGGCCAGGCCGTTGAAACTGTCGTTACCAGCCGTTCCATTCAAAGTGTCATTGCCAGCCGTACCAACAATACCACCGGCGATCACCTTTGCCACCGTGGTGAACGAATAGCTGCTGGTACCAATGAAATTATTACCCGCCATGTCCTTGATTGCGCCAGAAGGTATCGACAGCTTGTAAGTGCTGCCATTGCTCAGGTCATTGGTCGGGTTGATGGTCACGGTATTGCCGCTGATCGTGACATTGCTGCTTTGCGCGATGTTGTAGTTGGCTACCACGCTGCCATCGGCATTCATGAGGCTGATGGTGCCACTGCCAGCGGTGACAGTCTCACTGAAGGTCAGCACGATATCGCTATTGGTGGCGACACTGGTCGCCAGCGTGGCCGGGCTGAAGCTGATGACGGTAGGCGGTGTGGTATCGCCAAAGAAACTCAGCAGGTCCAGCACGTCTTTGCCATTGTTGAAGACCAAACGCTCCATGTTGAGCAGCGTCGCATGCAACTCGCCGCTCGCACCAGAGAGGGTATCGACATGCACAGAACCATCTGCCGCCAGCGTGATCTTGTATTCAGAACGCAGCGAAGTACCCAGATTGAGCGTGTCTATGCCACCCTTGCCATCCAGGGTAAACGTCGATGGATTAATGACGGTCCAGGTGTTATTGCCGTCGTCGCCTACTATGGTTGCCATGATGCACTCCTCAAATTCCTGGTTCAGGCCGCAGCCTGCGTATGTACTATGCCTTGCTGGTCTATTGCCAGAAAACGCAATCCGGTTTGCTGCAGATACGCCAGCGCATCAGCCTCTTTCAACATGCCTATCGTCGTGCAACTGCCAGCCAGTGCAGTCAAAGGGGCCAGCACGCTGATGCTGCGCCAGTGACTGACCGGCATGCCAGTGTGCGGGTTCAGGATATGGCAGTAACGCTGACCACCTGCTTCAAAATATCTTTCATAATCCCCACTGGTGGCCAGCGCCCCTGAGGTCAGCGGTATGCTGGCCGCGATCTTGTCTTGCTGGCGCGGGTCTTGTATCCCCATGACCCATGCCTGGCCATCCGGCTTGGGGCCCAGCACCCGTATATCACCACCAAGGTTCACATAGCCATGTGTGACGCCTGCGGCCTCGAGCACTGCCGCTGCCCGGTCTGCCGCATACTCTTTACCAAAGCCACCAAAATCGATTTCCATACCAGCCTGCGGCAGTCTGAGTTTGTTACTGGTTCTTTCCACCTTTGCCCAGCCTATGCGCTGGCACAAGGCATGTAATTCATCTGCTGCCGGTACCCGCTGGCTCTTGAAATCCCAGGCCTGGCGCAAGATGCCTGCCGTGATATCAAACAAGCCATCACTGGCCTGGTGCAGGGCCTGGGCATAATCAAACAGGGCCACAGTTTCTTCATCACAGACCACGGCATCACCACCCGCCTGGGCATTGATGCGCGAGACGATGCTGTCTGGTCTGTAACGCGAATACTTGACCTCTATCCTGCGCACTTCGGCAATCGCTTCCTGTGCTTTGGCAAACATAGTCTGTTCATCGGTATCCGCGATAACGACTTCACAGGTGCTGGCCATGGCCTTGAAAGGGATACGGTAAATCTGCATAAAACCAAATTCATTCACTAAAACTGGCGCGACAAACCAAGCTGTATGGTCCTGGCATCAAACGGCAATAGCCCCGGGCTGCCACTGCCAAACAAACGGTAAGAAGCACGTTGCTGGTATTGCTCAAATTTCACATCGACCTGCCAGTCGTCATTGATCTGCTTGGCCAGCTTGATACCGACAGTGCGTGCGCCATAGGCTGAGACCCGCTGGTCTTCAGAATAATTCTGTGCTCCATCTGGCGGGTTAGGGGCAAATGGATAAATGTCTGGCTGCGCATCTACATAAAAACTCGCTGCGCTCTGGCTGTAAAAACGCACGAGCGGCGTCACGCTCCAGCCCTTGCCAAAAGGCTGGGTATATTCCAGATTGAAGGTATGCGACCTGATCTTCCAGCTATCGCCAAAATAACGGTAGCTGACACGTGCACTACCGCCCGTGCCATCGAAATGATGGTTCCAGCGGGTGAGCAATGTATAGCTGTTGCGCTCATCCGGGCGCTTGTCAAAAGCCTTGTAAGGGTCAGACAGATAACCCTTGGCATGTGCCAGGCTGACATTGACCTGCACGATATCATTCATGCTCATGACCTGGGTCAGGCCCAGCAGCGCATCAGTCACCTGTTTGTTTTGTCCTTTGACCCTGCCGGTGGAGGCGCTGACAGTGTCATTGGCAAAACCCAGGCCCGCAGTCCAGGTGGTATTTTTATCTTCACTGAACTGGCTGCCCTGCAGTGACATGCCACGCGAAATATAATCCGATTCGCTCGATGCACTGGCACCCAGGGTCAGGGTATGGTGCGCGAAATACCGGGTGACTTCAGCATCGAGTGCACGACGAAAGTCCCTGAGCTTGACCAGGCCATAGCTATGGAAGGCTGGCGAGGCACCAGAGATACTGTCCGTCACATAAGTCGCGCCGACCGACCATTCATCCGACAGGGGCGCCATGATCTTCAGCGCGCTGGCTTGCACCTTGACGCGGTCTTCACCGGGCTGGCTGTCTTTGTAATCAAGTAATTTCAGGCTGATGAGACCCTTGTCCGGTGCCGATTCTGCATGCGCTGCCTGCATCATGGGCAAGGCAAGTGCAGCGGCCAGCAAAGTGCTGGCGAGATTGTCAGGAGTCTTGGAAGTGGGCGCTTTCATGCTTGTTTATGCCTTATGCCGTATGTCTTATGCTTTAGTTGCAACCACAGCCGCCACCACCAACACCTGCACCGCCAAAGGCAGATTCCTTGCTCGAGTAAGTATGCTCGGCGAACTTGATTTCCAGCAGGTCGTGGTCAAACGTCATTTCCTTTTTCGCCAGCTTGCCTTTTTCCCAGGGTTGCACAGCCTGTACCAGTTGCATATTGCCGCAGGCGCTGCAGGACAGGACCAGGCCCAGCAAGGCCAGTTTTCCCAGTAATTTCGTGGTTATGAATTGTTTCATCATTTACTCCCCAGGCTGCTGATGATCGCCTGTTCAATTTTTGCCTTGCTGGCTTCGTTAAATCCTGCGTGCTGCGAAATGATCTTGCCATCCCTGTCTATCAATACACTGCTGGGCATGCCCTTGATTTCATACTGACGCGGCATGATGCCCTTGGGGTCATAGGCTATCTGAAAATTGCCGGGTGTGGATTTCAGGAATTCCTGTGCTTCCTCGGGTTTGCTGTCGAGGTTGATCGCCACTACCTGCAAACCCTGTGCGCCGTATTTGCTTTGCATGGCATTCATCCACGGGAAGGATTGCTTGCACGGCCCGCACCAGGATGCCCAAAAATCAAGATAGACCACTTTGCCGCGATAATCAGCCAGTTGCACATTGCCCTTGCCAGCCTGGGCGCTGAATGCCGGCGCGGGTTTGCCGGTTTCCAGTGCCAGAGCTGGCAGACTGGTACCAGTGACGATAGCCAGTGACGTGGCCGCTGCTGCTATCTTCAGTTTCAACAATGTCATGGAGCTGCCTTGCAGGATAAGTGTTTGCCAGTGCCATCTCAATGTGAGCTCAACTTGAGATTCGGCTTGAGATCAGCTTGAGCGCTGGCAACCGGTGTTTTACATCCATCATAAGCCCAGCGCAGGACAAATAAATCCTGGCTTTGGTAAAGATAGCGGGTTTTCTGTAATGAACTGTAACGGGGAAATGTACTTAAAACAAGTCTGCTCTCAAACAAGTTGTTAAATTGATATATTGTCTATCGAAAACAATATGACTACCTAAAAACAACAAAATACATTGCTGTTTTGACCTTGCATACTGATCTGGCTAGCATTCCTTTCATGGAAGATAACAATGGAGTTTAAAACAACGATGAACCAGCAAACAGATCAGCAATTTGAAGATGGCCTGCAAATACGCAAGCAAGTCATGGGTGAGGCCTTTGTCGAAAAGGCGTTCAGCAATACCGATGCCTTTACCGCACCGCTACAGGAATTTGTCACCCGTAATGCCTGGGGCACGGTCTGGTGCCGTGATGGCCTGGATTTAAAAACCCGCAGCCTGATCACGCTGTCCATGCTGACCGCCCTGGGGCGCGCGCACGAGATCAAGGGTCATGTACGCGGTGCTGTCAATAACGGTGCCAGCATGAAAGAAATACAAGAAGTACTATTACATGCCAGTGTGTATTGCGGCATGCCGCTGGCCATCGACGCCTACCGTTCTGCGCATGAAGTCTTGCTGGAGATGGGCAAGATAGACATAGCCTAAAAAATAGCCACCTCAATAGCAATCTCAATAGCCACCTGATATTTCCAAGGAAGCCGGTATGACAGAAAAAAGAAAAGCCATCGCACTCACTGAGGACGGGATAACCCGTCCGTTTGCGGTGGAGGATGTGCCCTGGGATGAATATTCTCACGGCCAGAGTTTTGGTTCACGTTATCGCCAGCTAGGCCAATATGGCGGCTGCCAGAATGTAGGCGTCAGCCTGGAAGAACTGTCACCCGGCAAACATGCCTGCCCCAACCATTATCATTATCTGGAAGAAGAGCAATTGATGATGCTGGACGGCAGCCTGACCCTGCGCATGGGCGATCAGACCTATATCATGAAAGCCGGTGATTACATGGTATTCCCGGCAGGGCAAAAGGTTGGTCACAGCCTGTTCAATCATACCGATGCTGTATGCCGCTACCTGGTTATTGGCGAACGCAATCCGCATGATGTGATTGTTTATCCCGACAGCAACCGCATCAGTGTGGTGCTGGCGGGCGAAGGCTATGACAAGGCAGCCACGCTGGAATACTGGGAACGCGAGAAGGATTAATCGCAGGCACGCATCCACTTAAGCGCCCTTAAGTACATTTAAGCTCCTTAATTCCTCATTTGGTGTCATGACAGTGGCAGTCTGGCAAGAATTGCCGGATACTCCTGTCATAGCATCAGCTTGATGGAAAGGATGACGATGCGCCGCATGTGGCTTTTTTATACCCTGGCATGGATAGCATATTCCATACTGATTGCGCTCGCGATACAGATTGACGGCTTGTCCAAAGGCCAGTTTGATTTGCAACTGGCGATGTATTCAGAGATCAATACCTTGCCTGCAGCCCTGACCCTGGCGTTGATCTGGCCCATGACCGGCCTGATGGAGCGCAAGGGTTTGCGGCCTCTGAGTATTGTGTTTACCCATATCCTGTTGTCACTGGTATTCGGGTTTTTCTGGCACTACGCAGTCAGTGGTTTCATGCAAATGATCGTGCATGTCAAAGAAATCGAAGCAGTCCGGCCCCTGAGTGCCTATATCTGGCCCTTCCTGTACAGCCTCATGATGTATGGCGTGGTCGCAGCGATTTTTCATACCGTGCGTTCCAGCGAAGCACGCCGCATGCAGGCACTGGCTGCGACCCAGGCCCAGGGTTTGCTGGTGGTGGCCGAGCTGGCCAGCCTGCGCAACAAGCTCAATCCGCATTTCCTGTTTAATACCCTGCATTCCATCATCGCCCTCATGCGCAAGGATGGCAAGGCGGCTGAGGCCGCATTGTTCCGCTTTTCTGACATGCTGCGCTATGTGCTCGATACCGAGAAAAACGGCACTACCCATGTCGCTCTCGAAGATGAACTCAATTTCGTCCGTGATTACCTGAATCTGGAAGCCCTGCGCCTCGGCCACAGGCTCAATGTCGATTGGCAGCTTGATGAAATGGCGGGTGGCTTTGGCATCCCGCCGCTGACCGTGCAGCCGCTGGTGGAAAACAGTATCAAGCATGCCTTCAACCCACGCAGCCAGCCAGGTAACCTGCTCATCAAGACCAGGCTCAAGGCCTTGCATGGTGAGCTGGAAATCACCATCCGGGATGATGGCCCCGGCGCTGAGCTGGCCGATGTCCATGCCTCGAGCGGCATAGGTGTCAAAACCGTAGAGCGCCGCCTGCAGCTTGAATATGGCAAGCGCGCCAGTTTCAGCATAAATACCGCACCTGGACAAGGTTTTGAAATATGCTTGACCATTCCTATCTCCTCGATGTGACGCTTGAGCGTATCAAATCATGAGTAAAATTAAAACAGCCTTCATTGCAGAAGATGAACCCCTGGCCCGCGAAGTCTTGCGCGATGCCGTCAGCGACAGGCCAGAACTTAGCCTCATCGGTGAAGCTGCCGATGGCGTTACGGCCCTCGCGCAAATCAATTTACTCAAGCCCGACGTCGTCTTCATGGACATACAAATGCCGGAGATGACGGGTCTCGAAGTCTTGCGCCGTCTCAGCCATTTGCCAGAAATCGTCTTCACGACCGCCTATGACCAGTATGCCGTGACCGCCTTTGAACTGCATGCGGTCGATTACCTGCTCAAGCCCTTTACCCGTGAGCGCTTTGATGCGGCCGTAGATCGCCTGCTGGATGCCCCGCCATCGATGCAAGCCATGGAACATGCCTTGAATCTCGCCGCAGGCCGTGAAACCAGCAGACTTGAGCGCATACTGGTGCGCGACCGTGGCCATATTTTCCCGGTCAATGTGAACGACATCGCCTACCTGAAGGCCGACGCCAAATACACCGCCATCATTGTCGGTGACCGTACCCACCTGGTCAGGCTGGGCATCACCGAACTCGAAACCCGCCTCGACCCTGCACGCTTCATACGCATACACCGCTCGCTGTTGGTAAACCTGGATTTTGTCGAATCCATGAAAGCCGACGAGCAATCACAATTACGCCTGCATATGCGCGATGGCAGTGTCTTGCTGGCGAATCGTGAGGCTTCCAGGATGTTGCGGGATATGTCCATCTGAGTTTTGGCGCTTTTTCTCCTTCCCCTTCAAGGGGAAGGCCGGGATGGGGATGGGTTTCTGTCAATTAACGATGATCCTATTTTCTATGCCCCCGTAGGAGCGGCTTCAGCCGCGAACAGCCGTAGCATGCATTTCCATCTGTATCAATCATTCGCGACTGAAGTCGCTCCTACAACGCCTATCCTTCCCACCTCCGGCTGCATTTCACGCCCCCTGCCTGCAATTCGCGCCATCTGGGCCTGCCTTCGTCGCATACCCCGGCAAGCCCGCCGCAGGCGCGGCAAGATACGGGTATCGCAAGCGGCGATTCAAACTACAGGAGACAAACCGTGAAACACTATTTTCCATCCATTATTTTCGCGGCACTGGCAATGGCCTCTGTGACAGGCATTGCGCAGGCAGCAGAGCTGACGGTAGAAGTGACAGGCCTGAAGAGCGCCAAAGGCAAGGTCATGGTCGCTGTGTATGACAAGTCAGAAAATTTCATGAAGCAGCCTTACAAGGTAGCAGCTGTCGATGCCCAGGCTGACAAGGTCAAACTGATGATTGCCGGCTTGCCGGCTGGCGATTATGCCCTCAGCGTATTCCAGGATGAAAACAGCAATGGCAAGCTTGACAGCAATCCCTTAGGCATGCCGGTCGAGCCTTATGGCTTCAGCAATGATGCGGCAGGCAATTACGGCCCTCCCAGCTTTGTCCAGGCGCTGGTGCAAGTGCCGGATGTCGGCAAGCTCGTTAGCATCAAACTGCGCTAAAGGAGGACTTGCCATGGACAGACGTCATTTCTTGCGTGGTGCATTGGCGGCGCTGCCAGCCATCGCATTGCCAGCAGGAGCATATGCAGATGAAACCAGGGATGCCTTTCTGGCGAACCTGCCAGCCCACCAGCGCCTGGCCGCGCTCAAAAACCGGGAATCTGACCTGTCAGGCAGCGCGGCAGTGGTTGAAGGTCGCTGGCCTGCCGGGCTCAACGGCACTTTCTACCGCAATGGCCCGGCGCGCTTTGAGCTCGGTGATGAGCGCTATCACCACTGGTTTGATGGCGACGGCATGGTACATGCGTGGCAAATGGATCATGGCCGGGTGCGGCATCAGGCGCATTTCGTGCGTACGAAAAAATTTGTCGAAGAGTCGGCTGCCGGGCAGTTTCTGTATCCTGCCTTTGGTACCGGCTTCAGCCGCAGGCCAGTAGGCAATAATGATACGGTCAATACCGCCAACACCAATGCCGTGCCGCATGCAGGCAAGCTGTATGCGTTGTGGGAAGGCGGCTCGGCGACTGAACTCAATCCGGCCAGCCTGGCGACCGAGGGTATCAAGACCTGGCGCAATGATCTGGCTGCCATGCCTTTTTCTGCCCATCCGAGGATTTCACCAGATGGCGTGCTGTGGAATTTTGGCGTCGCAGCGGGTGCCAACAAACTGCTGTTATGGCGCATAGATGCCGATGGCAGCCTGGGCAAGTTCGGCATGGTCAATGTACCGCAATTGCCCATGGTGCATGATTTCGTGTTAACGGCACGGTATATGGTCTTCCTGGTGCCACCGTTTGATCTGCGTAATTCACCGGACCAGAGCTACCTGGGCTCACATGTCTGGAATGGCCAGCGTCCCATGCGTGCGGTGGTCGTGGATCGTGCAGATTTCAGCCTGCGCCGTATTATAGAAATGCCAGCAGGCATGGTCTTCCATTCCGGTAATGGCTGGGACGAAGGCAATACCATACGCCTGGATGCCAGCATGGCAGCAGACGACAGCAGCTTCAGAGGTCTCGGTAGCATCATGCGTGGCGATGCCGGGAAGCTGCAAAATGCTGATACTGTGCTCATCACGCTGGATTTGAACAAGGGCACGGCACGCAGCGAAAAACTGATGAGCGTGACAGAATTTCCCCGTGTATCACCAGTCGATATGGGTTTGCGCAACCGCCAGCTCTTCGTGACCACCGGCGACAAATCGCCAGAATTTGGCATGACAGGCATCGCCAGCATTGATATGGAAACTGGCCGTCACGACAGATACAACTATGGCCAGGACTGGGTAGTTGAAGAACACATACCTGTACCCAAGCAGGGTGGCAAGGGTGTGTGGTTGCTCGGTGTGGCTTACGATGTGAGAAAGTCGCAGACCGCGCTGAGCGTGTTTGATGGGGCGCATTTATCGCAAGGCCCGGTGGCCTGGGCACGCCTGCCCTATGCGGCACCGCTATGTTTTCATGGTAATTTTTTGGCGGCCTGAGTTTGTCCTGAAGCAGGAGTTGGCTTGTCAGCCCCTGCCCACCTGTTTAGACTGTCATGATGAAACCTATGCCTGCCGACCCGACCACCCCGGCCAAGCCAGTCAGTACTTCGCCTGGCAAGCAAGGGGCCGATGACCATCCCCTCGCCTTGATACCCTTTTTCCGCCGCTGGCAGCCGGGCATAGTGCGCGATCTCGTCTATACCTTCATACTGGGCCTGGGTTTTGCCCTGTTCTTCTTTGCCCTGTATGCGTATAACCTGTCGCGTGAACGGTTTTTTGTACAGCTCTGGAATAATCTGGTCATCGCGATGTCGATTTCGTATTCCATCCATATCCTGTTTGCGCTCAGTTCTTTTTTGCTACGGCCATGGATAGAAAATATACGTGGCTGGAAGTGGGTGGCTTACTACCTCATCGTGCCCAGCGGTGGCGTCTTTGCAGGATATTGCCTGGCAGTGCTGCTCATCAATCCGGCAGCATTGCGCCTCGATTATTTCAAAACCGGTGTCATCCTGAACTTTGCGATTGTCTCTGTGCTGGTTTCCTGCGTACTCGTGTTTGCCTATCTGGTCAGGGAGCGTGAGTTGCGGGACAAAGAGAAAATCGCGACAGAACAGCGACGCGCGCTGGAATCCGAACGGCGTGCGCTTGAGGCGCAGTTACGCATGTTGCAGGCACAGATGGAGCCGCATTTTTTGTATAACACCCTGGCCAATGCGGTAGGCCTGATTCAACCTGATCCGGCACGCGCCCGTCTCTTGCTCGAACGCCTTATTGACTACCTGCGTGCCACCTTGTCGGCCAGCCGTGATAGCGACACCCTGCTGCAGGGCGAGATTGATACGATCAGCGCTTATCTGGAGCTGATGAAGCTGCGCATGGGCGAACGCCTGCGTTACCGCATAGAAATTTCAGACCAAGCTGCCAGCCTGTCCATCCCGCCCATGCTCTTGCAGCCTGTCGTTGAAAACGCCATCAGCCATGGCCTGGAACCCAAGATAGAGGGTGGCGAAATCCTGTTGAAAGCGCATGTAGAGAAAGATCATTTGCATGTTGTAATCAGCGATACCGGCGTGGGTTTCCAGACGGTTGCCAGCAGCAAGCCAGGTGGCGGGGTAGGCTTGGCTAACTTGCGTGAACGCATAGCAGCACTGTATGGCAAGCAAGGCAGCCTGAGCATTACGGAAAATGCCGCAGGCGGCGTCAGCGTGAGCCTGCATTTGCCCTTGCCATCAACAGCCAAAACGCACACCTGAATTTACGTCACGATAAAAACATGCCTACCGCACTCATAGCAGACGACGAAATCACCCTCGTCAATTTTTTGAAAGCCGAGCTGGCAGTGCTCTGGCCTGAGCTGAAGATTATCGCCGAGGCCTACAACGGTGCAGATGCCTTGCGCCTGATCAACGAACTCTCACCTTCCATCGCCTTTCTGGATATCCGCATGCCAGGCATGAGCGGGCTGGAACTGGCAAGCCAATTGCAAGCTGCAAAGGCTGCACCGCTGGTGGTTTTTGTGACCGCATATCACCAGTATGCAGTCGATGCCTTCGAGCGCGAGGCTGTCGATTATCTGCTCAAGCCCCCGACCAGGGAGAGGCTGGGCCGTTGTGTAGAAAAACTCAAGCGCCAGCTAGCTGCGGCAGACGCAGACGGTACAGTACCCGCTGCAGATGTACTTGCCAGGCTAATGTCTGCCATGGCATCCATGACAGCGACGAATCCGGCTGCTACACCGGGCCGCCTGGACTGGATACGCGCCGCACATGGCAATGACATCCGGCTGATTTCTATCGATGAAGTGATTTATTTCGAGGCGAATGACAAATACGTATCGGTCTTCACCGCCACGCATGAGTCACTGATACGCATGCCGCTCAGAGAATTGCTGGATGGCCTCGATGCCAGCCGCTTTTGGCAAATACATCGTGGCACGATAGTCGCCGTCAAGCACATAGCAGGCACCACACGTGACTTTCGTGGCCGCACCCTGCTGAAGCTCAAAGAGCGGCCCGAAGAATTACTGGTCAGCCGCGCTTATCTGCACTTGTTCAAGCAAATGTAGGCAACTGCCTGATCTCAAACAGCGCTCCCAAACCTGTCCCTGAAAAACCCCGGTGTTGTCCCCAGATGCTTCATGAAACTGCGGTGCAGGGTATCCAGGCTCTGGTAGCCTGAATGGTCGGCTATCCTGGCCAGCGGCCAACTGGTCGTGATCAGCAAGTTCTTGGCAAACTCCAGCCGGGCGGCATCGACAAAACGGGCCGGTGTGCTGCCAGTTTCTTGCTGGAAGATACGCGAGAAATTGCGTTCACTCATGTGCACCCTGGCCGCTAGCGCCGGAGTTCGCAAGTCTCCAGTCGGCTGGGCCCGTATCTCGCTGAGCAGTTGCTGCAGGCGCGGGTTGCTTTGGCTTTGTGATGAGACCTGGCTTTGCAGGGTATGGCTGTATTGCGATTGCCCACCGGCGCGGCGCATGTACAGCACCAGCTCACGCGCGACCGCCAGGCTCAGTGCCGGGCCACCATCAGCTTCCAGCAGCGACAGGCACAGGTCTATGCCAGCGGTGACACCTGCCGAGGTATAGATGGGGCCGTCGGCGGTGAAGATCGCATCAGCATCAAGCCTGACCTCAGGGAAGAGTTTTTGCAGCAGTGTGCAGCTATTCCAGTGGGTGGTAGCGCGGCGGCCATTCAACAGACCGGCGGCAGCCAGCACCAGTGCACCTATGCAGACGCTGGCAATACGGCGGGTATTTTTACTGCGCCCTTGCAGCCAGGGCAGCAGGATATTCTCCGCCGCAGCTTCGCGCATGGCGGTCTCACTACCACCGGTGATGATTATGGTATCTATCTCTGCTGGCAAATCCCTGAGTGCGCATACCCCATGTATTTCCAGCCCGGCGTGGGTCGTGATGACACCACCATGCGGGCTGGCGACTATCAGGCGATAGGCTGGCAGGGCTGATGGTCTGTGCTGGTTGGCCACTGCAAACACTTCCATGGGGCCAGAGAGGTCCAGGCTTTGTACGCCATCCAAGGTAATGAAGACGATGATGCGGGTATTGTTATCCATGGCAGAATTTGCGACAAGATTGGCACTGCGGCCAAGATGTTGATGATTATAGTGTGCCTGTGGATAAATTCCCGGTGTACTGATGAAAACAAAAATCCTGCTCTTCCTGTTCCTGACCTTGAGCCTTGCCCTGGCCAGTGCTGATACCTTGCCCACGCCTTTACCTGACTATCAGCCACGTTTTGGCCGCACGCAGCCTGTCGTCGTCGTGGTTGCCGACAATGAAATGACCGAGCTCACCGATTTTGTCGTGCCCTATGCCGTGCTCAAGGCCTCAGGTGCGGCGCAAGTCTTGTCCGTGGCAACCGGCAGCGGCGTGGTCAATCTCTACCCTGCACTCAAGATGCAGGCAGAAACGACGGTGGCAGAATTTGACCAGACTTATCCACAAGGGGCGGACTATGTCATCGTCCCGGCCCTGCACAATGTGCAGGCCGCAGTGTTGCAAAACTGGGTCAGGGCACAGGCCGCCAAAGGTGCCACCATCGTTGGTATCTGTGACGGCGTCTGGGTTTTGGCGCATGCGGGTTTGCTGGAACAGCGCCGCGCCGTGGGTTTCTGGTATTCCATGGATGGCCTGCAAAAACAATTTCCAAATACGACCTGGGTGCGCGACCAGCGTTACCTCGCCGATGGCAAGATCATCACCACGACAGGAGTGACCGCATCCCTGCCTGCGTCACTGGCCCTGGTCGCCGCCATCGCCGATCACGAGCGCGCCACTGCACTGGCCAATGAGCTGGGGATAAAAGATTACTTATCCACACATGACAGCCAGCAATTCAAAATGAGTCTCGCCCATGTCACCACCATCGCAGGCAACTGGCTGCGTTTCTGGTCACATGAAGAAATCGCCCTGCCCCTGAGCGCCGGTATCAACGACATCGCGCTGGCCCTGTATGCCGATGCATGGTCGCGCACCTACCGTTCGCAAGTCAAAACCTATGCGGGCAGCATGCAGGCTGTGAAGTCGCGTTATGGTCTGCAACTGCTGCCGGATGCCGTGGCAGATGCAGCTGTTTTGGACAAGATGAAAACAGAGCAAAACTGGCTCATTGACATCGCCCCGGCACTGGCGATAGATAAAGCCTTGCAGGAAATAGGCAAGACTTATGGGCTCGCGACCAGGGCATTGGTCAGTACGTTTATGGAATATCCGCAATAGAAGAACCGGGGAACCAAGTCATTTTATTCAGGTCAGGTAGACTATGTTGATGCGAAAGGGTATCCATGGCTACTTACAAAATCAAATTGCTGACTACGATGCTGATGATGGTTGCGCTGACAGGCAATGCCGCCACAGTTTTTCCAGGAACTGAATGGGACAGCGTAGCCTCGACAAGTGCGCAATGCAAACAGGGCCAGGCCGAGCTTGATGGCTATGTGCAAAAACAGGCTACTACAGCCCTGCTCGCCATCAAGGATGGCCGCATCCTGTACAACCATGGCCCTGTGGAAGTACCGGGCATCATAGAGTCACAACGCAAAAGCATTTTGTCCATGCTGTATGGCAAATACGTTGCCAATGGAGCTATCAATCTCGACCAGACCCTGGAGGCCGCAAAGATTGATGATGTCGGTGGCCTCTTGCCCACAGAAAAACAAGCCAGGTTGCGCGACCTGCTGACCGCACGCTCGGGCGTTTTCCATGTCGCAGCCAACAGCGGCGATGATCTCGCCAATGCACCCGCGCGTGGCACGCAAACACCCGGCAGCTATTTTCTGTACAACAACTGGGACTTTAATGCAGCCGGCACTGCACTGGAAAACGCCACCCACAAAAGTGTTTATCAACTGTTTGACGAAGACATCGCACAGACTTTGCAATTCCAGGACTTTAAGCTGAGCGCTCAAAAGAAGTGGGGCGACCGCAGCAAATCCATGCACCTGCCTTATCATTTCCTTTTATCCACCAGGGACATGGCCCGCATAGGCCTGCTCGCCCTGCATGAAGGTAACTGGAATGGCAGGCAGTTGATACCGGCAGACTGGATGCATCTGACGACCAGCATCTACACTCCCTCATCCGACATGCACCCGGCCAGCACCGCAGCCCGCCATGTCGCTTATGGCTATATGTGGTGGGTACTCGAAGAACCCGCTGGTTCGCCACTGCAAGGCGCCTACATGGCCTGGGGTTTGCATGGGCAATACTTGCTGGTTATCCCCAGGTTGGATATGGTCATCGCCCACCAGCGCCGCGTACCTGTGGATGGCAAATGGGATGTGCCTAAAGTGGGTAAAAATGCGTTTATCCACATGGCGAAATTGTTGACACAAAATTGTTCGTGATATGAATTTAAAACTTGAAGCTTGCACGCTCAATGATGCCGCCCAGTTAGCTGAACTGCGCGTCCTCGCCATGCGCCCCAGTCTTGAACGCGTGGGCCGCTTTGATGCAGAGAGAGCACGGCAGCGTCTGCTACAAAATTTTGCAGCCGAATACACCAGGCTCATCAAGCATGATGGATTGCTGGCAGGCTTTTTAGTACTGCGTCCGCAGGACAATGATCTCTTGCTTGACCACCTTTACCTGCATCCGGATTTTCAGCAACGTCGTCTCGGCAGTGCAGTCATCAAACTGGTGCAAACAGAGGCCGACGAACTCGGAAAAATCATCCATGTTGGTGCCTTGCGTGATAGTGAGGCCAATCGGTTTTACCTTCGCCATGGTTTTGTTTTGCGTGAAGTAGCTGAGTTTGATAATTACTATGTACGTTATCCACAGGCTGATTCACGTAGGTGCGAATAGCTAGCGTATTCGGACGAATGGTTTTCAAAGGATGAGTAATAATATTTTACAGCGTGACATACGTGCGATTACGTTGCACTAATTGCACCTACGCGGGATTCAACATCGGGGAAAATATGAATGACGTAATGCGCTCGGTCTGTAAGGCAAACATCTTTTATGCCCTGGACAGATTACAAAAACATTCAGACCAGTATGTAATCGATCAAGCGGAAATGATCAAGGCACTTCTCACTGATTTGGAGTTATCAACAGCCTCACCCAATGTGGAAGAAGAGGCTCCTTCTAGAAAAATCTGGGACACTGATCCAACAAATTACGACACATATAAACTGCTACACCAATTTGGATTATCTCCCACGCAATTGATTGATGTCACCAAGTGCGAAGGGCTTCATGAATTGCGTACAATTAGAATGCTTAGACTTACATTCGACTTGTCCTATATGGAAGCCAAGGCAATATTTGATGGTCATGTGGGTTCTTAAGATGAAATCGACGAACAGGGCCGCTTGGCACCATGCGTGCGATTACTTTGCTCTAATCGCACCTAAACGCTATAAGCATTCAAAAGGCCTGGTCTCATTAGAAGATGGTGGAACTGTTTGCCCAGCCTAGTTCGTTAAGTGAATTATGGCTTTCACAGGTAGCGACTAACTCCCAGATGCCTGTCCAGTTTTTCCTGTTCCAAAGCATCGAGCGTTGCCCTGTGAGCACGTATGGTGTAACCACCGTGCAGTTTGCCGTTGTGGTTGATCATCCAGTCGACAACGGCACCGTTGGTGATCTTGAAGGTATCGCCAATTTCATAGCCTGCCAGGGCTGGTGGTAACTCAAATAATTCTGCCAGAAAACCTTCTATATTACTTTCGACCACCAATAGCCATACAAAGATATTGTCGTCGGCTAATGTAAATTTGGTCTTGACCAGGGGATGATATTCTCTTGCTGTGTTGCTGTAGATCAGTTGACGGAATTGCGGCAGGGATAGTTGTGCCTGGGCAAAGGCTTGCTGCATGCCCTCGTCATCGGTCTTGCTCATGCTGATCCTGGCGCCGGGGTCAAGCTCGGGCTGGCGGCCCATTTTTCTTCTGCACATCTGCCAGTCATACCAGCAGTTTTCCGGGTCTATGTCGTCGTAGCCGCGAGATTCGTCAAGTGCATCTGCATGGGGTTTTTCCATCATCATGACATTCGCGTAATCGCGTATGTTCAGCACTTCTGCATGCGTCAGGGGCTCACCTTTGCTATCTTCTGCATGCACCAGCAGGGCAATCAGGGCGGGAATAAAAACAGGAATCAGTTGCTCTTCACTCATGGTTTTCTTTCAGCATGGCTGCAGATTTGCCAATGTAGAAATTCTACTCTGGCAAACCTGCCCTGACGGGGTCAGACATGTAAAGAAAGAAGACTTGTTGTGACAAATTATTTCTTTGCTTGCGGATTATTTTCTTTGCCTTCTGGCGGGTGTGGCGGCCTTTCAGGGCGGGCAAACAGGCCTTTGGGTGAATTGGTGCAAGTCGCAGAAATCTTGCCTTCGCGTGGTGTCGTGATTTGCACTACGGCACCTTCTTTCTTCCCTTTGCAATCTTCATAGGCTTGTGGTGGCGGTTCATGCCTGGGCCGGTCGTCTTTGCCAGCTTCAGGCGGTTTCTTTTGGTCTCCGCCGGGTGGTTGTGCATGAACAAACAGGCTGGCACATAATGCAGCCATGAAGATACTGGCACGGGCCAGGTTTAATAAGTTTTTCATCCTGTTTCCTTTCAAGGGTGTTGATGACAGGATAGATCTTAAGCAAAAACTATGGAGGAAAAGTGAAGATAGCCGCTTCTTTACATAGCTTTACTTTGTTACGCTCACGCTTATTCTGTCATAGCGGCCATACGCATCAAAGGCCGTAATGTCATAGCGTCCTGCTTCAGGAAATTCTATGATCTGCGACTGGTTCGCCAGCTTGCTCGATACAAGATGGCCATTCACCATCCAGCTGACTTCTGCCTGCGAACCCCTGATTTCCAGCCTGGCTTTGGGCACCTCCTTGCCGCTGGCTCTGTGCAGGATTTCGCCATCGCTGAGGCCGACTATCTTGATGCTTTCATCAGCATTGTAGATGCTCGCGCAATCAGGTGACCAGGCTGGTGGCAGGGCGACCTTGCGCAGGCCTGCATCGAGCCAGGGTTCGAGTGCGGATGGCCAACGGGCCGCCTGCAATTTGTCCATGGAGCGTTTACTGCATTCAGGCGCTACCCGCAAGCCGCTCTGGCTATCGACAAAGTAAGTGAATATGGGT
Organism: Undibacterium sp. YM2; assembly: GCF_009937975.1. Lineage (NCBI taxonomy): Bacteria > Pseudomonadati > Pseudomonadota > Betaproteobacteria > Burkholderiales > Oxalobacteraceae > Undibacterium > Undibacterium sp. YM2. The sequence goes on from NZ_AP018441.1 coordinate 6,072,964, forward strand.
GAAGCGGTTTTCAGACGGTCAGCAAAACTTGGTGGGGCTGCGCCGTTCAAAACCCAGGCCGTGCGTTGTAGCGGGCAAAGTTTTTCTGGTTGTTCGCTGGCACGTGTGCCGAGCGGCCAGCAGATTTTTTCCTGGCTTACCGTGGCTGGCGGCACATCCGGGCTGGTGTTGCGGCCATCGGGTATGGCGGTGAAAATATCCACCAGCAAAGGCGCGGCGACATTCGCGCCAAAGAAGCCAGGATTCGGCGTACCATCTGGCCGCCCTACCCACACGCCTATGGTATAGCGCTTGCTGACACCGACTGCCCAGGCATCGCGGAAACCGAAGCTGGTGCCAGTCTTCCAGGCGATGCCACGGTAGCTGCCGTTGCCTTCGACGGCACGCGCCACCGGCCCGCCGGTTTCCAGTATGTCGCGCACGATGAAGGCGGCACCTTCACTCATCATCCTTTGTTCCTTGCGCGGTGCGGCGGGTGTCATACGCGGTACGGCCGCCATGCCCTTGCGGGCGAGGGAAGAATAGGCGCCGACCATGTCTTCGAGCTTGGCGCCTGCGCCACCAAGTATTACGCTGAGGTTGGGTGTGGCACCGCGCGGGAATTCCAGTTTCAAACCACCGCGCCTGAGCATGGAGACAAAATTCGATGAACCCAGTTGTTCCAGCACTTCAACCGCAGGCACATTCAGGGATTTCACCAGTGCTTCAGACACACTGACCGGGCCACTGAAATTTTGCTGAAAATTGCCAGGCTGATAGCCAGAAAAAGATTGCGGTGTATCGGACAATAAAGATTCTGAATGGATCAGACCTTCATCGAGTGCAAATGCATACAAAAAGGGTTTCAGGGCAGAACCTGGCGAGCGCGCCGCCCGCACCATATCAACATCGCTGAAACGCTCACGGTCACTGAAGTCTGCCGAACCGGCATAGCCCAGCACTTCAAACGTGGCATTGTCCATCACCATCGCAGCCATCGACACATGTGGCGGCAATTGTCGTATGCGGTCTGCCAGCAGGGTTTCTACGGTTTGCTGGATTGCCGTATCAACCGTGGTCTGGATCACGGTTTGCTGGCTCTTGGTGCGCTTTGCTTGCTGCTTCATGCGCAGTGCGAGTAAGGGCGCGAGTAGAGGTTCACGCACCACCTGCGCCGTAACAGGTTCAGTCAGCGCATCGGCAATGATGTCCTTGCTCCAGTTGCCTTCCATGCGACGTATCACTTTGTCACGCGCTACTTGCGCACGTTGTGGATAACGGTCTGGTCGCAAGACGGAGGGTAATTGCGGCAACACCGTCAGCAGCGCCGCTTCCGCATGCGTGAGGCGGCTGGCAGGTTTGCCGAGATAGGCACGGCTGGCTGCTTCCACACCTTCGAGCACGCCACCCATGGGGGCATAGTTGAGGTAGAGGGTCAGGATTTCTTTCTTTGAATAATGCGCTTCGAGTTGCAGCGCACGGGCAATTTGTTTGAGCTTGCCGCGCAGGGTATGCGGGGTGGGGTCTATGATGCGTGCTACCTGCATGGTGATGGTGGAACCACCAGATACGATCTTGCCATTGTGCAGCCATTGCCACGCTGCCCGTGTCAATGCCAGCGGGTTGATACCAGGGTGCCACCAGAATGCCCGGTCTTCATACTGCGTCAATGCATCGACATAGTAGGGCGAGACTTCCTGCAGGCTAATGGCGTGACGCCAGATGTGGTCTTTGTCTGGGAAGGCACGCAGGGGCGTGCCATCGCGGGCCAGGACTACCATCGCGTAGGGGGAATCGCGACCGGGTTTGGGCAGGGGAAAGCAGAGGTCGGCGATGATGAAGCTCAGGGCGACGATGATGATTGCTGCCCAGGTTTTTTTGTGGGTGAGCAAGGCTTGTGTACGTCGTTTAAAAATTTGCAGGTATTTGTTCATGCACTTACTTTTTCAACGCTTAAATTCCCTCAGTTTCAAGGGGATGTCTTCGGGGTTTCACAAAGCATGCTTTGTGCCGACAGAATCTAAGCCGCTTGCAAGCGGCGCAGTGGACGGCTTAGGCTGGGGATGGGGTGCGGTTGATCGGTCAAATGTTTCAATTGCGGCGGTAGTACATCGTCTATTGAAGTTAATCTACTGCACGACTTGCGACGAACGCCTCTGGGCTCCTGCCTGCGCAGGAGCGTTTTTTTTTATTGCCGTTGTTTTACTGAAACCCATCCCCATCCCAACCTTCCCCTTGAAGGGGAAGGAGTCAAAACAATCTCTGTTTTTCCTCAGTGACTCTGTGGTGAGAGGTCTTGAATCGGACGTTGATTAACGAATACCTTATTCAGAGGCCCAGTGTTGGGCTGATGAAGCGTAGCCCAACCTACAACTCAACTTCAACCTACGTTCCTCAATGTCTTCTACTTCCCACTCTCCACCACAGTCAACACATCTGTCCCACCGGTTTGCCCATACAAATCCGGTCTGTACATATCTTCTGCATACAGCGGCGGTATGACGAATTTACCTGGCGTCACTACCCGCACGCGGTAGAACAGGTTCAGTACATTCCAGTCCATGCGTACTGCTGCCACAAACCTGTCATCACGGAACTCTACATGCTTGATGTGCGGGTCCTGCATGGCTTCTGCGGGGTTCAGTTTGTCTATCGTGACCACACCCATCTGTTCACCCTGGACGATGTTGGTGTTTTCGATTTCCAGGCCAGCCGGGATACGGTCGACGATCATGCCTGTGCCCATGGCGTTGCGGCTGCGGGCTGTGATGCGCATGATGATGGTTTCGCCTACTTTCAAAGGACGGTTACCGATTTCAGAACCATCTGGTGCATACATCTTGCGGCTCAGTTCTATGACGTCGCTCTTCGCAGGTGGCAGTTTGACCGGGTTGCCGTTCATCGACAATTCCACATACAGATTGTCTTTGCTGTTATTGCTGAGCTTGACACCGGCAGACAATTCACTGGCCTGCAATTCACGGAACAACGTGGCCTTGGCTGACAATTCATCCGTCTTGCCTGCAACGGCCAGGGTACCTGTCCATGGCGCTGTTTCTCCCGTGCTGTAAGAACGGCCTACCAGGAACAGGGCGAGTTTTTCCTGGGTGCTGTAGTAACGGTGTTTCTCCATCTCGTTGGCGATGACACCGATCAGGTTATCGCGGCCATCCAGCTTGATCTGGTGCCTGTCCAGCAAGGCATACGACAGGGCTGCATCACGCAGGTTGCTGCCGTAGTCATACCACCAGTAACCATTGTCACGGCCTTTCTTGACACCTTCGGCCAGAGCGACATCGCTGCGCGCCTTGTCGCCCATTTGCTTCAAGGCGATGCCCAGTTGTATCAGCGCAAGGCCGGATTGTGCATTGCCACGCGCATCATGCATCTGGCGCAAGGTGGCCAGTGGTGCCTTGTTCTGGCGTGACAGCACATAAGCACCTGCTGCCAGTACACCGAAATGGCTATTGTCACGCACGCGGTTTTCTTCCCACAGGTTGCTGGTGCCAGTAGTGGAGGCTGCTACCGGTTTGGGGCTCGCTGGCATGCGTGCCACCCCGTCCTGCAAACCGCGCAGGAGGAAGTCCAATGCCTTGTTATACATCGCATCCGGCACACCAAAGCCCTGCTCACGTGCATCTACCAAAAAGCCGGTGACATAGGCAGACAACCAGTACTCATACTCCGACACATTACCCCACAGGCTGAAGCCGCCATTCGGTGCCTGCATGGTGGCCAGGCGGGCGATGGCCTTGTCCAGCATCTCTACCCTTTGCTCGCGTGTATAGGGCTTGAGTCCAAAGCGTTTGGCGGCTTCTTCATCAATGAATACATGCGGGTAAGCGGTACTGGTGGTTTGCTCGGCGCAGCCGTAGGGGTAAGTTAGCAAGCCCTGGATGGCAGCGCGGATATCGATCGGTGCCTTGTTCGATACCACCATGTGTGCCAGCAACGATGCCTTGTGCAAGCCTGCCAGGTCAGCTTCCTTGATATCCAGCGATTCACCGGCTTTCACCGTAAAGCGTTTGGTGATCTGGGTCTGTGGTGTAGGAGCTTGCACGGTAAGCGCAAAACTTCTTTCCATCTTGATGCCAGAGCCGCTGATATTAACAGTAATGGTATGCAAACCCGGCACTGGCTTGGCTTCGATAGGGAAGCGCAGGGTTTGTTTTTGCTGGTCTTTCAGGCTCACGCTGCGTTCGGTTTCTGTCAGTTTCAGGGCTTCGCCACCATTGATGCTGACTTTCAGGTTTTGTCCTGCACCCGAGAGATTATGCAAATCCAGTGCGACGATGGCAGTGTCACCAAAAGACAGGAAGCGTGGCGTTGCCAGCTCGGCTATCAGCGGTGCGGCCACCGTCATCTCGGCATCCTTGGCACCAAAGCGCTCGCCACCGGCCACCACTGCCATCAGGCGCAAAGTGCCGTTAAAGTCGGGGATGACCAGCGGTATTTCGGCCTCACCTTGTTCATTCAGTTGCACAGGGCCGCTGAAGATGTCGATGAGTTTGACCTTCTTCGGCAAGCTCTTGGTGGCTTTGGGCGTGTTGTCACCACCAAATTTCAGCTTGCCTTTCTGGCCCTGCATTTTTTCTATGAGGCGGCCATAGATATCATGCTGGTCCGGGCCATAACGCAATTTGGCAAAGAAGAAAGCATGAGGATCAGGCGAGACAAATTTGGTGATATTCAAAATGCCCACATCCACTGCCGACAGGGTCACCATGGTTTTTTGGCCCTTGGCTTCCGGCACCTTGATTTTTACCTTGACGGTGCTGTCAGGCAGCACTTTGACTGGTGCTTCCATGGTCACGGCAAATTTGCGGTCTGCCCTGTCCAGCGGGATATGCGCGATACCCAGTGCACGCGCCGGTGTCACCTTGTCACCTTCATTGCCTGGGCGCAGAACCACGGCAGAGACATACAGGTCGTGGCGTTTCCAGTCCTTGTTGAGCGGGATATCGATGGTCGTTGCATCTGCACCTACAGACATGCGTTTTATCCACAGGGTCTTGTCACCTTCTACCGTGATCAGGGCTTCACCCTTGTGTGGCGGGGTGAACGTCAGGCGTGCTGTGTCTCCATCCTTGTAGACGGGTTTATCCAGCTTCATGGCGACCTTGTCAGGACGTACGCCCTGGCTTTCATCACTGCGGGCGCTCCAGCCTACATAGAAGCGATACACAGCTTGCATCTTGGTGTCAGGGTCCAGCACTTCGAGGCGGTAGCGGCCATAGCGCACTGGCAGGCGCAATTTTCCACGGCCATTGGCGGGCACGGCAACGGCACTGGTTTCAACCAGTTCATCGGTTTCGGTAAAGCCAGACTGCCAGCCGCGCTGGTCTTCAAAGCGCCAGTAGTAATTGCGGTCTTCGCGGAACAGGCGTACCGGCAAGGTTGGTGATGCCTGCAATTTGCCATCCTTGTCAGCACGTATGACTTCAAATTCCACCGGGCTGCCTTCAGGCGCATATTCACCGGTGAACATGGGGCGCAGGCCTACCAACACAGGGGCTGGCCAGACTGTGCGTTCCATGCTGCGCACGACTGGGCGGCCACCGCTTTCCAGCAGGCTCAGGGTAGTGCGTACTGTGAAGGGGGAGCGGCGTTTGGCGATAGGTGAAAGATCGACATCGACGGATGCCTTGCCTTCATCATCGAGCTTGCTTTCCTCGAGTTCAGTACGGGTCTTGGCTTCATTTTCGGTGACATCACCAAATTCAAAACCTGGGTATTGCTTGGCCAGCGGATTCTTATTGCGTTCAAACTGGGCCACGCCCAGCAGGCGGTTACCTGCTGCCGGTGCACCGTACAGGTAGCTACCGACTACATCGACGCTATAGTCACTGTCAGCCGCCAAATTCGCCAGTTTGCTGGACAGATCCAGCTTCATGCGTTCTGGCAGGAATTCTTCTACACCGAAGCGGAATACCGTGCCCGGCACCTTGTCAGCCGGGTCGGCACGCAATTCCAGGGTCCAGAAACCGGTAGGAGCATCGGCTGGTAATTCCAGGCGCTTGACGAGGTAACCACCAAAGCGCTGGTCTGGCCGCCATGTTGCAGTGAACTGGTCCTTGCCATCCGGGCGTTTCAGTTTGGCCTGTATGGCCTTGGCAGGCACGGCGCGGCCATCGGCATCACGTGCCAGCACAGACACATCGAATTGCTCGCCGGGGCGATACAGATTACGACCGGAATACGCAAAAAGGCGCGTCGCCTTGTAAGGCGAGCCAGTGATATCGTATTCAGACAAATCAAGCGCAGGTTCCTTCAGCGCCAGTACAGAAATCTGCTCACCCTTGCGTGCCATCAAGACCTTGGCAGTTTTTGGTTGTTCGGCAAAAACCACATGACCATCACCATCGGTATCGGCCTTGGCCAGTACTTTGCCCGCTTCATCCATCCATGAAACTTCAACACCGGCAACGGCTTTGCCATCAGTCAGCGAGCTGACAAAGGCATCGGCAGATTTGTCATACAGATGCGTATGCAGGCCCAGGTCGGACACATAGAAATACGTGGTCTGGTATTCATAACGGAAGCGGCCAGGCTGGCTCATGACGGCGACATACACGCCGGGTTCCTTGAGTTCCTTGATGTCTTCCACCGAGATATAGGTGACGCTGCGCTTATTGGCTTTTTGCTCGGTCATGAAACGGCCAAGATAGACGCTTTCAGACATATTGCGCAAATCATCGAGCTGGTAAACCTGGACCGCACCTTTCAGGCTGCTGCGCTTCCAGTCATAGTTGTAGTCCTCCCCGCCTTCGCCTTCTTCACCTTCGGTTTTTGCGGCATCGGCTTTTTTCGGTTTGCCATTGATGACGCGGTCCAGGAAGCGAGGCAACTGGTCATTTTTGACACGCAGGAATTGCACATCGACTTCCGGCACGTTCACAGTAACAACAGGCAAGCCGCCATTCTGTTTGGCAGGCAAGACCATGCCATTGCTGGCGAAGTAATACGAAGGGGAAACCGGTGCAGAGACTATCGAATAACGTGCTTCACTACCCAGGGTCTTGCCATTGCGCGCAGGCAGGCCCAGCTGCACCTGGACGACATAACGGGTCTGTGGCTTGATATGCGGGAAGTACAAGAGGCGCGGGTTTTCACCAACGACCCAGGCACCGGCTACCGGTTTGCCGCCTTTGCTGTCGGTGTCTTCTGCCTTGGTACTTACGGTGCTTACCTTGCCTTTTTTGGGCTGGCCATCATCGTCATAGCCATTGTCTTCATCATTATTACTGGTCTCGGCTTTTTTCAGGTCCGCTGCCGAGGGGGCATCTCGAATACCTGCAAATACTTTTCATAAGTCTTGCTGCTGTCGAGAGGAATGCTGAAGGTCAGAGCCAGTGCTGGCGCACCATCAAGGCCACGGTCTGCCGCATCGACCAGAGTAAGAGGGGCATTCGGATCATCCTTGATTTCCAGTGCACCAACAGCATCAGATGCCCCAGACCCACCTGGGCTTTTGTTCTTGTACCAGTATGCGCCGCCTATGATGGCAATGAATAAGGCGAACAACATCGCCATTTTGAACGATTTGCTTTGCATGTGGCTTCCCTGAAGTATCGGTGCAGTTTGCACGTTTGTGCACAAATTTTGCACAATGATTATGACATGGGCATTGTCAATAATTTCACTTGTTACGATATCTTCCGGTGTTACGATTTCTTCCGTGGGGGTAAAAGCAACACACGATTAAGGGGAAAATTGAGGCAGCATGAAATGCTACAGCTAGTTGTCAGTAAGGTTCAAAATTGATCTTGTGCTTTTGCAAGACATCCAGCATCAGTTGCTTCCAGGGCCCGCTCGGTGTCCAGACCTTGCTGACTGATTCATAGGCTATGGACGGGTCTTCCTTGCCGACCACCACGCGGTACAAAAAGAGCATGGTGGATGCACGCATGTTCACCTGGCAGTGCACCAACACCTTTTTATTTCCCAGGCTTTGCAGGATGGCAGCAAAGGTTTCGTAGTCGCTGACGGCTGGCTTGTTGAAAACTATCGGGATATTCACAAACAACATGTTCTGGCGGCCGACGATGATGTTCTCTTCACGCACGGCATCAGAGACATGCGGCGGGGCCAGGTAGATGACAGCTTCATAGCCTTGCGCAGACAAGCTTTCCAGCGCCTTGGCAGTGGGCTGGCCTGAGCTGGTCAGTTTCGCGGTGATGGGGACAACATTGGGTGCATCAATGTTTTGTGTGTTTTGTGCATGGGCACCTGTGGATAAGCCTGTACATAAGACTGTGGACAAGCCCAGAAAAGCGGTGCATAAGTATGTAGATAAGCTTGTGGACATGCCTGTGAATATCCTGTGGAGCAATGTGTTAACAGGCTTGCTCATACTCATGCTCCAGACTCATTCCGGGTTTCCAGCGTCAGCAAATTCGCGTCACGGCTGATACGCCATTTGCCATCTGCCTGCAAGCGCCAGATACTCAGCACATTCCCGGCACGCTTCATGTGCTGGCCCGCCTGCTTGGGGATGATCTCGACTTGCAGGTAAGACCAGGCATAGGCAAGATTAGCCTGCACGACAATTTCCTGTATCTGGGAGCTGGAAGCGATGTGATGTGTCTGCAAGATGTTGCGCAGGTTCTGGGCAAATAGTTCACGGCCCTTCATCGGCGGATGGCCTGCCACCAGGAATACCACTTCTTCATCCATCAAATCGAGCAACTTATCCACATCCCCGGCAGCGGTAGCATCCTGCCATAACCGGATATTGTTCAATATGCTCGTGGCTGCTGCGCTGGCTTGCTCGGTTCCTTCATTGTGCATGGCTGTCCTTTATTGTGTTGAGGGCTGAAGCAAGCGCAGATCAGGCTTATTTGGGCGGTGGCACCTGGGCTTGCAGGATTTGCCCGAGGTCCTTGCCTTGTTGCGCCAGCAGGCTTTCCAGTGCCGGCATCAGCGGCCCCAGGGTTTCTGCCAGCATGCTGCGTACTGTATCGACCACGACTTGGGTGGTTCGTTCAATTTCTATGTTCAGGCTGGCCCCGGTTTTTTTCTCGGCAAAGACGGTCATGCGCAGGGTCTCGGGGATCAGCCAGACTTCAAACCAGCCTTCCTGGCGGTTGACTTCGGCTATCGTCAGGCTGGCACCATTGATGGCGATATAGCCCTTGGCGAAGATATAGCGCAGCCATTCTGGTGGCACGGCGATGCGTATCACGTAATTGTTTTCCAGCTCGCGTATCTGGGCGATATGGGCTTTGAAGTCGATATGGCCAGACAAGGGGTGGCCACCAATCTCGGCGCCATCCTTGGCGGCGCGTTCTACATTGACGCGGCCATCCTGGGCATATTCACCGAGCGTGGTAATCGCCAGGCTTTGCTGCATGACATCAAATTCTGCGGCGTTGTCGCCATGCAGGGCGGTCACGGTCAGGCAAACGCCGTCAACGGCGACACTGGCACCGATTTCCAGGTCCTTGCAAAAACCATCGGGAAATTCCAGCTGATAAGTGCGCAAGCCGGTCTTGTCATTCAGTGTTGCGATGCGGGCTATGCCCTGTACTATGCCTGTAAACATGTTTTATCTTGTTGGGATACTTGGAATGTCTGTGATTGTAAGCCATTCATGCATTGGCGATATGTTTATGCCGCCAGCGGCAATTCCACCATGAAGTTGCAACCCTGCCCGGCCACGCTTTCGCAATCGACCTTGCCGCCGCAGGCTTCACTGAGCTTCTTGACGATGGACAGGCCCAGGCCGCTGGAATGTTCACCGGCTGTTGGCAGACTCGACAATTTGGTGAATTTTTCAAACAGGTGTTGCTGGTCTGCTGCAGACAAGCCCGGCCCTTCATCCCTGACCTGGAACACACCGAACTCCGGGGTGCTGCTTACGTTGAGCCAGATACGCTTGCCCAGCGGTGAATATTTGACGGCGTTCGACAACAGGTTATCAATGATCTGTACACAGGCATCAAAGTCTGCCCTGACCATGACGCCTTCCTGTATATCCAGTATGACCTGCAAGTCCTTGGCCTTGAGCATCTCGGTATATTGCTGGGCCACGTCCTGCAATATCCTCGACAAGTCCAGGCTTTGCAGCTTCAGGTGCAGGTGGCCAGAATCGAGGGCATTTACATCCAGCAAATTGCTGATGATGCGCATCATGCGCTGGCCGCTGTTGCTGATGCGCTCCAGATAATGCTGGCGCTGCTCTTCCGGCATGTTTTGCTGCAGTTTGCGCAGCAAGTCGCTCATGCCTATGATGCTGGTCAAGGGGTTTTTTAAATCATGGGCGGCAATGCCCAGGAAATCATTCTTGTCCTTGTCGAGTTTTTGCAGGCTGGCAACCGCCTCGTCGAGTTCGGCAGTGCGTTGTCTGACCTTGGCGTCAAGCTCTTGTTCAGTACGTTGTGATATCTCCAGCAGCTTTGCCTGGGTCTGGGCGTGTTCTTTCTTCATCAGGCTGATGTGATAGGCCTGGGCCAGGGCCAGCAAAATGGCTTCTATGGCTGAACCTAACTGGAAACCATATTCAGTCGCCCAGTTAGGTTCCAGCAAGCCCATATTGCGCAAGGCCACCAGCGACAGGCCGGTGATCCAGGTGGCTGACGCCAGCAAGACGATGTAGCCAGGACGGTAACCACGCAAACCCACCAGCAGGCACACGGGCAGGATCACCATCATCAGGGCAAAGCCAGTTATTTGCATCAGTGGAGCGACCAACTGGTAATAACCGGCCAGCACTGCCAGCGACACGGCTACGCAGATAATCTGGGTGAAGATGAACAGGCTATTAATACGCGGCATTTTTTCATGCAGGCGCAAAAAGCTGGAGATAAACATGGTGGAACTCATGACCACCAGTGGTGACAGAAAGCTCGGCAATATATCTGCCAGTTCCGGCCAGTCAGGCAGGATGTACATCGCAACATGGCCGTTCAGGCTCATGCCTGCCAGCAAGGACATGCAAGATAAAAACAGGTAATAGCGCAGCGCTACATCACGGTAAGAAATGGCCAGCAGCAGGTTATATACGATCATGGCCAGCAGCACGCCATAGTAAATGCCCATGAACATAGCAACCTGGCTGGAGTGCTCGACAAAGGCATGTGATTCCCACAGGCTGGCGCGCAGGAACACCGCGCTGCTGCTTTGCAGGCGCAGATACAGATGTTGTACTTGTGTATCCGGCAATTGTAGCTGGAACAGCGGGTAATGGTGTTTGAGTTCCAGGCTGGAAAAAGGCAGGCGGTCACCGGCACGGTGTACGGTTGTGCTGCCATCCGGGTGGACCTGGTAGAGACGGATATCATCGAGGATAACTGGTGACAACTCCATCAGCCATTGCCTGGCCAGTGCTGCCTGGCTGGCTTGTATGTCGAGCTTCAGCCAGAATACGGATTTGGAAAACGATACATTCAAATTGCCGCGCAGGGGCCGGAACTCTGCATTACTGGATGGTTTGAGCAGGTCGGCGATTTCCAGTCTGGCGCTTTTATCTTCATAAACCTGGAAGGCAGAGCGCAAGGGGATTTCATTTTTAGCATCGTCGAGCCTGAGGATGGCCGCGTGTGCAGCCGTCGCGCAACAGCCCAGACAAACTGCGAGCAGTAACAGGAAGCGTAAGCAAGTATTGCGGACTGCGGTCATATTGATAGCTTAAATCTCATGCACATCATGCCGCCTGACGCCGGGCCAGCCGGTTTCAGGCAGAGAATTGGTAGCCGCGTGTGCTGGCTGCCACAATAGTAAGCAAATTCCTGTTCTTCTTCCATCCTTGCTTATTGATAATGCTGTTTTATCTGAATCTGGTCTCAGGTGTCGAGTTTTATTTCATGTTCCAGCTCGGTAATCAGGTTCGAGTGCGTCATATCAACCAGATTGCCGCGTATCCACTGGTGCGCAGGGTTGCGGCTATCGCGTTCATGCCACAGCATATCGACGTGCACATCCGGCATGGCGAAAGGCAGTTCTTTCCAGACCAGCCCCCCTGTCATGCCGGTTGCGGCAACCAGATGGCGTGGCAATACCGTCAGCAGATCCGAATTGGATACGACACGTCCACTGGTAAAGAATTGATTGACTGTTAATACTATGCGTCTTTCCCGCCCCATCTGGGCCAGGGCTTCATCGACCAGACCGTGGGCGCGGCCAGAAAAACTGACCAGCAAATGCCTGGCATTGCAATAATCATCGAGCGTCAGTTTTTTATTCGCGAGTGGATGGCCACGCCGCATGACGACCACATAATGGCCGGAATACAGCCTCTCATGCCGGATCGCGCTATTTGCCGCCCCTTGCCCGCCTGTGAGCTGGGCCACCACGCCAGGAAAGAAACCGATGGCAATATCAATATCACCACGCATGAGCATGGGGCGCGGTTCACGCGTGGTCAGCGGCACCATGCGCACATTGACGCGCGGTGCTTCTTTTTCCAGCACATTGACGAGGGTAGGCATCCACAGCGCCGCAGTCGCATCCGACATCGCCATCCTGAAGGTGGTTTGTGCCTGCGATACATCAAAGCTGGTCGGTGCAATCGCACTTTCCAGGGCAGACAGGGCCTGGCGTATCGCTGGCCACAGGATTTCAGCACGCGGGGTAGGCTTGACGCCATAGGCGGTACGTATCAATAACTCATCACCGAGCGAATGACGCAGGCGTTTCAGTGCATTCGAGACGGCGGGCTGGGTCATGGCCAGCTTGTCTGCGGCACGGGTCAGGTTCTGCTCGATCATGACAGCATCAAACACACGCAAAAGATTCAAATCCAGTGTCAGAAAATTCACGTTATTTGCTCCGGTTAGTCAATCATCAATATTTACTGACAATTATTCATGAACAGCATAATTGATATGGTAAATCAAAATTAGATTTATATGATGCACTGCAATATCATGCACTCATCACAAAATGTTTAAAAAAGTGGAGTAAATCATGACTTTCCTGAATATCGCCTTCCCAGTTGCCAGTGCACTGCCAGTTTCCCAAATCGCTATCAGCGCCGTTGTTGCTTCCGCCCGTCCATTGCTGGGCCTGGGCATATTGGCCACCATGCTGATCGTGTTCAAACCTATGCTGATGGGCATGTTGCGCGCAGCTTTGCTGGTGATCAGCCCAAAACAGTCCCGTGAAGAAAAAACAGCTTCACGCAACCTGCGCAATATGCTGACTATCCGCCGTATCGCCAATGACCTGGACCGCAGCTCGCCTAACATGGCTGCTGAATTGCGTGCCCTGGCCGCACGTGGCTGAGCGCCCCTGGCTAAACATAGCACGATTAAATAAGTAATTGGTATTATGCAACATTCATCTGCTTATTCTTTAGCTGGCGCGACGGCCCAGAGCACCGTCGTGACACAAGCTCAGGTGCGCCAGGCACGTCAGCCTCGTGCAGTAGCTGGTTCCCGCAGTCTGGCTTCGATGTTGCCGACCATGCTGACAACAGGTCTGGTGAGCTTGGTAGCAACCGCAGTCCTGCGTCTGATGTGGATGGGCTACGGGCATGATTTCATGGCTGCCTGGATGGAAGCATGGCTGACAGTATGGCCTATCGCTTTTCCGGCTGCCTATATCAGCAAGCCTCTGGTCAACAAGCTGGCGCGCATGTTGAGCAAGCCAGTCAGCAGCGAATCTGCACTGAGTGCCAGTGGCATCATGCAGGCTTCTGACGAGGCTACGGCAAAAAGTGGCTTGAAACGCAAGCCTGCATTATTGCCAGTGCATCGTTGATTGTACTGCTTGCCTTTAAGTAAGGCGTTGCACGAGATAGAAGATTGAAGAGCCGCAGGTAATCAACCTGCGGCTTTTTTGTTTTTGGCATCAGTCAGGCCTGTGCATTGCTCCATATACTCTTGCATGGTCTCTTCCTGTATCTTCCTGATGCTGCCGTCTTTTTCCATATTGCGTAAAACAGCTTCTACCGCAGGAACCAGTTGCTGGTGCCTGACATGCAGGAAGTGATAACCCAGGCGTTTTTCCAGCGAGGGTTCCAGTATGCGGATATCGCGTAAGCCAAGCTTGCGTACCACGCAGAAGCTGAAGCGGGAATCAACAGCGACATCGGTGCGTCCTGCTTCGAGTTTGCGGAACAGTGATTCCAGGCTGGGTGCAGTTTCTTTTTGCGCCACATTCTTTAGCCTGTCTTCAAGATAGGGAATTCCGCTGACATAGCCGACCACATAGGGTTTCAGACTATCGAAACCATCGACGTTGAGGTTCTTTTTTGCTGCGAATACGACGGCTTCTTCATAGACGATGGGTATCTCCACTTTGATGGAATCTGGCAAGCCTGAATCTATGACCTTGGCGGAAATCCCATCCAGCCTGCCAGCATTCCACATACTGATTGCCCGTGCTGCCGGAGTAGAGATGAAATTAAGCTTGATACCCAGTTGCTCATAAGCCTTGCTCAAGACTTTTTGAGAGATAAGCGTACTCGGGCGATTGATATCCGAAAGCGAGATATCCAGCCTGCGTTCTTCGCGGCTTTGTGCTTGCACCTGGGCCGGTGACAGCAGCATGCTGCCTGTGAGCATTAGCAACAGCCAGATGGTGGATAGGCGCATGCGGTTCCCGGGAGAATAAGCATCGTGGAGTAATAGCGGCTGACGATATTTATACACCCCTTGCGCCCGTATTTCCAGCTTGTGCAAAAAACAAAACGCGGCCTTAGCCGCGTTTTTGTCATTGCCAGAAAACGATGGCTTATGCTGCCAGGCGTTTTTCCAGGGCAACGCGGGTCGCTTCCAGCTCAACTGGCAAATGGTAAGCCAGTTTTTCAAACAGCTCGGTGTGCAGTTTCAACTCTGCTTCCCAGGCGGCTTTGTCGATGGAAGTGATGGTATCGAACTGCGCTTGTGTGAAGTTCAAACCTTCCCAGTTCAGGTCGGCAAAGGTAGGCGTAACACCAAAGATGTTTTCCACACCATTGGCCTGGCCTTCTATGCGTTCCAGCATCCATTTCAAGACGCGCATATTGTCGCCAAAACCTGGCCAGACAAATTTGCCGTTGTCATCCGTACGGAACCAGTTGACGCAGAAAATGGCTGGCTGTGTTGCGCCCGCTGCTTCTATCTTCTTGCCCATGTCCAGCCAGTGCTGGAAATAGTCACTCATGTTGTAACCCATGAAAGGCAACATGGCGAAAGGATCACGACGTACCACGCCTTGCTGGCCTACGGCAGCAGCGGTGGTTTCAGAACCCATGGTCGCAGCCATGTAGACGCCTTCTACCCAGTTGCGGGCTTCTGTCACCAGAGGCACCGTGGTTGAGCGACGGCCACCGAAGATAAAGGCCGAGATAGGCACGCCAGCAGGATCATCCCAGGCTGCATCGATGACCGGGTTTTGTGTTGCCGCCACCGTGAAACGGGCATTCGGATGGGCAGCTTTACGGCCTGTTTCTTTGGCGATTTCTGGTGTCCAGTCCTTGCCTTGCCAGTCTATCAGGTGCGCTGGGGCTTCCTTGCTCATGCCTTCCCACCAGACATCGCCATCATCGGTCAGGCCGACATTGGTGAAGATGGTGTTGGCTGTCAGGGATGCCATGCAATTGGAATTGGTCGCGGTATTGGTGCCAGGTGCCACGCCAAAATAACCGGCTTCAGGGTTGATGGCATACAAACGGCCATCCGCACCAGGTTTGATCCAGGCGATGTCGTCACCAATAGTGGTGACTTTCCAGCCCTTGATGGCAGGGATCAGCATGGCGAAATTGGTTTTGCCGCAGGCAGACGGGAAGGCCGCTGCCACATAATGCTTCTTGCCTTCTGGTGATTCAACGCCCAGGATCAGCATATGTTCAGCCAGCCAGCCCTGGTCACGGCCCATGGTCGATGCGATACGCAAGGCAAAGCATTTCTTGCCCAGCAGTGCATTGCCGCCGTAACCGGAACCAAAAGACCAGATTTCGCGCGTTTCTGGATAATGCACGATGTATTTGGTGCTGTTGCAAGGCCATGCAACGTCGGCCTGACCTTCGGTCAATGGTGCGCCTACTGTATGTACGCAAGGCACGAAATCACCGTCCGTGCCCAAAACGTCATAGACGGCCTTACCCATGCGCGTCATGATGCGCATGTTGACGGCAACATAAGGCGAATCAGACAGCTCCACGCCTATGTGGGCGATGGGTGAACCCAGCGGGCCCATGGAGAAAGGCACGACATACATGGTGCGGCCACGCATGCAGCCATCAAACAGCGGGTTCAGGGTGGCGCGCATTTCTGCCGGGGCCATCCAGTTATTGGTCGGGCCCGCATCTTCCTTGTTGGTCGAACAGATATAGGTGCGGTCTTCGACACGGGCGACGTCCGACGGATCGGAGCAGGCCAGGTAACTATTCGGGCGTTTGGCTTCATTGAGCTTTTTCATGGTGCCAGCGGCAACCATTTGTGCGCACAGACGGTCATACTCTTCTTGCGAGCCGTCACACCAATAGATATTGTCAGGTTTGGTCAAAGCCGCCATTTCGGCGATCCAGTTGATCAATTTCTGATGTTTCACGTAAGCGGGTGCGTTTAATGCAGCCACACCTTTCATGATGGGTTGATTCACGATACTACCTCCAATGCCATTTCAATAAAAAAACCGGTGTAGCGGCACGGCAGGATCGTCGTTAGATTGTGGCGATGCGATCGCAGGAGCGCTCAAGCAAGGCGAACACCATAGCGGCGGTTCTGTCGGATAATACGAAGACAAGAGGGTGTCTTGGCTCCTGGCTTGCGCCCGGCAGGATGGCGCGGGGCGGAAGAATCTAAAAGCTACGTAGGCGGACATTGTACACGCGAGTCTGGCCGGAAGCGAATTTTGCCTCAGTTTCATTATCATTGTTTTACGTTTTATGAAAGTGAAGATTTTTCAACCCAGACTTGAATAAAACCCGGAATAAAGATTTTCCCTTGTTTTAAGCTCAATTAATAATAATTAAGGATAAAGCCCATGAAGATAGCCATACTTGATGATTACCAGGATGTAGTCCGGCAATTAGCCTGTTTCGAATTGTTGAAGGACCATGAAGTCAAGGTCTTCAACAATACTGCCGTGGGTACTGGCCAGTTGGCGATACGCCTGCAGGCTTTTGACGCTGTCGTGCTGATACGTGAACGCACCCGCCTGACACGCGCCCTTCTGCAAAAGTTGCCGAACCTCAAATTGATTTCACAGACAGGCAAGGTAGCAGGCAATATTGATATGGAAGCTGCGGCTGAGCTCGGCATCACCGTGCTGGAAGGCATAGGTGACCCGACCGCGCCGGCCGAGCTGACCTGGACACTGATCATGGCAGCATCGCGCCGCCTGACCAATTATGTACAGCTCTTGCAGGAGGGGGCCTGGCAAACCTCCTCCCTGAATCCTGCGCATAACCAGCTGGGGCGGGTCCTGAAGAAACGCACCCTGGGTATCTGGGGTTACGGCAAGATAGGCAAGATGATCGCAGGCTACGCCCAGGCTTTTGGCATGCAAGTCATGGTCTGGGGGCGTGAACCCAGCCGCGCGCAGGCTGCCGCAGACGGTTTGCTGGTGGCCGCATCGAAGGAAGAATTTTTTGCCGGGTGCGACATCATCAGCATGCACTTGCGCCTCAATGACGAGACCCGTGGCATCGTCAGCCAGGCTGACCTGGCGCTGATGAAGCCTGACGCCTTGTTCGTCAATACCAGTCGTGCCGAACTCGTGCAGGCCGGTGCGCTGGAAGCCGCGCTCGATGCAGGCTGCCCCGGTTTTGCGGCGATTGATGTTTTCGAGAGTGAACCTGTCGCTGCTGATCATCCACTTTTACATCGCGAAAATGTATTGGCCACACCGCATCTGGGATACGTGGAGCAAAGCAGCTACGAGTTGTATTTCCGTATTGCCTTCCAGAACATCCTTGATCATATTGCCAGCGCCTGAGTCAGCCGTTTGTAAATGAGCCGCTTGTATAAAGCGGGTGGCAAAGACCTCTTTGTCTTCAAAATGGGCAGGCAGCTTGCTGTCTGCCCCATGTTTCGTTTTGTAGCCCTCTCCTTGCCGAAAACCTGGCAAAGTCCCCCATTTGCCCCGTAATCCCGCATTTGCCTGCATTGCTGTTTGTATATTTTCTTGATGAAGAAATGACAGCTTGTTGTCATTTGTAATCTGCAGTAACAGCAAGGATGTAGCCAGAAAATCAAGACTAAAATCAGCCTCGCATTGGGCTACAAAGTAAAAATAAACGCATCTGCCCGCTGATACATGCGATGCATGTCAGCAAAAAAAATGACTGTAAAAATCCTGGCCGGGACAGCCATCCACAGTGCATGTATTTTGCCTTGAATCCCCTTGTTTTTATTGAAGTCGAACAGCAGAAAAACGATTTATCCAGTTCAACACTGTCAAAAAAATTACAGGGAGTATTTCATGAAGTCTTTCTACAAACTAGCCGTACAGGCCGCATTCTGTTGCCTGTCGTTCGCTGCGGCTGCCGCCCATGCACAGGGTGCAGCATTGCCTGCGCCAGATTGCCAGGGCAAACTGCCAGCCGCCAAAAGTCATACTGTTGCCTACCTCGATTACCAGAATCATTCCGGGCAAATTACATTCTGGGAAAGCGACAATTACTGCTATGCCGACAAGGCAGTCTGGTGGGAGCCGGGTTCCGGCGCCTACCTGACCCAGCGCGCCTCGGTTTACAGCCCGCTTGATCCTGCCAAAGACCCGCAGGGGACCAAGCGGCCAGTGGTCATCTTCACCCATCCCAACGGGCAGACAGAAAAATTCATGTACAAGGAAAGCAGCACGCCCAGCGACAATCCCTATGCGACATCAACCCTGTTCCAGAGTGTGCTGGTGCAGGCACTGAATGCAGGCTACACCGTCATCACGCTGGAATTCCGGCACCCGGTCGCATCCTACGACGCCAAACTGAACGCTGCTCCGGGGAATACCGATATCCGTGACGGCATACAATTCATGCGCTATAACGCCGGACAACTGCATATCGATCCTGAAAATCTCTTCCTGATCGGGCAGTCACGCGGTTCTCTCAATATGCTGTGGGGTATCAAGGACGATGCGGCTGCCATTGAGGTACAGCGCCCCTGGCGCTCAGCATCTTCCAAGGCCAATGCGATCTGGGATTACCAGGCCCAGACTTGCTATGACCGCAGCACGGTAGAAAGCAGTTTCATCTTGCCGTCTTCCTATGCAGTTTTTGAAGCCGATCCAAAATTCCCGCAACCGCCAGGCTACAAGGCTGGCTGTTCACTGGGAGCGGTAGGGAATTCATCTTCCATCCCGCCCATGGTGCTGATGTACGATGAAGCACTAGCGAATATCAGTGCCGTTAGCTTGCAGAATTATTGTTCTACCGACTGGTCCAGTCAGTATTGCTGGAAAAAACTGAAATGGCATGATGCCGACAATATCTGGAACACCTGGTTTGATGAACATGACGCCAACTTCGGCGTTGCGATGAATCTGGCTTATGGCAATGCCGGTGCCGGCAGCAAGTTACAGGTCTGCTATGGTGTTGCCATTACTTACGATGATCCTTCCGGCACCTGGAATGGCTATCGCGGCTTCCTCAATTTCTTTAATCAATACCGGACCCTGCCTGCCGTGAATGCCGTTGCGCCATTTCAGTGTCCGCAGGTAAAACACACACCACCACCAACCTGACACTGGGTGCTGTGCGCTGGACGTGCATCCATGCGAAACGCTGCGCATGCCGTTTCGCATGATCCGCCTTTCCTGACCATGCTCCTGGCATTTTCCCCCCGCCAGATCAGCGCGGCTTGCCTGCTGCCAGCATGACTTGGCGATTTTCCAACACAGGGGAAAATATTTCAAAAATAGCATTGCAAATACTTTAACTTTGTAAAAAATGCACTAAACTCTACATCAAAGCCAGTGATCAGGGGCTAATTCTTGCCATTGATCAATTTCTGTCATCCGGGATACTTTTCATGATTGCTGCTGACCAATAAATCCTGTCGCTGGCTCTTAGCTCTGTACCTCCACGAACCTTGAGCTTTGTCCTTATCCACTGATGTCGGGAGAGCCTTGCGATGAGACTATTGATGCCACATACAGGAATAGTAAAGGGCGTGCTTGGCATGCTGGCCCGGCATGAGCTTGGTGCCCATCAACGCAAACCCCATGTCAGACAGCTTGTGTATGTGGCCCTGCCATGCGCGCTGTTATTGGCTTTGGCTAATTACCTGCAGTCCGGTTATCCCCTGCCCGGCATCATCGTTGCCCTTACTGCCGTGCTCATGCTGGGTGCTGCTTTTTTTATGTCCAGCCATGAAAAATTGCTGGCCATGGCTGAATCCCTGCTTTTGCTGTTTGCCCTGCTGGCCAGTGTTGCCCTGGGTTTGCTGGGTGGTATTGCTGGCAGCGGCATCTTGTGGATTTATGCTTTTCCCTTCCTGGCCTTATGGCTCAAGGGGCAGCGTCAGGGCGCACAATGGAGCCTGGTGTGGCTGCTTGCCATGGCGTTCAGCATGCTGGCGGGCAGCAGCATTTTTCCCTTTGCCTATGCCTACGATGAAAAATTCATATTGCAGGCCAGTGTAGCGCTGTTGTTTTATTCCGCGATTGCGCTTGCCTATAATTTCAGCCGCAGCCAGCTCGAAGAAAAACTGTATGTCAGTGAACAGGGCATGCAGGCCAAGACCCGTGATTATGTCAGCAAGCTGGAACTGGCAGCCTACCAGGACGGCGTCACCGGCCTGCCGAACCGCCTGCGCCTGCTGGATATCCTGAGTAGGGAAATCGCCAACGCCCAGGAGCGTGGCCACACCCTGCTGGTGGCACATATACGTCTGAAAAAAATGTTCGAGACAGCCAATCTCATAGGGCCAGATGCCAGCGACAAACTGATGCGCTATATCGCCGCGACCATGACGGCTACGGTAGGTTCGCGGGTATTTTTGCCCGCGTCAGACGCGATGAATTTGTCTGTATCTACCGCAAGCATACTGAAGACATCAATGCCAGCGAGATCATCCGGGACGTACTGGCCTTTCGCCTCGAATACAAGATCAATAACTACGCGGTCCATATCGATCACACCACAGGTGTTGCCAGTTTTCCCAGTCACGCAGGTGATGCAGAAACCCTGTTACGAAAGGCGGCCCAGGCCATGTTGCAGGCGCAATTCGCCAACCAGGGTCTGGCTTTTTATGATGAAAGCATGGAGCTTCAATTCAACCGGCAGCAACTGCTCTTTGTACAACTGCATGAGGCCCTGCACAAAAACGGGCTCAGCCTGCATTATCAGGGCCTGATAGATTTGCAAACCGGTGCCGTCATTGGTGCCGAAGCCCTGGCCAGATGGATAGACCCGGTATCCGGGCCCATCGCCCCCGCAGAATTCATACCCATCGCAGAAAAATCTGGCCTCATCAAAGCCTTTACTTTGTGGACCATGCGCGAGGCCTTTGGCCAGCTTGCCAGGTGGCGTGCCGAAGGCCTGGACTTGTTTGTCTCGATCAACCTTTCATCGCGCTGCATACTCGACCATCAACTGATCGATGATGCGCATGGCCTGCTCAAAGAATACAATATACCTGCCGAAGCCATCGTCCTTGAACTGCGCGAAGCCAGCTTTGCCGATACCCCCGAGACCGCACTGCAAAACATGCTGAGCCTGCACAAGCTGGGCTTTCGCCTGTCCATAGACGATTTCGGCACCGCGCATACTTCCCTGGCCAGCCTCAAGGACCTGAAGATAGATGAACTCAAGATAGACCAGAGCTTCATGCGCAGCATGGCAACCGATGCCAACAGCCGTGCCATTGTGCTATCGACGATACAACTTGCACATAACCTCAATCTCAGGGTGGTTGCCGAGGGCGTAGAAAGTGCCAGGGCAGAACAGCAACTGAAGGACATGGGTTGTGACATCGCCCAGGGCTATCATTATTGCAAGCCCATGCCTGCTGATGTCTTCAACCAATGGGCGCGCTCCTGGCAAATTAACCGCAGGGCAGTGTTGTCTGCCTGAGTGCATCTTTTTGCAATCCCCTGTGAAAAGGCTTAGCATGCGGGTTCGTCTTTATTAATCCCTAGCTTCCATGCCTTATTCACTGCAAAAGAAAATCAAACAATTCAGCCTGGGTTTGCTGATCTGCCTCCTGTTCATGGCTGCAGCCATTTCTACCCTGGGTTTGCGTGATCAGATCGTGATGGCAGACTTGGTCGTCGTCCCGGGCAATACGGTTAACCCTGATGGCAAACCATCTGAGCGCTTGCGTGGCCGTCTTGATGTTGCGATGCATTTATTTGCAGCACAAAAATGCAAAGCCATCCTGGTCAGTGGCGGCATGGGCGAAGAAGGCCACGATGAAGCTGCCGTCATGAAAAAATACCTGGTTGATCATGGTGTGCCAGATGCGGCTGTGTTTACCGACAACCAGGGTATCACCACGTTTGCCACGGCAAAAAATACCGCCGCCCTGATGCGGGAGAAAAACTGGAAAACCACGATGCTGGCCAGCCAGTTTTTTCACATTGCACGCTTCCAGCTGGCGATGAAAAAATACGGTGTTGAGACTGTAGGACATGTACATTCCACGCATTACGAAGTGCGTGATGCCTATTCGCTGGCACGCGAGGTGGTTGCATATTTTGAGTATACGTTCAGTAATCCACAGACGCAGTGAGCCTGTTTTGTGCGGATCAGCAAAGTACTGCATTGACAATGAAACTTTCACATTGGCTGTCTTGAAATAATTTCTGTAAGCAGATGGACCAAGGCGGCGACTAATTTATATCTGTCGTATTATTCACGTATAAGCACATACCTTTATAGAAAGTCCCTATCGTGAACAAAACAAAATTACTCAGCGTTCTTACTGCAGCCACGCTGGCTGTGGCCAGTTTTTCTGTGTCCGCACAGGCAGGCAAAGATAGCCAGCAGATGAGTTTTCAAGGGGCTGAGCTGAATGGCAAGAAGCTTGCCATCAGTGATTACGCAGGCAAGACCCTGCTGGTCAGTTTTTTTACGGCGGGTTGCAATCTCTGCGCACGCGACTTGAAGCTCATGCGTGAGTTTTATGTTGGCAATATGAAACGCAATTTTGTCTTGCTGGCGATCAATATTGATGCAGACAAGAAAGATTTTGACTCTTATGTACAACTGATCAATCTGGCCGTGCCTGCAGAACAACGTTTCCCCATCATCTGGCGCAATACACCAGGGTATAAGGATAATTTTGGCACTATCGTCAGCCAGCCTACGCATTTTGTGATTAATCCCAAAGGCCAGCTGGTCTTAAAGCGCGAAGGCAGTTTCCAGCCGAATGACTGGGATAATTTGTGGGAATCGCTGGGTTCCTGATTCTTGGCCAGAGGGGGAAAGGCATGGACATGAAATACGAAGTGAGCATAGTTGATACCAGCCAGGTAGAAAACCTGCGTCAGTGCTACACCGTATTTAGCTACTTGCGGCCCCACCTGGATGAAGAGGAGTTTATCAGCCGGGTGCAAACCCAGGTCGCTGAAGGCTATACCATTGCCTGCATCTGCATCGATGGTGAGGTGGTCGCTGCTGCCGGTTATCGCGTGCAGCATTACCTGGCCTGGGGCAAGATACTCTATCTCGATGACTTGATCACCCACCCGCAAAAGAAAAATGCCGGTTTGGGCTCAGCCTTGATGGAATGGGTAAAACATCAGGCAAAGATATTGAATTGCAGTGAGTTGCATCTCGATACTGGTTACCAAAGGCATGATGCACACAGGCTATACCTGAATAATGGTTTCGACCTGAGTTGTCACCATCTTTCCAGAAAAATAATCTGAGCTTATCGCCTGCATTCAAACTCAAAATTCCAGCGGCAAACTCCAACTGGTAGGTATGACATCATGCCTGACCACGGCGCGCTGTTGCTGGCGGCGTTGCAGGCTGTCGGGACTCCAAGTTTTTTCCCAGCCAGGTGGATAAGCCAGACCTTCACCTTGCCAGTCAGGCAGACGCTGGCGTACAGCGATCACGGGCAGGTGCAATGGCAAGGGCTGCTCTGGGCTATCTGCCCCCAGGCTATAGGCATAATTCGGCAGCAAGGCATCGCAAACCGCCGCAAACCAGGCAGTGTGATCTTCATCCTGACCCAGTGCATTCGCCAGGCCAGCCGGATCAAAGCGCGCCAGGGTCTCTATCAGTTCAGCCGTACTGGCACCGGGTGCATCGCCCCAGCCCATGACAGGGTTGAAATTGTAATCAGCACCTGAACCATACCAGCCTTCACGCCAGGGTCTTTGCATCCAGTTGCGCGGGCCTGTGAATAACTGCCAGCGCCAGTGCAGGCCAGACGCCTTGGGCCAGCTATACAGATAGAGTTTTTGATATCCAGCAGCATGCAAGTCCCTGACCATGGCCATCAAACGCGCATGCGGCATGCGTTCTGGCGGGGTACGGCGAAACAGTATGGGTTCGCCATCGGCATGCTGGACTTCATCTGTCGACAAGTTCAAATCCAGGGTACGTTTTTCATCACCAAAACGCGCTGCCACCCAGCCACTCAGCAAGTTGACGGCAGTCAGCACGCCATAGCCACGATGGCGGTGAAAAATAACGGTTCCGGGGGCAATCGGTTTCATATATCTCTGGTGTATCTGGGATGTATCAACAAGCTGTATGCGATGAAATGCAACAGCTTAGTGTAGCAGTTTTCACTGGCCCCCTATGCGCGTTACAATGTGCCTAATCTAAAAAAATTTTTCAAATTCTTCATCTACAGAGACAAGACCATGACATTGCGCATCATCGCCACTGGCGGCACTTTTGATAAACATTATGATGAACTGGCCGGCAAGCTCAGCTTTGCTGACAGCCACCTGCCCGAAGTGCTGAAACGTGCACGTCTGACGATACCAGTAGAGCTGGAAGTCTGCATGCTGGTGGATTCGCTGGACATGAATGACAGCCACCGCAATACCGTCTTGCAGGCTTGCCAGCAATCGGCAGAAAAGGCGATTGTCATCATTCATGGTACCGACACCATGCGTGAAACGGCAGAAGTTTTGGGTGCTGCCAATCTGGGCAAGACCATCGTGTTTACCGGCGCCATGATCCCTTACGAAATCGCCAATTCCGATGCCTTCTTCAATCTGGGCTTTGCCTGCAGCGCAGCGCAACTCTTGCCAGCTGGTGTGCACGTCGCCATGAATGGCAAGGTCTTCCCCTGGAATGATGTACAAAAAAACCGTGAAGCTGGCGTATTCGTGAATAAGTAAACCCGAAGTAAAATCCGCTAAGACTGGGTAAGGCTAATAGAGACGAATTGAGACCACCATGAAACTGCTGCTGGCGACATTATTGCTGTGTTTTTCCACCCTGACGCAGGCAGCAGAAACGCGTTTTGATTCTGTCTATTTTTTCCAGTCGCAAGCCGAGCTGGAAAAAAAAGGCATCAATGTCGATACTTTCGGCCGTTATACACGTGCCTTGCAAACACAGATTTACAAGGCCCTCAAAAAAGCCAAGATGCCTGAGAGCGCAGGTTACCTGGTCGTGGCTGTACGCTCAGACGGTGAAGTCACCTGCTGGCTCGACATGACCCCCGCAGTGCATGAATATTACGACAACCAGATTTATGAAATCGTCAAAAAAATCCCGCCAGTCGATGTACAAAGTGGCATCCTGGTATTTGGCATGAAGATGGCGATAGACACTGCCGTGCATACCAAAAAACCGTACCCGCCCCTGCCGACTGGGCAGAGGCTAAAAAGAAACTGAATGACCCGAATAATATAGAAGAGCTGGTGTTATCCAGATGGCCTGAGTGAGCACTTTTCAGCCTTGTTTTACCAATAGTTTTAAGGCCGCAAGCAGCGCAGTACTTTCATCATCTGTACCTATGGAAATGCGCAAAAATTCATTGATGCGCGGCAGTTTGAAATGGCGCACGATGATGCCGGACTGGCGCAAACCCAGGGCGATTTCTTCTGCCGCAAAACGAGGGTGACGGGCGAAAATAAAATTCGTCGCTGATGGCAAGACTTCAAAACCCAAATCCCGCATAGCTGCCGCCAGCCTTTCGCGCGTCGCCATCACTGCCTGGCAAGTTTGCAAAAAATAATCCTGGTCTTCAAATGCCGCAATCGCGCCGGCTACTGCCAGCCTGTCCAGCGGGTAAGCATTGAAACTGTTTTTGACGCGGTTCAAACCTGCAATCAAATCTGCATGCCCTGCCGCGAAACCTACCCGCAAACCAGCCAGGGAGCGGGATTTTGACAGGGTGTGAACGACCAGCAAATTGGGGTAGCGCTTAATCAGCGCAATCGCTGTCTCGCCACCAAAATCCACATAAGCTTCATCAATGACGACTACCGTATCGCGATTGTGTTGCAGCAGGAATTCGATTTTTTCCAGCGGCACGACGCAGCCAGTGGGGGCGTTAGGATTGGCAAAAATAATCCCGCCATTTTCTTGCAGATAATCTTCCACATTCAGTTGAAATTCTGCATCCAGTGGCACGCTGCTGTAGGCTATTTCATACAGGCCACAATAAACAGGATAAAAGCTGTAGCTGATATCGGGGAAAAGCAAAGGCCGCTGATGCTTGAGCAGGGCCTGGAACACATGGGCCAGCACTTCATCCGAGCTATTGCCGACAAAAACCTGGTCTGCCTGCAGGCCATGATAATTGGCGATCACGCTACGCAAATGATCTGAACCGGGATCAGGATAGAGACGCAAATCAGCATTGGTGGCTTGCTGTATCGCCGCCAGAACACGGGGTGAAGGCGGGTAAGGGTTTTCGTTGGTATTGAGTTTGATGAGCCTGGCCATCTTTGGTTGCTCACCAGGGGTATAAGGATTCAGCTTGTGGACAACTTCACTCCAGTATTTACTCATGATCTGACAATTCTGCTTTAAGGAAAAAATCTTTAAGATCCGGTGTTCAGATTAACTTGAACTCTTCGCAAGAGTTGCAATAACTCTTGCTGCTCATTGCTGGCCATATCTTTCAATGCCAGGGTATTCAGACGTTTGGCCTGTTGGCGTAATGTTGTCAATACGCTTTGCCCATCTATAGTCAAAGTCAGCCTGACATTGCGCTTGTCTGCTTCATCGGCAACGGCATCAAGCAAGCCCTGGTCACGCAAGCCCTTGATGAGTCTTGCCAGTTGCGCCTTGTCGCGGCCACTATGCTTGGCCAGCTCACTCTGGGTAGCACCGGGATGATGGCCAAAAAAACTCAATACCTTGCCTTCCATGTGGGTGATGTCATGCGGGCCATCGCGCAGGGCCTGGTATTGCTTGGAGCGGTATTGATGCATGACCGTATGGATAAGGTCCAGCACCCCATCCTCATTATTTTCTTGAGAATGGTTGACATTGTCATTTGTTTTGCGCATTATAGTAGATATTGTCAACTAATTTGATGGGTGAATAAATGAGTATAGCCTCTGAAACCAGCCGCGTACAACGCATACGCCATGAAATCAAACGCCGTAATCTGCAAGTTGTCCGTGTTGAAAGCCCGACCCCGCACTTCCGCCGCATCACTCTCAGTGGTGCTGACCTGCCGGGTTTTATCAGTGCCTCCTTTGATGATCATCTTAAACTGATACTGGGTGCTGACAGTGACAATGTTGTCATGCGTGATTACACACCCAGGCATTACGATGCCGCCAAAGGCGAGCTGGTGCTGGAATTTTCCATACACGGTGATGGCCCCGCTGCCGCCTGGGCCAGCCAGGCAGATGTTGGCCATGGAGTCACTGTCGCCGGGCCGCGTGGTTCTTTAGTCATTCCCACCGACTATGAATGGCATTTGCTGGCCGGTGATGAAACCGCCTTACCAGCGATATCGCGACGTCTGGAAGAATTGCCAGCCGGGGTGCGCGTCATCGTCATCCTGCAAGTGCCACCAGCCGAGCGCCGTGAATTAAGCAGTGCGGCAGATATCAGTATAGTCTGGGTAGATAGCGCACAAGAGTTTCTGGATACCCTGCGCGCGCTGCCTTTGCCAGCGGGCGATGGCTATGCCTGGTGCGCCGGTGAAGCTGCCACCATGGCTGCAACACGCCGCATACTGGCAGAAGAAAAAGGCCATGCTGGTACTGCCATGAGGGTGGCGGCTTACTGGAAGCGGGGTTTGATTGCGCATCATGAAAACCTGGAAAGCTGATCAATGACGAAATCCGGCTACCACCGGATTCTCATTTGAACTCTTCCACCAAAAAATCAATCAATGCCCTGACCCTGGCAGGTTGCTGGCGGCGGCTCAGGTAATACACATACAGGTCAGCCGCTGGCAAGGTATAGGCGGGTAAGACTATCTGTAGCCTGCCACTCTCCAGGTATTTATTCAAATCCCATTCCGAGCGCACCAGTATGCCGTGGCCATCGAGTGCCCAGTTCAGCACCACGTCCCCATCATTGCTGGACACCGCGCCGCGCACCTTGACCAGTTCTTCCTTGCGTCCTTTTTCCAGTCGCCAGGTGCCATACACATCATCATTTTGCCTGTGCAGGATGCAGCGGTGACGATGCAGATCTGCCGGTGTCTGCGGATGCCCGGCCTGTTTCAGATAGGCGGGTGAGGCGCATAAAAAGCGCCGGTTGCTCATGAGCTTGCGGGCACCCAGGCGCGAATCCGGCAATTCGCCAAAGCGTATCGCCAGGTCATAGGCTGCTTCCACCAGGTCTATCGGACGGTCAGTCAGTTGCAATTGCACTTCGACTTCTGCATGCAGATGGGCAAAGCGTGACACCAGCGGTGCGATGTGAGTACGGCCAAAGCCTGGCGTGGCATTTACCCGCAGCAAGCCCTTGGGTATGCCGCGGCTGCTGGATACCGACTCTTCCATGTCGCGGATACTGTCCAGAATATGTCTGGCTTGCACCAGATAGGACTCACCTTCACTGGTCAGGCTGAGGCGGCGTGTGGTGCGGTTAACCAGACGCACGCCCAGGCGTTGTTCCATCAGCATCAGGCGCTTGGTCACCGCAGGCGGGGTGATACCCAGTTCGCGCGCCGTCGCCGACAAACTGCCCAGCTTGGCCAGCAGCACGAAAAAAGTCAGTTCAGGGGCAATATCAATATTCACTTGAAGTAAATAATGGTTTCAATATGAGTGAATTATATCTCTTAAAATGAAGAGTAAGCTTTGGACCATACAGCTTCCCTTTTACACCTGTCAGGACAAAGCCAAATGAAAATCGTAGAAATCCGCGAACAAACCGTTCCCATCAGTTCACCCATACGCAATGCCTATATTGATTTCAGCAAGATGACGCTGAGCCTGGTCGCTGTCGTGACGGATGTGGTCAGAGATGGCAAGCGCGTCATCGGTTACGGTTTCAATTCCAATGGCCGCTATGGTCAAGGCAAGCTCATGCGCGAACGCTTCATCCCACGTGTGCTGGAAGCTGAACCAGAAAGCCTCATCAATGAGGCAGGCGACAACCTCGACCCGCACAAGATATGGAACTGCATGTTCACCAATGAAAAACCCGGTGGTCATGGTGAACGCTCGGTGGCTATCGGTACTATCGATATGGCAGTCTGGGATGCTGTCGCCAAGATAGAGGGCAAGCCGCTATTCCAGTTACTGGCAGAGCGCTATGGCAACGGTACGCCAGACCGCAATATCTTTGTCTACGCAGCAGGTGGTTATTACTACCCCGGCCAGAACCACGACAAACTCAAGGATGAAATGCGCAGCTATATTGACCGTGGTTACACCGTGGTCAAGAAAAAGATAGGTGGCGCCTCGCTCGATGAAGACTTGCGCCGCATTGACTCCATCCTCAGCGTACTCGGCGATGGTCAGAAGCTGGCGGTGGATGCGAATGGTCGTTTCGATCTCGACACTGCTATACAGTATGCCAAGGCGCTGTCGCAATACGACCTGTTCTGGTATGAGGAACCGGGTGACCCGCTGGATTTTGAATTGCAGGCCACGCTGCGCAATTACTACCCCAATCCCATGGCGACGGGAGAAGACCTGTTCTCCATGCAGGATGCCCGCAATCTCATACGCTATGGTGGCATGCGTGCTGACCGCGACTGGCTGCAATTCGATTGCGCCCTCAGCTACGGTCTTGTCGAATATCTGCGCACGCTGGACATGTTGCGCGAACATGGTTGGTCAGCCAAACGCTGCATCCCCCACGGCGGCCACCAGATGTCGCTGAATATCGCCGCAGGCCTTGGCCTGGGTGGCAATGAATCCTACCCTGACTTGTTCCAGCCCTATGGCGGTTTCCCGGATGGTGTCAAGGTTGTCAACGGCCACATCATGCTGCCAGAATTGCCTGGCATAGGCTTTGAAGGTAAGACAGATTTGTATGCAGAGATGCGCAAGCTGGCAGAGTAGTGGGTTGAGGCGGGCGACACAAATTTAACGACTGGGTTCTGTTGCTGTATAGTGGCGCACCGCATTTTATTTGGCTTCAGCATGTACAAATCCAAGCTTTTTTCACCCGCAGGAAGCAGGCGATTGCTCACTCTATTAGTGTTGCCCTTACTCCCAGCTTCTGTTTTCGCAGGCGACATCCTCAGCTGCAAAGATGAAAATGGCAAAACCATCTACACAGACAGCGCGGCGAAGTGCGAAGGGCAGGTGCAAAAATTTCAGGGACATGATTCTGCCACTTCGGGCAAGGCAAATTTTAGCTCGCCCCGCCGCAGCTACCAAACCATCGCTGGCGACTGGAAGATACTGGTCGAGCAGGATATGGCCGCCGCTGATCCCAAGCTCACTACTGCTGCAAGCAACAAATTACAGCAAGCACTGACTGAGATTCTGGGCAAATTGCCCACAGCATCACACCAGCATGTCAAGTCGCTTAATTTTTACCTGATGTGGGGTGAAAAATCTCCTAAAGGAGGAGAGAAATCAGGTATGCGTGCCGTAAAGCGGGTCGATCCTCTTAGGTTGCCTTTGTACGATCCTGCCTGGAAGGATGCAGTGATCATTTACAGCGCAACAAATCTGATGTCACTGGATGAGCTGTGGACTAAAAAAGCCCTGACCCACGAGATAAGTCATTCCTGGCATTTGCGCGACTGGCCAGCCAAACATCCGGAAATCACCGATATCTGGGAAGCGGCAAAACGTGCCAGTTTGTATAAGAATGTGGAAACCTATAAAGGCAAGACGCTGGCCACTGCTTACGCACTCACCAATGAGCGTGAGTATTTTGCCGAATTGAGTGCGATGTATTTTGTCGGTGGTGACTACCAACCCTATGACAAGGCTGGCTTGAAAAATTATGACCCTCTGGGTTACAGGATGGTAGAACAGTATTGGGGTCTACGCTGAGATTTATCTGGCAGCTCAGCAATACCAGCGCCAGGCTGCCAACATCTGACGGGCGTCTGCACTGCCAGCCAGTAGCTTATCCAGGTCACGAGTGACTTGCTCACGTGCGGCGGCTGTCAATTCATAGGTGTCATCAAAAGCCTGCTCATCCAGTTCTCGCATGGTATTTGCGACGCAGGCGATGGCGGCAAAGGCTGTCAGCAAGTCCGGTGCAAACAACTGAAAGTCAGGTTTGCCACCGGCCAGGGCAAAATACACTTGCCCTGATATGGTATCAAGCATGAAGGGATTGCTGCCTTCGGTCGCTATCACCAGCCAATGCTCTTGCCACTCAGGCAAACGCTCGCCAGTATTGCCATGCCAGCGATAGCAAGCCTGGCGGGACCAGAGGTTTTTGAGTATCGGTATATCAACAGGATTACCGCCAGCACTCAGTGATAGACCAGTAGGCCCGACTTTTTCGTGGACTATTTCACCCCAGGGACCCAGCTGTTCATAGAAGCTGGCAAGAACCGCTGGCAGGGCTATTTCGCCCTGCCAGTCACTTGCTGCTTGCGGGCGCAATTCTCCCCAGGGTGACAGCAAGTCACGCAAGACAGCAATAGTGATCGTGCTTATTTTGTCACCCCATCTTCCTTGAACATGGTTTTCAAACCACGCAAGGCCTGGCGTATGCGCGACTCATTTTCAATTAAGGCAAAGCGCACATATTCATCGCCATATTCACCAAAGCCTATGCCGGGTGAAACGCAGAGCTTGGCTTTTTCCAGCACCTGTTTGGAAAATTCCAGCGAACCCAAATGGCGATAATGCTCAGGGATGTGTGCCCAGATATACATCGAGGCCTTTGGTTTTTCCACCATCCAGCCCAGTTCATGCAAGCCTTTGACAAGCACATCACGACGGCGCTGGTACTGGTCACGGATTTCATTGACACAGCTCTGGTCACCTTCCAGTGCGGCAATCGCCGCCACCTGCACAGGTGTGAAGCTGCCATAGTCGTGGTAACTCTTGATACGGGCGAGTGCTGCGACCAGTTCCTTGTTACCGACCATGAAGCCTATGCGCCAGCCGGCCATGTTGTAACTCTTGGACATCGTGAAAAACTCGACGGCAACATCGCGCGCCCCAGGCACCTGCATGATGGACGGGGCTTTCCAGCCATCATAGGTGATGTCGGCATAGGCCAGATCATGCACCACCAGGATATTGTGTTCCTTGGCCAGCTTGACTACCCGCTCGAAAAATTCCAGTTCCACACATTGCGCGGTGGGGTTGGATGGGAAGCCAAAGATCATCATCTTCGGCTTGGGATAAGTTTCGCGTATCGCTCTTTCGAGTTCGGCAAAAAAATCCACGCCCGGGCTCATGCGTATGGAGCGTATATCGGCACCGGCGATCACTGCGCCATAGATGTGGATGGGGTAGCTGGGATTCGGCACCAGCACCGTGTCGCCCTTGTCCAGCGTCGCCAGCATCAAATGCGCCAGACCTTCTTTCGAACCTATGGTGACGATGGCTTCGCTGTCAGGATTAATATCGACTTCGTAACGGGTCTTGTACCAGTGCGCAATCGCGCGGCGCAAACGTGGAATGCCCTTGGAGGCAGAATAACCGTGGGTGTCAGGGCGTTGTGCCACTTCGACCAGTTTTTCTACGATGTGCGCAGGAGTTGCACCATCGGGATTACCCATGGACATATCAATGATATCTTCGCCACGACGGCGCGCGGCCATCTTCAGCTCGGCAGTGATATTGAATACGTAAGGGGGAAGGCGGTTGATACGAGCGAAAGAGAACTTTGTTGCAGGCGTAGAAGAGCCTTCAACAGCAGAACCCCGGCCCGGCGGAGTAGTTGTATTTGTCATCATCTGAATTGTACGTAGCCCTTGTAGTCCATACAGACTGCAAGAACGGGCGCCCGGAACCGTCCGAGCGACGTTGAAGCGATTTGCTTCGCGTTTGATTGTAGCGAGCAATCTCAAAAATAACAAGCTGCGGTGTTGCAGGATTCCAGCGATACTTCAATATAATACGATTTGAAAAAATCCGGCACCGCGACGGCACTTTTTGTCGAATCGCATCTTTGCCGGAATCAGAAATATCGCTGCCCATGCTTATACAAACAAGAAATCTGGTTTTGCGTGACTTCTCCGCGAAAGATATGGCACCGTATACGGCATTGCGCAGCCATCCAGAATTTCAGCGTTATTACAGCGAAGCAGATGTCACTACCGAAAAATCGGTTTTCCTGCTTGAACTTTTTATTCGGCAAAGCCAGGAAATCCCAAGGAAAAAATTCCAACTTGCTATTTGCAGCAAGGAAGAGGTACTCATGGGTTCTTGCGGCATCAGGCTGGAGGCACCAGGGTTGGCATCCCTGGGCTTTGAATTGGGCGTGGCATGGCAGGGTAAGGGCATGGCCAGAGAGGCAGCGCAGGCCATGCTGGAATTTGCTTTTCGTAAATTGCAGGTACAAAGAGTGTATGCCGAAACCCTGCTTGAAAATCAGGGAGCAACTACTTTGTGCAAATCGCTCGGTATGCGTGTTTCTGAAGCAGAAATCGGAAGGACATATTTCAAGGGCCGCAATTGGCAAACTGTAGTTTTTGAAATTTATGCGCAAGACTTTATTTCAAACGCGTCTCATCCCCGTGATGGAACGCGTTCTGGCAAGCAATGATAGCTTTAATTAATCGGGAGCAGTACATGAACTTATTCCAGGAAGGCATATTGCAGGCAGTCCCTGCCCATGCCGTTTATCTCAGTCTGAATATTAAGGCAGGTGCTAATGCCGTAACTGTCAGGAAGGTAGTACACGATCTTGCAGACAAGACTGATGGTCAGAATCTGGTCATCGGTTTCGGTGCCAGCCTCTTGCAGTTATTGGGCAGTGAGATCACAGGCATGAAAGAATTCCATGGCATAGAGGGTAGCCGCATGCGCCTGCCTGCGACACCTGCCGCATTGTGGTGCTGGTTGCGTCAGCATGAACGCGGTGATCTGGTGCGCCAGTTACACCAACTTCTGTCTTTGCTGGCACCGGCATTTGAAGTACAACAGCAGGTCGATGCCTTCAAATACAAGGAAGGCCGAGACCTCAGCGGTTATGAAGATGGTACCGAGAATCCGCATGACGATGCCGCCATCGCTGCTGCTTTTGTGGCGGGTGATACGCCTGGTTTGGCAGGTTCGAGTTTTGTCGCCATCCAGCAATGGGCACACAAATTTGATCGCTTTGATGCCATGGCAACAGCAGACCAGGACAATGCCATAGGCCGCCGCCGCAGTGATAATGAAGAACTCGAAGATGCGCCAGAATCAGCCCACGTCAAACGTACTGCGCAGGAAGATTTCACGCCTGAGGCCTTCATGCTCAGGCGTTCCATGCCCTGGTCTGCGCAGGACAAGGCTGGCTTGTATTTTGTCGCCTTTGCCAATTCCTTCTACCCGTTTGAAGTGCAGTTGAAACGCATGTCGGGTGCTGAAGATGGTGTCACTGATGCCCTGTTCCAGTTCACTGTGCCGCAGACGGGCAGCTATTTCTGGTGCCCGCCCATGCAGGATGGCAAGCCCGATCTGCGCTTATTGAACCTGGTCTGACTCCGGCGCTTTTAACAAGGCGAGGAAGCCTTCCAGTGGCAAGGGTTTGGAGAAGTAATAACCCTGGAAGGCATAGCAATTATGCGCAATCAAAAATGCCCGCTGGGCACTGGTTTCCACCCCTTCGGCAATCACATTCAAACCCAGGTTAACGCCCAATGAAATAATCGCGCGGACGATGGTCGCATCGTTTTCATCGTGGCTGAGATCGCGCACAAAAGACTGGTCTATCTTCAACTGGTTCAGCGGCAGGCGTTGCAAATAGGCCAGTGAAGAATAGCCAGTGCCAAAATCATCCATGGAAAAAGCAATACCGAGTTTTTTCAATTCATGCATTTTTTCGGTCGTGGCATCGACATTGTCGAGCACGGTACTCTCCGTCAATTCTATTTTCAGGCGGGTTGGGTCTATCTTGTGACGCCGGATGATTTCACTGAGGGTATCAACAAAATCGACTTGCTGGAATTGCTTGGCGCTGACATTCACCGCCAGGGTCAGGTGACGGGTTTCCTTGCTGCCTTCCCATTGCTTGATCTGGGCGCAAGCAGTTTCCAGTACCCATAAACCTATGGGTATAATCAGGCCGGTTTCTTCAGCCAGCGGGATGAAATCTGCCGGTGAAATAAAACCACGGTCAGGATGTATCCAGCGCAGCAGGGCTTCTGCACCGATGAGCTTGCCTTCGGAATTGACTTGCACCTGGTAGTACAACTGGAATTGATTATTCGCCAGTGCCACGCGCAAATTCGATTCCAGCAGCATGCGCACTACGAGTATGGCTTGCATGGCCGGGTCAAAAAAGCGCACCGCATTGCGGCCTGCGGTCTTGGCTTCATACATGGCCGTATCGGCGCGCTTGAACAAATCCTTGACCGTGATATCACCCCCCTGGAACAGGCAGACACCTATACTGCTAGACCCATGATGTTCAAAGTCGGTGATCTGATAGGGCTCGCTCAGCAACTTGCGTATTTTTTCGGCAATGCGGTCAGCCTGGCGCAGAGCATCTTCTTTTTCTACACTCAGTTCTTCGAGCACCACGACAAATTCATCGCCACCGAGGCGTGCCACGGTGTCACTGTCGCGTACACAGGTTTGCAGGCGGCTGGCAGTTTCTATCAAGAGCAGATCGCCAGCATCATGACCACGGGTATCGTTGAGGGTCTTGAAATTATCAAGGTCAATGAAAAGGATGGCGCTATGATTGTCCTTGCGGTTGCTGACCGAGATCAGGTGTTGCAACCTGTCCATCAGCAAACGGCGGTTCGGTAATTGCGTCAGCGGATCATAAAAAGCCAGATTGCGTATCTCGGCTTCATAACCTTTGTGGCGGCTGATGTCATTGAAAGAACCTATGTAATTGCTGACTTCGCCACGGCTATCGGTGATCGCTGTCAGAGTCACCATTTGCGGATAAATTTCCCCATTCTTGCGGCGGCTCCATAGTTCGCCATGCCAGTAGCGGTGTTCTGCCAGTGAGAGATTGATCTGCTCAAAAAAATCCCTGTCCTGTTGCTTGGTCTTGTGCAGGGGCGGGCGCCTGCCTACCAGGTCTGCTGTCGTATAGCCAGAAATACGGGTGAAAGCCTGGTTCAGTCTCAGCATGATCCAGTTGGCATCCGTGACGAAAATACCTTCCTGTGACTCAAAGGTACAGGCAGCAATGCGCAAATCCTGTTCGGCCTGTTTGCGGTCGGTGATGTCGGTGATAAAGCAATGCCATAACATCGAACCGCCGGGCTCGGGCTCAGGCAAGCCATCGAGATACAGCCAGCGTACCGTACCATCCTTGCGATGCATGCGGAATTCGCTTTGCCATGGTGCCAGGTTGCGCATGGCTTCACGTATCAGTTCAGTGCCCTTTTCTATATCCTGCGGGTCTATGCGATTAAACAAATGCAGGGCATCGTCCCTGACTTCTTCATGCGTGACTTCAAACATCTGCACGATGGCATCGCTGGCAAAAGGGATGCTCGCACTATGGTCAGGCCGTATGCGGTATTGCATGACCAGGCCAGGCAGGCGCGAAGCGACTTTATTGATACGTTGATAAGCTTCCTGTATCTGACGGGTGGCGTCTATGCTTTCTGACTGCAGGGCAGTGATGATCAGGGTGATCAGCACCATGGTCGTCATATAGGCCCACAATATCAGCAGGTTGGCCTGGCCACCGTCATAAAACGGCCCCATGCTGTGCGATGTTGCCCAGGCCGAGAACAAAGACGTGATCAGCACTGCGCAAGAGGCACCGGTAATGCCAAAGCGCATGGCTGCCCAGATCATGATGCCCACCATGATGAAGGTCAGGTGCAGGTGGCTGTAAGGGGACGCAAAGATCAGCCAGTTGGCCAGTGCAAACAAGAGCAGAAAGCCAAAGATTTCCTTCCTGCGTCTGGAAAAGCCAGACAAGGATTTCAGTGAAAAAGACAACAACAGTGGTGCTGCCAGCAAGGCACCTACAGTGTCCCCTGCCCACCAGGTCAGCCAGACCGCCGCCGGATCAACGTTCAGGCCATGCAGCCACAGCGTGAGCGTACCACCGGTCGCCGAGATGCACATGCCCAGCATGACAGCCACGCCAAAGCCGATAACGTCACGCCGTCTTGAAAAATCACGCCTGAAACCCTGTTTGCGCAATAACCATTTACTCAGCACAGGCCCCAACGTATTCCCTATCGCCAGACTGCCAGCCACCAGCACACTGAAACCTGCCGACATTTCCAGCAGCCAGGCCGCGATGAACACCGCTGCCGAGGCCAGCTTGCCATAGCGCAGCAAGCCAGTGATGGCAATGCCGGTTGGCAGCCAGATCAGGCTGACATTCGGGTTGACGTAGGGAATGGACAAACCTATGCGACCGGCACCAAAGTAGGCCAGCATGATCAATAGAAAATGCCCCAGCCTTAGTTCCTGGCGAAAGTTTCTTGTATTGGCAAATTGCTCTGATTTATGCATGGATGAGGACTATAAATGGCTTGAGCAATTATGCGGCAAAGGCAGGGACGCATTGGTTAACTTTTGATAAGTCAACATTCCATATCAAAAAGTCGCGGGCTGGCAAAACCCCATGCAGCAGCCTTTGCTTAACTTTAGATCAATATCCATCGTTCTTCCAGGCTGAGATGGAAAACGCCCACCCTGGCAAATTTTTACATCTTGTTTACGCCGCCCATTTAAGTCTTTACGAAGTTTTTACATGCTTCTGGCTATGCTTCAACGTGTAAAAACGAGGAGCGAAGCATGGAATATCTGATGGAATTTTTATATCTCGCAGGCATGGGAATGTTCTTCCTGCTGATCTGGGCTTTGGTGCTGGCCTGCGACACTTTGGGAGCAAAAGCATGAATCCCTTCTACATCCTGGGCACGGTGGTGGCTGCCGCCCTGTTCGTCTATCTGATCGCAGCCTTGTTGAATGCCGAGGAGCTGTGATGACTACGCAAGCAATTGTTTTATTGGTATTGTTCCTGGCCGTATTATTGATACTTTCTTATCCTTTAGGCCGTTATATCTCCAGGATAGCCGATGACAAGGCGAATGTACCCGGCATGGGCTGCTTGCGCTGGCTGGAAAAAGGCCTGTACCGTGTCGCAGGTGTTAAAGCAGAAACCGGCATGGGTTGGAAGCAATATGCGATAGCCCTGCTGATCTTTAATACCCTGGGTGCGTTGCTGGTGTATGCAGTGCAGCGCCTGCAAGTCTGGCTGCCTTTGAATCCGCAAAACATGGCGAATGTCAGCATGGATTCTTCCTTTAATACGGCGGTCAGCTTTGTCGCCAATACCAACTGGCAAGGCTATACCGGTGAAGCCACCATGAGTTACCTGACCCAGATGCTGGTGCTGGCCGGGCAAAACTTCTTTTCCGCAGCGACCGGCATAGCAGTCGTGTTTGCGCTGATACGCGGGTTCAGCCGTCATTCAGCCACATCCATAGGCAATTTCTGGACTGATATCACTCGTTCTACCCTGTATTTGCTGTTGCCATTGTCGGTAATATTCGCAGTCTTCCTCATGGGCCAGGGCGTGCTCCAGAATTTCTCTGGCTATAAAGATGTGCAACTGATCGACCCTGTGACTTATAGCCAGCCCAAGCTCGGTCCTGATGCGCAGCCTTTGAAGGATGACAAGGGTGCACCCATCATGGAAACCCTGACGGCAACTACCCAAACCCTGCCCATGGGCCCGGTGGCTTCGCAAGAGGCGATCAAGATGCTGGGTACCAATGGTGGTGGCTTTTTCAATGCCAACTCGGCACATCCTTATGAAAACCCCAGCTACCTGAGCAATTTCATGCAGATGATCGCCATCTTCCTGATCCCTGCTGCGCTGTGCTTTGCCTTTGGTCACATGGTCGGTGATATGCGCCAGGGCTGGGCAGTCTTGACGGCAATGACAGTCTTGTTCGTGGCCATGACGCTGACGGTGATGTTGTCTGAACAGCAGACCCATCCTGTGCTGGCCAGCATGAATATCGACCAGGCCACTTCAGCCCTGCAAGCCGGTGGCAATATGGAAGGCAAGGAAACCCGCTTCGGTATCAGCGCCTCCAGCCTGTTTGTGGCTGTGACTACCGCAGCATCTTGCGGTGCGGTGAATGCCATGCATGATTCCCTCATGCCTATTGGCGGTCTGGTACCTATCGTACTCATGCAGTTTGGTGAAGTGGTGTTTGGTGGCGTAGGCAGTGGTCTGTACGGCATGTTGATCTTCGCGATACTGGCCGTGTTTATCGCTGGCCTGATGATAGGCCGCACACCAGAATACCTGGGCAAGAAAATCCAGGCGTATGAAATGAAGATGACTTCCATCGCCATCCTGGTGACACCGGTCCTGGTGCTGGCAGGCACGGCCATTGCAGTGATGTCAGAAGCAGGCAAGGCTGGCATCCTTAACCCCGGCGCCCATGGTTTTTCTGAAGTGCTGTATGCCTTTACTTCAGCCGCCAACAACAATGGCAGTGCCTTTGCTGGCCTGAGTGCGAATACACCTTTCTACAACATCATGCTGGCAATCGCCATGTGGTTTGGTCGCTTTGCCATGATCGTGCCTGTGCTGGCGATAGCCGGTTCACTGGCAGGCAAGAAAAGGCTGGAAGCCAATGCTGGCACCATGCCCACCCATGGCCCCATGTTCATCGCCTTGCTGGTGGGTACGGTGGTGCTGATCAGTGTGCTCAATTATGTGCCTGCCCTGGCCCTGGGCCCGGTGGTTGAACATCTGCAACTGATAGCGAAATAACGCACGAAATAATTTGGGAAACTTGAATGAGGCCATGCCTGATGGCGCATGCTCATTCAGACCCACTCGTAGTTTAAGGGGATTAACATGTCTAGTACCAGTATACAAAAGTCGATAGACAGCAAAGTCAATACAGCCGCCAAACCTGGCGCTGGACAAGCTGGCGACTCCATATCAGGCAGCAAGCCACGCTTGTCGCTGTTTGACAGCAGCCTGATCATGCCTGCCGTCATCGATTCATTCAAAAAACTCAGCCCACGCACGCAATTGCGTAGCCCGGTGATGTTTGTCGTGTATGTAGGCAGCATCATCACCAGCATGCTGTTCGTGCAATCCCTGATGGGTCAGGGTGAAGCCAGCCCTGGCTTTATCCTGGCGATTTCCATCTGGTTATGGTTCACCGTCCTGTTTGCCAATTTTGCCGAAGCGCTGGCAGAAGGCCGCAGCAAGGCCCAGGCCGCTTCCCTGCGCGCATTGAAGCAAACCGTGATGGCCAAAAAACTGACCATACCAAAACATGGCACGACCTGGCTGCCAGCCCAGGCCAATGACTTGCGCAAGGGCGATGTGGTACTGGTGGAAGCCAATGATGTTATCCCTATCGATGGCGAAGTCATAGAAGGCGTGGCGACGGTGGACGAAAGCGCCATCACCGGTGAATCAGCACCCGTGATACGTGAATCTGGCGGTGACTTTTCTGCCGTCACCGGCGGTACCCGCGTCTTGTCTGACTGGCTGGTGATGCGTGTGACATCCAACCCAGGTGAAGCCTTCATCGACCGCATGATCGCCATGGTAGAAGGCGCGAAACGCCAGAAGACCCCGAATGAAGTCGCCCTGACCATTTTGCTGGTGGCCCTGACCATCATCTTCCTGGTAGTGACTGTGACCTTGTTGCCGTTCTCCCTGTTCAGCGTTGATGCCGCCAAGGCTGCGGGTTTTGCTTCTGCGCCTATCTCTATCACGGTGCTGATCGCCTTGCTGGTTTGCCTGATCCCCACCACCATAGGCGGCTTGTTGTCTGCCATTGGTGTAGCTGGCATGAGCCGCATGATGCAGGCGAATGTCATCGCCACGTCTGGCCGTGCGGTGGAAGCTGCGGGTGACGTTGATGTATTGATGCTTGATAAAACCGGCACTATCACCCTGGGTAACCGCCAGGCATCTGACTTTTTCCCTGCACCTGGTGTGAGCCTGCCACAACTGGCTGACTCTGCCCAACTGGCTTCCCTCGCAGATGAAACACCAGAAGGCCGCAGCATCGTTATCTTTGCCAAGCAAAAATATAATTTGCGTGAACGTGAGATGGCCAGCCTGAACGCGACTTTCGTACAATTCACCGCACAAACCCGCATGAGTGGTGTCGATATCGGCAATCGCCAGATACGCAAGGGCGCTGCAGATTCCGTCAAGAAGTTCGTGGAATCGCTCGGTCGCCCCTTCCCTGCTGAACTCAGTAAAACCGTGGATGATATTTCACGCCGCGGCAGCACGCCATTGGTCGTCGTCGATGATGGCAAGGTCATGGGTGCGATAGAGCTCAAAGATATCGTCAAGGGCGGCATCAAGGAAAGGTTTGCCGAGCTGCGCCGCATGGGCATCAAAACCATCATGATCACCGGTGATAACCGCCTGACTGCCGCAGCGATTGCCGCCGAGGCCGGTGTCGATGACTTTCTGGCAGAAGCCACGCCAGAAGATAAACTCAAGCTGATACGCAGCCATCAGGCTGAAGGCCGCCTGGTTGCCATGACGGGTGACGGCACCAATGATGCACCGGCACTGGCACAGGCTGACGTGGCAGTCGCCATGGCATCCGGCACACAGGCGGCAAAAGAGGCAGGCAATATGGTGGACCTGGATTCCAACCCTACCAAACTGCTGGAAATCGTCGAGATAGGCAAACAGATGCTGATGACACGCGGTTCGCTGACGACGTTCTCGATTGCGAATGATATCGCCAAGTATTTTGCGATTATCCCGGCAGCCTTTGTCGCCACTTATCCACAGCTCAAGGCGCTGGACATCATGCACCTGACCAGTCCTTCATCGGCCATCATGTCTGCGGTGATCTTTAATGCCCTGATCATCGTTTTCCTGATCCCGCTGGCTTTGAAGGGCGTCAAATATCGCGCCATTGGTGCATCGCTGCTGTTGCGCCGTAATTTGCTGATCTATGGCCTGGGTGGCATCGTCCTGCCTTTTGTTGGCATCAAGCTCATTGATGTCATCCTGGCCGTGTTGCATCTTGCCTGAATTTATATCGCTCAATAAGGAATCATCATGAGTACTATTACAAACAATGATACGGGCAATTCTATCTTCCGCCCTGCCATCGTCCTGCTCGCCGGGCTGACACTGGTGGTTGGGGTCTTCTATCCCTATGCCATGACAGGCGTTGGCAAGGTGCTTTTTAGCGATCAGGCAGAAGGCAGCTTGATTACGCAGAATGGCAAGACCGTTGGTTCTTCCCTGATAGGTCAGGCTTTCACGTCACCCAAGTATTTTTGGGGCAGGCCATCTGCGACTGGCCCCATGCCAAATAACGCTGGTGCGTCCAGTGGTTCTAACTTCGGTCCGACTAACGCGGCGCAAATAGATGCCATCAAGGGCAGGGTCGAGGCACTGAAGGCGGCTGACCCTGGCAATACGGCAAAAATCCCTGTCGATCTGGTGACAGCATCAGCCAGTGGGCTTGATCCTGAAATCAGCCTGGCGGCTGCCAATTACCAGTTGGCCAGGGTGGCACGCGAACGCAAGCTGCAAGAGTCGCAAGTCAAGGCTATCATAGACCAGTTGGCGCAACATCCTGCCCTGGGTTTGCTGGGTGAGGCCAGGGTCAATGTGCTGGCTTTGAATCTGGCACTGGACAAGCTCGGCAAGTAGTTTAAAAATAAGATCAATATGGCCACTAATAGCGAACAACGCCCTGACCCTGATGTCTTGCTTGCCCATGTGCAGGAGCAAGAACGCCGGGCCACGCGTGGCAAGCTGCGTATCTATTTTGGTGCATCCGCTGGCGTAGGCAAGACCTACGCCATGCTGACTGCCGCACGCAAGCTGGTGGCCGAAGGCCAGCAAGTGTTAGTTGGCGTTATAGAAACCCATGGCCGTGATGAAACCGCCGCCCTGGTCGATGGTCTCGAAGTCTTGCCACCCAAGGCCATTGCTTACCGCGACAAGACCCTCAGTGAATTCGACATAGACACAGCGCTGGAGCGCCATCCACCCTTGATACTGATGGATGAACTGGCGCATTCCAATGCTGCCGGTTCACGCCACCCCAAGCGCTGGCAAGACGTCGATGAATTGCTGAGTGCCGGTATCGATGTTTACACTACCGTCAATGTCCAACATCTGGAAAGCCTGAATGACGTAGTTGGTGGCATTACCGGCATACGCGTCAATGAAACCCTGCCAGACAAGGTGTTTGATGAGGCTGATGAAGTTG
Organism: Undibacterium sp. YM2; assembly: GCF_009937975.1. Lineage (NCBI taxonomy): Bacteria > Pseudomonadati > Pseudomonadota > Betaproteobacteria > Burkholderiales > Oxalobacteraceae > Undibacterium > Undibacterium sp. YM2. The sequence goes on from NZ_AP018441.1 coordinate 6,116,457, forward strand.
TGCTGGTGGATATTCCGGCTGACGAATTGCTGGCCAGGCTCAAATCTGGCCGGGTTTATAAAGTACAGCAGGCAGAACGGGCTGCCAAGAATTTTTTCCGCAAAGGTAATCTGATCGCTTTGCGCGAACTGGCCCTGCGCCGCACCGCCGACAGGGTCGAAGATGATGTACAGGCCTATCGCATAGAAAAGTCCATAGGCACGATCTGGAAGACTGATGCCGCCCTGCTGGCCTGCATAGGCCCACATGGTGATGCCGACCACCTGGTACGCAGCGCTGCCCGCCTGGCCAGCCAGATGAATTCTGAATGGCATGCCGTGTATGTAGAGACGCCGCAATTGCAAAGGCTGCCATCGGCGCAGCGCGAACGCATTTTAAAAACCCTGAAGCTGGCGCAAGACCTGGGTGCAACCACGGCTGTGCTGACTGGTAAGGATATTGCGCTGGCGATAGTTGATTATGCGCACAGCCATAATTTTTCGCGCGTGGTGCTGGGGCGGAGTAAGGCAAGCAAATGGCGACTTGCCTGGTATCAAACGACACATCTGAAAGACATAGGGAGCTATGCACCTGATCTGGACGTGATCGAGGTTGGACAAAGCCGCTCCGGTGCTGCAGAGAATGAGAATAGAAAAAACGCGTCTGATGGCACAGCTGACTTGCCCAGTCCACGAGTACCAGCACGGCATTGGCGATATTTTTATGCGCTACTGGCCAGTATAGCCACCGGCCTGATAGCTACACCTCTCTTTGAGATATTCAATCTCGTCAATATTGCCATGCTGTTTTTATTGACGGTGGTGCTGGTGGCGGTCAAATTTGGGCGCGGCCCTTCGGTGCTATCTACCATCGTTGGTATTGCCGTATTCGATTTCTTCTTTGTACCACCGCGTTTTTCGTTTGCGGTCAGCGATTTGCAGTATTTGCTGACCTTTGCCGTCATGCTTTTGGTGGGGCTGATCACCGGTCATCTGACTGCTGATCTGCGGTATCAGGCCAGGGTGGCATCGCACAGGGAATCGCGGGCGCGTGCCTTGTATGAATTCGCCCGTGACTTATCCGGTGTTTTATTGGCCGAACAGATTTCAGAAACCACTCAGCTCATCATACAAAGGGCTTTCCGCGCCCAGGCAACCCTGTTATTACCGGATGATAACGGCCGTTTGCAACCACCTGCCGCTGCAGTAAGCGGCCTGGACATGGGCATTGCGCAATGGGCTTTCGACAAGGTAGAAGCCGCAGGCATAGGCACCGATACCCTGCCCGCCAGTAACTTCTTTTACCTGCCGCTGGTGGCACCCATGCGCACCCGTGGCTTGCTGGCGATACAGCCAGAGAGCAAGCGCTGGATCATGATCCCTGAGCAAAGGCAGCAACTCGATACCTTTGCCGCCCTGGCAGCGATAGCATTGGAGCGTGTGCACTATATCGAAGTCGCACAAGATGCCCTGATCCACATGGAATCTGAACGCCTGCGTAACTCCCTGCTGGCTGCGCTGTCACATGACTTGCGCACGCCGCTGACTTCGCTGGTAGGCATCTCGGAATCCCTGGCTATGTCCAGACCCGCACTGGCAGATGCGCAACTGCACATGGCGCAGGCCCTGCGTGACGAGACCCTGCGCCTGTCTGCCCTGGTGACCAACCTGCTCGACATGGCGAGGATAGAAAGTGGTGAAGTCAAACTGAATCTCCAATGGCAAACTTTTGAAGAAGTGGTCGGCACTTCCCTGCGCATCTGCAGCGCGCAACTGCAAACACATCAAGTGGAAACCAGGCTGGAAGCTGCTTTGCCTCTCATCAATTTTGATGCCGTACTGATAGAGCGGGTGCTGTGCAACCTGCTGGAAAATGCCTGCAAATACACGCCAGAAAATTCACTCATCACGATCTCGGCAGAACTCAATGGCAGCATGCTGGAAGCCAAGGTCTACGACAATGGGCCGGGTTTGCCAGCCGGGCGTGAAGAAGCCATATTTGAAAAATTTACCCGGGGTGAACGTGAATCTGCCCTGCCCGGCGTTGGCCTGGGGCTGGCAATTTGCCGTGCCATTATCACGGCCCACAAGGGCAGCATGCATGCAGCGCAGTCGCCCAATGGTGGAGCCTGCTTTGTATTTACCCTGCCTTTAGGCACGCCACCGGCGATGCCTGATCTTGAAGAATAAGCACACGATGACTACTGCTACTCAAACAACACCAGTCGCCTTGCTGGTTGAAGATGAACCACAGATACGCCGCTTCGTGCGCAATGCGCTTGAAGAAGAGCAATGGCAAGTCCATGAATCAGTCAACTTGCAACGTGGTCTCGTCGATGCCGGTACACGCCAGCCTGACCTCATCATCCTTGACCTGGGTCTGCCAGATGGCGACGGCATCGATTTCATCCTCGATGTACGCAAATGGTCTAACGTACCCATCATCGTCTTGTCTGCCCGCGTCAGTGAACAGGACAAGATCAGGGCGCTGGATGCCGGAGCAGATGATTACCTCAGCAAGCCTTTTGGTGTCGGCGAATTGCTGGCACGCGTACGCGCGACCTTCCGGCGTCAGCGCCAGCCTGGTGTCAATCTGGATGGCATAGTCCAGTTCGGTGATGTCAAGGTCGATATGAAAGCCCGCCTGGTGACCAAGGCCGGGGCGATGGTGAAGCTGACACCGACAGAATTCCGGCTGCTGATGGTGCTGGTCACCAATGTTGGCAGGGTCGTCACCAACCCGCAATTACTGCGTGAAGTCTGGGGCCCCAGCCACTCCGAAAGCGGCCATTACCTGCGCATCTACATGGGGCATTTGCGACAGAAACTCGAAGATGACCCGGCACAGCCGCGTTATCTCTTGACGGAAACAGCGATAGGCTACCGCCTCTTGCTCCCAACTTAAAACCACGTAGCAATATGAATAACCGGCAGCTTCCTGGCTCGCCGGTGGGACTTTTGCATCCTTAAATTTTGCAAATACTTTTTTGAGAGGACTCAAATGAAAAAACTCATCATGGCAGCAGCCATCAGCACTGTCTTTTTTGCCACATACGCCAGCGCAGAAGATGCCAAACCTGAACATGAAGTCAGCTTCAATGCAGCAGTGACTTCTGACTATCGTTATCGCGGCATTTCGCAAACACGTCTGCAAGCTGCATTGCAGGGTGGGGCTGACTATACCCATAACCCCAGCGGCTTTTACGCTGGCACCTGGGCATCCACCATCAAATGGACCAAGGATGCCGGTGGTGGTGGCGATGTGGAAATTGATCTGTACGCAGGCAAGCGTGGCGAGCTCAGCAAGGACATCAGTTATGATGTTGGCGTACTCAGCTACGTTTATCCGTCGAATGGCCTGGCTGTGAGCGCCAACACTACAGAGATTTATGGCCAGCTTTCCTACGGCCCGGCCTATGCCAAATATTCACACTCTGTCACCAACCTGTTCGGTTTTGCTGACAGTAAAAACAGTGGTTACCTGGACCTGGGCGCGAATGTGGAAATGGCCGCTGGCCTGACACTGAACCTGCATGCCGGTCACCAGCAAGTCAAGAACAATGGCGCTTACAGTTATACAGACTGGAAGCTGGGTCTGACAAAAGACTTTGGTATCGTTACAGGTGCTGTGGCCGTCATCGGCACCAATGCCGGTGAAGTGGCTTATGCATCGCCAGCCAATGGCAAGTTCCTGGGCAAGACAGCACTGGTCGTCACGGTTAGCAAGACATTCTGAATAAGTCCTGATTAGCATCGTAGGGTACGCATGGCGCACCCTACAAAACTCAGATCTCTTTTTTTACTAGGTTTATTTTTGAATATGGAACAAGGCAATCACGGCAAATAGATTGCCCTGTAAAGCTGTGTCATCGGCATATCATTTGCTGCATCGAGGTAAATAAATTTGATATGCGAAAGTTGCTGCGACAACTGGCTGACAAATTTCTGGCTCTGCATACAAGCGATTCTATCTATTGTGATCAGCACTGGTAAATCCTTATTTTTACTGCGTGCCAATCTGATGCATTTATAGAGTTTCGCCTGTTTTTCTTTATCCCATGTCTCCAGTTCTGTATGGCATATCAGCAAATCACAGCAAGATAAAGCAGTGGCTGCATTTGCATAAAATGGTTTCGGAATATCCATCACAATATCGTGAAAATCTGTATGTTCAGACACCAGCTCTTTGGTCATGGCATCGGTGGAAAGTAAACTGGATATGGCACCCGCTTTTATCTCCAGGCGTGACCAGGCAATATTTTCAGCTTCATTCCGGTATTGGTTCGCCTGCTTTCTCTCGCAATTTTGTTTGAGCAGCAAGACGTTCCTGCCTGAATGTGCCCGGCGTTCAGCCAGCCTGGTTGCAGTGCTAGAAGTTGCTGCTGCAAAGTCTGCAGTCACTATTGCGACTATCATGGCAAGTGCACTCCTGAAGAAAAATGCACATGCATGCCAGTCAGCAGTTCCTGTGTTGCCAGCATGATTATTATCAGGGCCAATAATTTTTGAAAACTGATGAGTAGCAGCGCGTAATTGTTTTGACGGGGTCGCTGCTGACCCGGGAGTGCCACCACTATCTGTATGAAACTGGTAAAGACAAGCATCAGCATAGCTTCTATCAACCAGCTCTCGGTATTCGTTTGATACATTGCGATTGAAGACAGAGATGCTGTGGCCACCAAGCAAATTGAGATGCCAAAACCCTGCTCAGTTTCTTTATTCTTTTGCTTGATCCCCATGAAGATGCAGATAGCAGTTGCGAGCAGTATCAATCCAGCAATTATCTGTAATCTCAGGTCTTGTATCTGTAAATAGGCAAGCACTGCAAAGCCAGACAAAGTCATGCTGCTGTATGCAGCCAGCGCAATAAGCAGGCGTTTCATTACGTGCGGTATATATCTCAGTGATTGGCAAAAACCTCGCTGGATAATGCCTGCATGGCCTTGATCGTCATGGGATGGGCAGCAGGGTATTCACAGACTGACAAGCCATGCTGATAGGCCTGATGGAAACTGCCACCGCAGAATAAGGGATAGGGAAATAACTCAGCAGCGTCCAGCTTGCTGACAAAATCCTTTACCCTGTTCACTTTATCGGCGGTAGCCTGTACGTCACTGCAACTCATGACGACCAGGGTGCGCATGCGCGGGTTTTCTGCCTGTGCAAACTGTATGCGCATACTCAGTTCCTGCTCTTGTAATTGCGCGAGTTGATCAAGGTCAATCACCAGTATCGTGACATGAGCCGCTTGCAGGGCGCTGCGGCTGCCCATGCAGTCGCGTGCTTCTGCATCGATGACGATATCCTGGTAATGAAAACCGAGGTTTTCCAGTTCTGCCTGCATGCCCTTGCCGCTGACCCTGCGTACCGTGACTGGTGTGCAATCCATACTGCGGCGGCGGGCGCGGCTCCAGTCCAGTGATGAATGACGGGCATCGTTATCGAGCAAGATAAGTTTGCTGCCTGATAGTGTACGCAAGGTAGCGAGATTGTCGGCCACGATGGATTTGGCGCAATCTCCCGCGCCATGTGCAATGGTGATGATCATGTTGTATATTGATGAGAGTATTCAGCGCACCATGCGCAGGGTACGGACATTGTGGATGACAGGAGCAGGCAAGCTCCTGGCTTTGACAGGCAGGGGCAAGTCTGCCAGTCTCTCCAGCTCTTGTGCGAGTTTGATTTTCCCTGCAAGCGACATGGCTGTCATGGGCAGGCGCATTTCTTCCTGTATCAGACCCTGCATTGCCAGGGCTGCCTTGACGGGTGCCGGATTGGATTCAGAAAACAGCAGGCGTACGAGATTTTGCATTTCGGCAAACAGAGCCTGTGCTTCAGGAAAATAATCGGCGCGCATGAGTTCATACAATTGCACGAACAGATCAGGCCGCACATGCGCCGCCGCAGAAATAGCACCCTGGCCACCCATGCTCAAGGTATCCATCAACATGGCATCATCACCGCATAAAACCTTCAGGTGGCTGCAATTTACCAGACCCATCATTTGCGTCAGATTGCCACTGCTCTCTTTGATAGCGACGATATTCTTTTGCTTTTCCAGTGCAATGACGGTGCTCAGGTCTATATTGACGCCGGTTCTGGCTGGCACGTTATACAGGACGATATCTTTCTCAGTCGCCCTGGCGATAGTCTCTAAATGCAGGCGCACACCTTCTTGTGAAGGACGCAGATAAGATGGTGCGCTGACCAGAAAACCTTGCAGATGCTGGTCATCATAAGCTTGTACTTTTTCTGCCAGCGAACGTGTATCGCTACCGCTGATACCCATCAGTACAGGACAAGAATTTTTCGTCACTTCCAGCACGGCAGCCAGCAACTGTTTTTGCTCATGCTCAGTCAGTATCGCCGCTTCCCCAGTCGTGCCACAGACCACCAGGCCATGTATGCCTGCTGCCATCAATTGCGTAGCAAGTTGCTGTATTTTATCGAGCTCAGGTTTGCCATTCTTAAATGGCGTGACAAGCGGAACCCAGATGCCTTCATAGATAGACATAGTGTGATCTCTCTTTAAAAATGGGAGTGAATGTGGTGTTGTAAATCAGACCGCCAGCAGTGGTGTGATTTTCCCGAATTCAGCTTGCGGCAAGGCGCGCATGATGTGACTGATGACAGTATCGACTGAGGACTTACTCAGACACAGCCATACCTTCATTTTACTCGCATGGTCTATCGGTTTGACGCGCATGACGAAATCATTTTGTACTAATTTCGCTGGCGTCTTATAGATAACCAGGGGTTGCTGTAGCGCATAGGCGCTTTTGCGTTGACGATGATTTTCAAATAAAAATTTCTCGCGTTTGCAGGACTTTAATACGTCTGAATAATTTTCAGAGCTGTGGCCGGGATGATGATTCATCGTAATCTCGTGTTGTTTGACACAAAACAAGATTAGCAGCCACGGCGTAAAGATTCTCTAAAAAATGAGGGTGAAAATCGTAAACAGCATGTAAATTCTTTGCATCCCTATCTTATTAATTATTCTTACTCTTTCGTCTCGCTCAGTAATTGTTTGAGGTTCAGATGCAGGTTTTCTGCCTGTATGGGTTTGTGCATCAAGGTCAGCGCTGCCGTCTTGGCAGCTTCTGACAACTGTGGAGAGATATTGCCGGTGATGAGTATGGCGGGTATCTGCAGATTGAATTCTTCACGCAGCTTGGCAACCAGGTCTATGCCGTTTTCATTGGAACCGAGGCGGTAATCACAGATCAGCAAATCAGGAATCTTGATTTCTTCACTGCACAGTGCCATCGCCTCTTTGCCGGACGTGGCGGTAATGACGCGGGCGTCCCAGAGTTCCAGCAAGGCACGCATGGCCGTTAATATGCTCTCGTCATCATCGATGACGACAATCAGGGCTTGCAGCAGGGAGGCGCTGTTGCTGGCCTTGCTGCGGCCATGTTTGTCTGTTACATCCTGGCTGGCAGCCAGGGGCAGACTGATTGCAAATGTCGAGCCCTGGCCAGGCTGTGATTGCAATTTGATGGGGATGTTTAAAAGTCGCACCAGTCTTTGTACGATGGCCAGGCCCAGCCCCATGCCTGCGGTGCTGTGTCGGGATTCAGATGCTGACCCTACCTGGAAAAATTCTTCAAAGATGGTTTCCTGGTCATGTTTCGAAATACCTATGCCGGTATCTTCCACGGCGATATGCAACTGCTGGTCAAACTCCAGGCACTTGACCACGACCTGGCCTTTTGGGGTGTAACGCAGGGCATTGGCAATCAGGTTGCGCAGTATCTGTTCGACCAGGTCGGCGTCGCTATTGACGATGGCCATGCTGTGGTGGATTTCAAAATGCAGACCCTTGGCGATTGCCTGGGGTGTGAATTCCACATCGAGTTTTCCCAGCACTTCGGCAATCGCAAATTCCTGCAATTGCGGTTCGACGATTTGCGCATCCAGGCGTGACAGGTCGAGCAGATTTGCAAACATGTCATCCATGGTACGTGCGCAGTTTCTGAGATTGTTCACGACAGGGCGCACAGCGGCTGGCAGTTCAAAACTGAACAGTGCACCGAGATAGAGATTCAGCGCATGCATGGGCTGGCGCAGATCATGGCTGGCAACGGCCAGAAAGCGTGTCAGTTCGCTTTGTTGCGCTTCTTGCCGTTTATTCACTTTCAGCAAGGTCTGGTTGATTTTTTCGAGTTCTTCTTTTTGCGCCTGTATTTCCGCAGTCCTGAGCCTGATTTCAGTTTCCAGTGCCCGCTTCTGCCGTTTCAGAGCGCGCACGTGCCAGGTATAAGCCGCAGTAATGATAGCCAGTGCCACCAGGGTCAGGGTCAGCCAGAACCAGATGTCTTGCCCGTGGGGTGATGTCAGGTCAGCGGCAGGCGCGGCTGCTCCGGCCACTTGCCAGGGATAAGCCAGCATGGCAAAAACTGTCAGCAGGCAGTTGCGGAAATTAAACATCTTGAGGGCATGCGAGGCAAATAAGATGAAATAAGGCTTCAGTATACAGCCTGGAGCAAAATTCCTGCCTTGAATGCAAAAAAGCCCCACATTGTTGTCCAATGCGGGGCTGTCTTCGGCTATGAACGGTTTTTAATACAGCCAGAGCTTGTCGGCATCAAGTTGCAAATAATACTCACCCGGATTCAGCTTGAATGGAGAGTATGCACGCAAGCCATCTTCGGCGTGACCGAACAGGCATTCCCAGCGGTCACCAAGATACATGCAGGTCGTCAGCGGCAGTTTGATGGCGTTGTCGCTCTGGCTGTCAGTGATCTTGACTTTTTCCAGACGGATGATGGCAGTCGCTTCTTCACCGACATTCTTGCCACGCACAGTCGCTTTCAATTGCGCGCCATTGACACTGATGGTTGCGGTGTCGCCATTGCGCTGGACTACCTTGCCTTTGAGCTTGTTATTGCTGCCCATGAATTCAGCTGTGAACAAGGTGTCCGGCGTTTCATACATGCTTTGTGGTGTGCCCTGCTGTTCTATGACACCGTTGTTCAATAACAGGATACGGTCAGAGATTGCCATCGCCTCACCCTGGTCATGCGTGACCATCAGAGCCGACAGATTCAACCTGACGATCAGTTCACGCAAGAAGGCACGTGCTTCTTCACGCAGCTTGGCATCGAGATTGGACAGCGGTTCATCCAGCAGGATGACCGGCGGGTTATATACCAGTGCCCGCGCAATCGCCACGCGCTGTTGCTGGCCACCTGACAGTTGATGCGGGAAACGCTCACCCAGATGACCCAGCCCCAACTGGCCCAATACATCCTTGACCTTGTCACTGATTTCGCTGCTGCCCAGCTTGCGCAACTTCAGGCCGTAGGCGACATTGTCGAATACGGTCTTGTGTGGCCACAGGGCATAGGACTGGAATACCAGACCCAGGTTGCGCTGTTCTGCAGGTACTTCCAGGCCTTTGCTGCCATCAAAAATGGCGCGTTCACCCAGGGTGATGGTGCCGGTCTTCGGTGATTCCAGCCCAGCTACGGCGCGCAGCAGTGTGGTTTTGCCGCTACCCGAAGGGCCCAGCAGGGCGACCACTTCGCCACGCTGCAAATTCATCGACACCCCTTTGAGGATGGGGTTGGCAGTCGCACCGGAACCGTATTCCAGGGTCAGATCTTTTACGCTTAATTCAGACATAGTGTGCTCTCGTATAATTTTTTAGGGCTATGTAATGTTTTTGTTCTTGCCGCGCTATCAATGGCTGGTTTAGTGGCTGGCTCAGTGACTCAGTTTCACGCCAAAGCGCAGGGCCAGACCCAGACCTATGGCAACCAGGGTGATATTGATGAAGGACAACGCCGCCACCAGATCGACAGAACCACCCGCCCACAACGAAACGATAAGCGCACCTATGACCTCAGTACCCGGTGACAGCAGATACACGCCAGTTGAATATTCACGCTCAAAAATCAGGAAGACCATGAGCCAGGCACCGAGCAAACCAAACTTGACGAGGGGCAGGGTTACGTCCCGTGTGACCTGGCCACGGCTGGCACCAACAGCACGCGCCGCTTCTTCGAGTTCAGGGCCAACTTGCAGCAAAGCGGTGGAAATCAAGCGCAAGCCATAGGCCATCCATACGACGGAATAGGCTATCCATACCGAGAAGATGGTCGAACGCAGAGCGCGCATTTGCGGGATGACATTTTCTATGAGCCAGACGCAGAAGGCATTATCGAATCCCTTAAGACCACCTTCGAGCCAGCTGGGCACGAACAGGAACACCCACAGGAAAGAAAGACCAGCCAGCAGACCGGGGACTGCGCGTGGTACCAGCACGCTGTAATCGAGTAGACGGGTAATGCCGTCCGGTTTGCGGTGCATGGCCAGGGCGATACCGGCATAGCAGATCACGGCCAGCGCACCACCGATAATGCCGATCAGCACAGTATTGAAGATACCGCGCATCAGCGAAGGCTGCTCCAGGATGTCCCTGAAATGCTGCAGCGTGATCACGTCAGCCAGTTTGACACCTTCCCCCCAGTAAGAGACAAAGGCACGCAGGACGATGCCGGACAAGGGCAGCACGATAGTAAAGATCAGCCAGGCAGCCAATACAGCAAAGGCCAGCCATTTCCATTTACCCAGCGGCAGCGGTTTTTGGCGCGAGCCCTTGCCCTTGATCGATACATATTTATTTGCTGACTTCAACAACCAGCGCTGCACCATCACCAGCGGCATGGTCACCGCCACCAGGCAGACAGCCGCTGCCGCCATCAGGTGATACGAGGGTGTGCCCAGTTTATTAGTCAGCTTGTACAAATAAGTCGCCAGCACCAGATGGCCTTCAGGATCACCGAGCACCAGCACCAGGCCGAATACTTCAAAACCAAGGAAGAACACCAGCACGGCAGCAAAGGCCAGCGCAGGCATGATCATCGGCAGGGACACATGCATGGCTACCTGGAAAGGTGATGCACCTGCGACACGCGCCGCTTCTTCCACATCCGAGCCCAGGCTCTTCAGCGCAGCAGATGAATACAGATATACGTGTGGCACGTGAGTCAGGCCAGCGATCAGGACGATGCTGAAGAAGGAATAAATATTCCAGGGTTCAACTCCTGTCAATTGCTTGACCCACAGGGTATAAAAGCCGACTGGCCCCATAGCCACGACATAGCCAAAGCCCATGACCATGGGTGAGACAAAGATAGGCACCAGCAGCATCGGCTCTATCCAGCTACGGCCTGGCAAGTCAGTGCGTATCATCAGAAATGCCAGCAAGCCACCGAGAGGAACGGCGATGCCAGCGAGACCGGAGGCGAGGATAAGGCCATTCCAGAAAGCCTGACGGAAGTCAGGGTCGTCAAAAATAAAGCGATACGAATCCAGTCCCAGTTCTTTTACCGGAGAAAAGAAGGGAGCGTTCAGAAAACTCTGGAACAGTATCAGTGATAGCGGCGTAAAAATCGCCAGCAGCGTCAGTATCACAACCAGATAGCGTGGCCAGTTGAATTGTGACAATTTGCCGCGCGCAGGAAGACTCAAGGTGCTCATGCCAGGCCCATTAAAATATTGAAATGCGGTCAGGGTGGAGAAAAGTCCCACCGGGGAAAAAGCGGCAGCCCGGGCAATCAGCCCCGGCTACCGCATCATGCTTATTTTTTACCTGCAGTTTCTTTCCATTGTTTCAGGAAAGCGAGGCGTTTGTTTTGATCAAGATATTGCAACAACATCGGGTTGACTGGCAAAGGTTTGAGGCCGATACCGATGAGTTTTGCCAGATCGGAATAAGTGGTTTCACCCTTGACGTCGGCACGTATGGCATACAGCTTGGCTTCATTCGCAATCATGGTCTGGCCGCGTTTGGACAGGGTGTAATCCAGCCACAGCTTGGCCGCATTCGGGTGTTTGGCTGCCTTGCTGATGAACATCACGCGTGACAGAACCAGGGTGTAATCTTTAGGGATTTGCACGCCTATCGACGGGTCCTTGGCAGCACGTACCAGGGCGTAAGAGCCGAGGATGTTATAACCGAGCAGGTTCTCGCCGGAAGACAGGCGTTCCAGCATGGTGCCGGTAGAAGACTGTACACGCACGCTGGCATTGCCAAAGGCTTTCGCCAGGTCCCAGAACTCCTTGTTCTCACGGCTGTCCTGGGTGATGAACATGAAGCCTACGCCGGATTTTTCTATGTCGTAAGTGGTGACCTTGTTCTTGAATTTATCCAGTTTGCTGTTAATGAGCTTGGCAAATTCGGCATGGGTTTTTGGTACTTCATCTGCTGTTACCAGGCGCTTGTTATAGACGAAGACCGCTGGTTCAAAAGTTGTGCCGTAAGCGGAATTGTTCCAGATCGCCCATTGTGGTATGCCGCTGATTTCTGGTGATGCATATTGCAGGCCATAACCGTCAGATACCAGCTTGGTCTGCAAATCCATGGCAGATGACCACATCAGGTCGGCGCTATTGCCACCAGCAGCCATTTCCGAGATATAGCGGTTATACACTTCGGTGGAATTCATGTCATTGTATTCAACCTGCACGTCCGGGTACATGCTGCGGAAATCCTTGATCAGCGGTTCCACGGCCTTGGTGTCGGTCGCGCTATAGATGACCAGTTTGCCTTCTTTCTTGGCACCGTCGATGATCTTGCTGTAGTCAGCGGGGTAACCGGCTGGTGCCTGCGCTTGGACCGAATCCTGGGCCATCAGCATGACGCTGCCAGTTGCCAGTGCCAGCATGCTCTTGACGAAAATTCTTTTTGTTTGCATTTGTCTTCTCCTGTTATTGTTTGTACTCTAGTACCAAGTGATGAGGGTTATAGGATTTATACGGTTTACTCATGACAGGGCACTAACGCACCATGCCAAATTCTTTTGCCTGCAGACGGTAATTATTGACGGCTTTCTGTATGTAATCGGTCAGTTCCTTGCCTGTCATGGCAAAGGGAAACAGGCCGTGGATTTTTCTTTGTTCATCAAAGGCTGGGGTATTCATGGCTTGCTGGAAGTAATTGACCCACTTTTGATAATCCTTGTCACTGACCTGCGGGCCCATATAGACGCCGCGTATGATGGGCCAGGTCACATCGAAACCCTGTTCGCGCGCGGTAGGCACATTCGCCAAAGGGCCGGGCAGGCGGGCATCGGACAGCACAGCCAGCACACGTATCTTGTCATCCCGCGCATGCAGGCTGGCTTCTGATGCATCACCGGACACTGCCTGTACATGGTCTGCCAGCAGGGCGGTGAAAGATTCGCCACCGCCTTCAAAGGCCACCAGGCGCATGCTCTTGGGGTCTATGCCTGCCTGTTTGCCGACCTGGGCCATTTTCAGCCAGTCCTGGCTGCCAACAGTACCACCAGCACCGATGGCGATATTCGCGGGCTTGCTCTTGATCGCATCCATTAGTTCGCGCAGGTTCTTGTAGGGTGAATCCTTGCGCACCGCGATCATGCCGTAATCAGTACCGATGGCTGCGACCCAGCGTACATGGCTGGCATCGGATTTGCCAAACTTGCCTTCTGCCAGGTTCAGCAGCGAGCCGCCGGAATAGGCAACCAGGGTATTTGCCTCGGCTTTTCTTTGGGTAATGATGGTGGTCCAGGCAATCGCGCCGACGCCGCCAGGCAGGTAATTGATCTGCATGGGCTGGCTCACGGTTGCCTGCTGTGCCAGCTTGCAGGTCAGGTCCATGCCTCCACCGGGTTTGGCCGGGACTATGCAGGTGGCTGCTTCATGCTTTTCTGCTGCTTCCGGCCTGGCGGCAAACGCCTGCAGGCTGGCGAGCAGGCTGCAGAGCAGGAAAGTCAGTTGGGCAGGCCGGATATGCATGTTAAGACCATAGGCTAAGGGTTACATGGATCATACCGAAGTGAAACTTTCAGTAGGCTTTCACGAAATACTGGTATAGCTTATCTTAATATGATGCCATTTTTACCAACAATGGTCAGCTCTACAAAATGTGAGCCATCATGGTCCTTGGGACCATAGCTGACTTCTACCCCGCCCAGATCGACATTGCGCATGCTCTCCAGCGCCTGCAGCAGCTTTTTGGAATCTGGATTATTGCCAGCCCGGCGCAAGGCTTCTGCCATTAATTTTGCAGCAACATAACCCTCCAGTACAGCATAGGACAAAGGCGGAGGATTTTTGACCGATTTCAGTACTTTTTGCAGTTCCCTGACCACAGGTATACCTATGTCACGCGGATAAGGCATAACCTGCATGACGCCTATGCCACGTCCTTCTGCCCCCAGGGATTTGAAGAAATCATCAGAATTGACGTTCGACAGCATCAAAAATTGCGGTCTTTGCCCCAGTTTCTGCATTTGCCGTATGAAGTCGGCGCAGGCGGCTGGGGTACAGGCCATTAATACTGCCTGCGGCGATGCGGCCGCGATACTGGCAACGGCAGCATCGACTTTCATTTCTTTCCTGTCATATTTGGCGATGACGGCGGCACGCATGCTGCGTTTTTCCAGGTTGCTGACAAAACCGTTCAGGCCATCTTTACCAAAGCTGTCATCCTGGTGCAGGATGGCCAGTTTGCTGAGCTTGAGTTCCGCCAGCGAAGCCACCATCCTGGCAGCCTCATCCTGATAGCTGGCACGCAGGTTGAATACCTGGGCATGCAGCGGCTGGTGCAGGCTTTGCGCACCGGAGAAAGGCGCAATCAGCGGTATCGCATGCTTTTCCAGCAGCGGCAGTATGGCTTCTATGGTCGGCGTGCTGCGGTAGCCAAACAGGGCAATCGCATGGTCTTCATTGATGAGTTTCAGGGTATTTTCTTTGGTCAGCGCTGGATCGCGTTTGTCGTCATAGCTGATGAATTCTATGCTTTTTCCATGAATGCCACCCTGGCGGTTTAGCGCATCAAAATACAGTTGCGCCCCTTCGCGGTTCTCTTTTCCGGTGGCCTGGCCGGATAATTCTACCGACTGGCCGATGACGATTTTACCGTCTGCACTGGCGAGGGTGGGGCAGATCAAACAGGCGAGCAGGAAGAAACTGAGGCGTAAGGGCATCATGATGGTAGTCTCCGGAATTTTTTTTGTAAGGGAGCATAGAACCGGGGAGCTTTCAGTTTGCTTGCAATGCTTGGGCTTTTGGGAGATTTGTGATGTTTGGCTATTTGAATGTATGTGCGTATATAAGGGGCATTCTTGTT
The DNA here is from genome assembly GCF_009937975.1 of Undibacterium sp. YM2. Classification (NCBI taxonomy): domain Bacteria; kingdom Pseudomonadati; phylum Pseudomonadota; class Betaproteobacteria; order Burkholderiales; family Oxalobacteraceae; genus Undibacterium; species Undibacterium sp. YM2. Next base: position 6,131,541 of record NZ_AP018441.1, read on the forward strand.
AACGTCATTCCTGCATGCTTTTGGCAGGAATCCAGCGGCGTTCTTAGCATGCCATGCAACGTATTACATTTATATTTTTAAATACTTTCATACGTAATTTACGAATGCAGGCCGGTGGTAGACCGGCAGCTACTCCCTTTTCTTGTCTCGCCAAGAAAAGGAAGCAAAAGAAGGCGACCCAGGCGTCGTCGCCCCCCTGAAGGGGGTTCCCGTTTGTGCGGTACAAAAAATGGGAAGGTCCGGAACTCGCCTGCGGCCTTGCCCTAAGGAACATGCGCTTGCAAGCGCATGCCGTTACGCAGGCGGACAGCATGCTGTCCGAAACCCCTGCTACACCTCAAACAGCGGCCCCTCTTTTTCCATTTTCTGTACCGCACAAACGGCGTCGACACATGGGAACTGCAAAGTTCAAAAGCAACGTCAATACAAGCTTTACGCATATTTGCTTATGTGCAGTTGTTCAACATGTTAAAAAGGGACGCTTGCGCGTCCCTTGGTTACTTGCAAAGTACCGCTTTCCTACAACTTAAACACACTCACCGTCTGCACCAGTGCCTGCGATTGCTCCTGCAAGCCTTCGGCAGCGGCAGCGGCCTGTTCTACCAGCGCAGCGTTTTGCTGGGTCATTTCATCCATCTGGGTGATCGCGTGGTCGATTTGTTCTATGCCTGTGCTTTGCTCTGCCGTGGCGGTGACGATTTCTGACATGATGCCGGTGATGCGTTTGACGCTGGCGACGATGTCGTTCATGGCCTTGCCTGCGTGACTTGCCAGCTCATTACCGGCATCGACCTGTTCCACGCTGCTGCCTATCAGGTCCTTGATTTCGCGGGCGGCGAGAGCGCTGCGCTGGGCCAGGTTGCGGACTTCGGCAGCGACGACGGCAAAGCCACGGCCCTGTTCACCGGCACGGGCGGCTTCGACGGCGGCGTTCAGGGCCAGGATATTGGTCTGGAAGGCGATGCCGTCAATGACACCGATAATCTCTGAAATCTTGCGCGAGCTGTCATTGATGGCTTCCATAGTATGAATGACCTGGCTGACGATGCCACCGCCATCAGTGGCGGCCTTGCTGGCATCATTGACGAGCTGGTTGGCCTGCCTGGCGCTATCGGAATTCTGTTTGACGGTACCTGTCATCTGTTCCATCGATGAAGCGGTTTCTTCGAGGCTGGATGCCTGGGTTTCCGTACGGGCTGACAAATCCACATTACCCTTGGCGATATCGTGCGTACCATTATTGATGTTTTCTATGCTGTCCCTGACATCGCCGACTATGCCTATCAGGCTCACGCGCATATCCTCCAGTGCCTGCAGCAGGCGTCCGGTTTCATTCTGGCCGCTGACATCGGCCGGGAAACGTAAGTCACCGCTGGCGATATGCTGGGCGATTTCTATCGCATGTTCCAGCGGCACACTGACCGAGCGTGCAATCGCCCTGGCAAACAGGCCAGCCACGCAGATCAGCGCCAGCATGGAAATAATCATGGTCCACCGGAGCTTGTAGAAATCACTGATGCGCTGGTCAAGTATGCTGTGCAATTCCTTGCTGGCGTCAGCATTGAGCTGGAACTGGGTGTCTATCGCACGGGTGGTCACCTGTACGTATTCGACGGATGAAAATTCCAGGGTCTCGGCCTTGGCGATTTTTTCGGTTGCCAGCTTCATCGCATCCATGGCCTGTACGGTCGCTTCTTTCATGACGGCACCGAGTTTTTTCTCTATGTCAGGATTGCTGAGCACCGCCTTGTTGAAGGAATTGTTCATTTGCAGGGTGCGGTCATTCGATCTTGCGATCAGGTCCGAGACGACCATCTTGTCTTCCAGTGTCGCTTCTTTCTTTGCCAGCAGACCAGCTCCCTTGGCACGCATGCGTCCCAGTTCTTCGGTCAGGTAAGGCTGGACATAGTACATGGCCTGTATCAACTGGTAACTGTCTATATTCGGGTCCAGGCTCAGGCCGTAGTAGTCACCAATCAGGTCATTCACCAGCAGCAGCTTGGGTACCAGCGCACTATGGGCCTTATAGCTGTCAGGTACGCTGATGGTGGCTTTCGAGACTTGTTCGCGCAGGGTGTTCCAGTCAGCCTCAGCCTTTTTCCAGGCATCGGTGATGGCTTTGTCATTGATGCTTTTGACCATGGCAGTCATGCTGGCATAAGAGGTATCGGCTTCTTTCTGTTTGGTATCCCGTTTGTCTTTTTCACTGGCGACACCGCCCAGTACCAATGCAGAAAGGCCACGGTGCTGTTGTGTCAGCTGCACGGTCTTGAGTATCTGTGTCATGACAGGCAAGCCCTGTTTCTCTGCCAGGGCTGCATCAAGATTCTTGGATGATTCCAGGTGGTACAGGACTGCGGGAATACCCGCCAAAACCAGAGCAATGGCGCTCAATAAAACAAATTTTTGCCAAAGTAGCAATCTCGCTAGGACGGATGTCATGTTCATTCTACCCTCCCTGTTGTTGAATGCACAAAACTCTCTTGGTTTATGGCAAGCTCATGGATTTATCTTAGGTCAAGCTGATCAGGAATGCGATGTGCTTAAGTGAAAAACAGACAGATTTCATGTGAGAAATAGTTACAGAAATAGTGACGCCTTTGAGTCAGGCTGGTAGCCTAGCGTGTATCCGGAGCAAACAGGCTGTGTATGCGCATACTATTAGTTGAAGACCATATCGAGTTGTCCCATTGGCTGGCCAAGGCTTTGCGGGATGCCCACCTGACCGTGGAAACCGCGATGAACGGGGCAGATGCCGATGCGCTCCTGCATACTCAGGAATATGCGCTGGTCATCCTGGACCTTAGTTTGCCAAAAATGGATGGCATGGAGGTGTTGAAGCGCATGCGTGCGCGTGGCAGCAAGACGCCAGTACTCATTTTGACGGCCCGAGGCGGCCTCAATGACAGGGTGCAAGGTTTGAATTCCGGTGCCGATGATTATCTGCCCAAACCTTTTGAGCTGGCTGAACTCGAAGCGCGTGTCAAAGCCCTGTTGCGCCGTGCCCAGGGTAATGAAGCGGTCACCCTGACTTGTGGTGCCTTGAGTTTTGACACCGTCATACGGCAGTTTCATTATGAAGGCCAGCCCCTGTCACTGACGCCGCGTGAATACGCGGTGCTGGAAACCCTGATCAGCCGCCCTGGTCAGGCAGTATCCAAGGATAAGCTGTTCGATGAAGTGTTTGCCCTCGATGATGATGCCAATCTCGATGCCATAGAAATCTATATCCACCGCCTGCGCAAAAAACTGGATACCGTCAGCACCGGCAAGGTTGTCATCGTTACCCTGCGTGGCATAGGTTATCTGCTGGAAGCACGCTGATGGAGCGGCCTTACCGACTGGGGAGTTTGCGCGGCCAGTTCTTGCGCTGGTTGTTGATACCCCTGGTCCTGCTGGTAGCCCTGAATGCATTTTCGGTTTACCGCAATGCCCTGGATGCGGCTGACCTGGCTTACGACCGCTCCTTGCTGTCGTCGGCCAGGGCGCTGGCAGAAAGAGTACAGATCGTTGATGGCAAGGTGGTGGCGAATGTGCCCTATGTTGCCTTAGACAGTTTTGAAACCGATACCCTGGGGCGTTTGTATTACAAGGTCACCGGCGTCAATGGCGAGTTTGTTTCTGGCTATGAAGACTTACCGGATTTACCGAAGAATGTACCACGTTCAGAAATCTACCCTGCCCTCGTGCATTTCTTCCATGCCGATTACCAGGACCAGCCTGTGCGCATCGCTGCCCTGCACCAGCCTGTGTATGACGACCAGATGCGTGGTATTGCCCTGATAGAGGTCGGTGAAACCCTGGATGCGCGGCGCGGCCTGTCGCGCAAAATCCTCATTGATACACTGCTACGCCAGGCCGCACTGGTGCTGGCGGTGGCACTCATGGTCTGGGTGGCTTTGCGCTTTGTACTGGCCCCCATCATGCAATTGCGCGCTGATGTAGAGGCACGTGAGCCGACTGATTTATCCGGCTTTGACCCGAATGTCGTGCACAAGGAAATACGCCCGCTGGTGAACGCCATGAATGCCTATATGGAAAGGCTGCAGACCCTGATCAACGGGCAAAAACGCTTCATCGCCGATGCCTCGCACCAGTTGCGCACGCCATTGACAGTATTGAAGACCCAGGCCGAGCTGGCGCTGCGTGAAAACGATGTAGCCGCCATGCGCCAGATCGTCACCAGCATTGCCCAGACTACCGATGCCACCGTCCATCTGGCAAACCGCCTGCTGACACTGGCGCGTACTGGCCATGGTGCGGCAGCGGCAGAGCTGGATGACATCTTGCTCAACCAGCTCGCGCAAGAGGTTTGCCTGGAATTGGCCATGCCAGCCGTGCGCAAGCAACTGGATCTGGCGCTGGAGGCAGATCAGGCTGTGCCCTACCGTGGCAACACGCTGCTGCTGCATGAAATGCTCAGCAACCTGCTCGACAATGCCATACGCTATACGCCAGAAGGTGGCCGCATCGTGCTGCATGTATACCAGCAGGATGGTCAGGCGCATATTGATATCCAGGATACCGGGCCGGGCATCACAGAGGCCGAGCGTGAAAAAGTATTCGAACCCTTTTACCGCGCCTCTGCCAGCTCGGTTGCCAATCCCGGCGGCACCGGCCTGGGGCTGTGCATAGTGCATGACATCGTCAAGCTGCATGGCGGCGAGATCAGCCTCGACGATGCCAGCCTGAATACACTAGCCACATCTGAAGCACCGGGCCTGCGTGTGCATATCCGTTTCCCGCTGCCAGCCTGACTGGTGTAGCATACTCGGTAGTAGTATAAGAAGAATACGCAGAGACTTCATCAACATCGCGAAGGAGCATTTTCATGGCAGATACTCCCCCACTGAAGATAGTGCAAGGCACGGCTTTGAACGATCAGCAGAAAAAAGACCTGCTACACCGTCTGGCCAGGGTGGAAGGGCAATTACGCGGCGTGCAAAAACTCATCGCCAAGGCAGCCGTACCGGCTGATTGCGAGGCAGTAGCGCAACAGATGTCCGCCGCCCGCAAGGCACTCGACCGTTCTTTCGTGACCTTGCTGACCAGTGCGGTTGTCACCCATGCAGAAAAGGCCGAGACGACGGAAGAAGCTGTCGCCAGCACGCGGCGCCTGGCGTCCTTGCTGGAAAAATTCGCCTGATGCCGGATTAAACGCAAACAGGTGCCACATGGCCATCCTGGCAAAAACAGTAGCAAGCAAGTATATGCGCAGACTCTGGCAGCCTGTGCGGCTGGGTGTGCGCTTGCTGCTCCTGTCCTCGGCCCTGTTGATTGCCACTCCCGGTTCAGCGACAGAAGCAGCAAAGCAGGACAAACTAGTCTTGCTGATACGTGAGTTGCGTAATGAAGCTGGTGACATCGTTCCGATACGCGATGAAATCCGGCAGTTGCTGAATTATTTTGAGCATCACCTGCAAATCAAATTTGAAATTCGCCGCTATCCGTGGACACGCCTGCTGGTGAATGCCAAAAACGGCGAGGGCATTATCTTTGGTCTTTCAAAAAACCGTGAACGTTTGCAGACCTACCAGTTCTCTGAAGCCATCTATGCAAACTATGTCTGGCTGGTCACGCGCAGTGATTCCAGCTTTAGCTATAACAGCATGCTGGACCTGAAAGGCAAGACCGTCGGTGTCATACGCGGCACCAGCTACGGTGATGAATTTGACAGCCAGCGCAATGTCTTGTTCCAGGTTGAAGAAGATGTAGGTTCACATGGCGCGCGCCTCAAAAAACTCATTAATAAAAGAATGGATGTCATGATCTTCGGTGACCGCCGCGCCCAGACAGACGAGATCGAAAAATTATTGATACGCATACTGCGCAAAGAATCCAATAGCAGCGACAAGGCCCTGGAACAGGCCTTCAAGGTTTTGCCCAAGCCCATGCTGGTCGATGAATTACATTTCGCGGCGGCTGGTGCGCAGTATGAAGAATGGATACGCAAGCTCAATGCCGCGATACTGGCGGGCAGAAAATCAGGCGAGATCAGCCGTATACTGATCAGTGACAAATGAGCGCATGCAAGCACCTGCAAAATGCCGAATACAAATGCCAACTACAGGGAAGACGCCACATTAGTCATGTTTGAAAATATCTCTCGCAACCTGCCAGGCAATCCGCATTGGGAGGGCAGTTTTTATGAGCAGCTCACCGAGTACGGCATATGGGACAAGAAAGAGTTTTGCTTGCTGCACCGCGACCTGATCCTGGCCGCCAATCAATTCAAAGACAGTGCAGCTATAGATAAGCAAGTCGCATGCGCAATTGTCAGGCTACAGTCAAATGTCAACAGATTATTTGCTGCACATTTTAATGAGAATGATGTTTTCAACATCCTCGATTTGAGCAATGATGAATTGCACGCCTGCAAGGAAAGACTGGATGCGGCAGTAGTCAGTGTTTTCTCTGGCGAACTTCTTACAGAAGACGCATTTGAGCTGGCCGATCCATTACGCTAGCCGCTACAGCGAGTACTGACCAGTAGTGCTTTGGCAGAATTACGCATCAAGCCGCCAGATGCCGTGCCTGCCTTTGTGGCAAAGCCTTTGCCACTACTTCCCTGGCAGCTTCTTTCCTGGTCTGTCTTTGTGGTGCAGATGGGTCAGCTTTGTTGCCTTGCCTGTGCATGGCCAGACCGGCATAGTCCTGCGAAGCCGCAGCTTGCACTGCTTCGCTGCTTACGCCATGGACTTCCAGCAGCCACTTGTTGACGAGTGCGGCCAGCTTGTCGAGGGCGATGCGGTGCGTTGCATCGGTATTGGCAAACAGCCAGTCTGACAAGGTCATGAAGTTTTCAAAAGCGGCATCTGCCAGTATCAGCGGCAGGCTGTGAGGGAAGCGTCCTGAATTGGCAATCAGGTCCCAGTAACGGGCGAAGCGTATCAACCTTTGCATGTCACCAAAGGCAATGTCCTTGTTCGCCAGGATGGTGTAAGGTGGTTGCGGATCAAAAGCCAACTGGTAGGCTTCTGTGTGGCGGATAATCGGTGTGCCGCGCAGGCGTTTCAAGATGCCGAACTGTATCTCATGCGGGCCCAGGGCCACCAGTTTGTTAAAGCCTGCGGCAAAACTCTGCATGGTTTCACCCGGCAAGCCAGCGATCAAGTCCACATGCAAATGCGCATGCGAATGTTCACACAGCCAGCGTATGTTCTCGGCTGCTTTGTCATTGTTTTGTTTGCGGCTGATGAGAGCCTGCACGTCGGTATTAAAACTTTGTATGCCTATCTCAAATTGCAGGCTGCCTTCAGGGAATTTTTGTATGCCTTCTTTCAAGGCATCTGGCAAATGATCTGGCACCACCTCAAAATGGGCGAATACCGGGTCATGCGGTGCTGCTTCGAGTTTATCGAGAAAGAACTGCATGATCTTCAAGCTGGTTTTGATATTCAGGTTGAACGTACGATCGACAAACTTGAACAGGCGGGCGCCGCGCTGGTACAGCACTTCCATCTCTTGCAGGAACTGGTCTATGTCAAACGGCCAGGCCGTCTTGTCGAGTGCAGACAGGCAGAATTCGCATTTAAAGGGGCAGCCGCGTGAAGCCTCCACATACAGGGTGCGGTGACGGATGTCCTGGTCGCTATACAGATGGTAAGGCAATTGTATGTCGGCCATAGCTGGTTGCAGGCCCGCATGCACTTTCATCAGTGGTTGCGGACCGTGCAGGATTTGCTGGCACAGCGCAGGGAAGCTGACATCACCCCAGCCGGTAATCACATAGTCAGCCAGGCGTATGATTTCCTGGTCGCCGGTTTCGTGCGACACCTCGGGGCCGCCTAATATTACGATGACATCAGGTGCGACGCGTTTTAGCACAGCGACGATCTGCGTGGTTTCAACGACGTTCCAGATATACACACCAAAGCCGACGATGAATTTTTCACCAGGCTGGCGTAATGCCAAAATTCTTTCGACAATATCGGTACTGCGCGCACCGGTGACAAATTCCTGTATCCGCGTGACTGGCTGCAGCTCCCCCATATTTGCAAGCAAATAACGCAGCCCCAGCGAAGCATGGGTATAGCGGGCGTTCAGGGTGGTCAGCAGGATGGTCATGGTGCGAAAAGGCGGGAGCAGCTAAAAGTAGCTATTGTACGCCTCAACTGCAGGCATCCTGCCATGATTACTGTGCATCGCCGCGCGACGCCAGACGGTCGCGCATATGCTGGTGAAGAAACTTACTTATCTGGCACTGTATGCCTCAGACCTGATTCAGCTATAAATTCGGTCTGTAAATTCAGCCCGTATAGATACTACTTGTGTGCAATTACTAATTACTACTGATGACAGCATCAGACTCAGTCAGTCAGGGCAGCAGTCAACATCACGATAGTTGCCAGTATTTGAGCAAAAACGATAGCGGTGATCATGTTTATTTCCTTGGTTGATTAAAAACAAGTTCATGATACTGGCTGGAAACTTGTTAATCCAATCACATGATCAGATGTCTGTTATATGAAATGTGAATGTCATTGTTAAGTCATATTTCCAATTCACATGGATGTAATATGACATTCCTTATCTATTGACAGGCGAGCAGCCGCCCGTACCTACAGACTTGCGGTCTGATCTTTCTCATCGCTTTCGCATGTCGTGCAGGATATTGCCAGCACTTGTCCAGCTTACCTGAGCCAGCCATTCAGCCCTCTTGCCTGCCGTTTTCCCACATCAAATTCTCCGGCGAAAAAAACGTTGAAGAGGTGTTTTTGACACTTCAATCTCCGTTTCCTGCATTTCGTCGCATGCCCCTCGCGGATTGACAGCGCAAGCTCTAAAGTACACACATCAACCAACCACAAAGAGGAAAACGAAATGAAAAACACTATCAACAACACATTTAAATCTGGCCTGATTCTTTCTACAGCATTGCTGACAGGCGCACTGGCAATCACTGCTGCTTTCACTCAAGGCAAAGCAGAAGCAAGCATGAATATCGCTAGCGTAACGATCTCTGCAAAACGTATGACTGAAGAGCAAAAAATGGCGTATGACGCCACACAAAACGCAATGCAAACTGTGTTGATCAGCGCCAAAAGAATGACTGATGAAGAAAAACTGGCGATGGATGAAGCTGAAAAATTCCAGCGTCAGCAAGTGGCACAAAAAGCCGCTCGCAAAAATATCCAGGGCTGATCAGCATGTGTTTTTTGCGCGATAGTAATCGCCAGAAACGCGCGGGATGCCAGAGTCTGCAAGCGGTTTTTTTCTTGACGACAGCCCGTTTTTAAAACAAAGATTTTCTATATTTTCAGGAAGTTTTTGTTTTGAAAATGGGCCAGGAAAATAAGCTCTAGGCCTCATCCTTCTCCTGTACATGCAGCGCCGTAAAACAGCGCTGCATTTCTGCGTCTGCAGCCAGGTGCAGGTCTTCATCGTCGTCACTGATGACAGCGGCATTCACCAGCAATCTTATTTTGCTGATGTCGCCCGCCTGCTTCAACACCAGGCCCAGATCCTGTAACGGGCCATCATGGCTGACCTGGTCTTTCAGGGCTTGCATGACGGCATCAGGAAAATCCCATTCCTTGGCGATGCGGTAAGACAGGATATGTGCCATGTGTAAAAAGCGCAGGCGAAATTCCGTCGCCAGTGGCATGACCGGTGCCACCATGATCTGATCGAGGCTGCGAAACGCAATGATCAGGCCGATGTTTTGCACCAGACCGGCGAGATAGGCATGAAAGCCATCAAGCCCGCGCTCCTGCGCCAACAGGCGGCAAGCCTGCGCACATTTTTCTGACTGTTCCCAGATCAGCGGTGCAACCACGCAAGTGATACGGCCAGACTGCAGTTGTATCAGCGGGCGGAAAGCCGTGCGCGCCACCAGCAGGCGCAGGCCGTTGATGCCGAGCAGGCGTATCGCATTGTCGAGGCTGCTGATCTTGTCTGCCGGGCTGTAATAAGAGCTGTTGACTTCAGAGATGATCTCGGCGACCAGGCTCACATCCCTGCCAATATGGCTGGCCAGTTCATCACCAGAGACATTTTCATTGCGCAGGCTCTTCAACAACTGCGGCAGCACGCTGGGTACGCGCGGGATATGGCGGGCATCGCTAAAGTCGGCCCTGACCAGGCGTTCCAGTGCAATCAGTAGTGGTTTATCTGAGCCATGTTGTACCTGCTTGCCATAAGCACCGAGCAGCCACGGGTAAAACCGCGAATCGACATCAAAGCCAGCTTGCCAGGCCCCTTCTTCGGCGACGATATCTTCAGGTGCGCTGAAGACAGTGGCTGCCTGCAGTGCTTCTGCATCAGCCGCAGCAGAACCTATGCCCAGCCGCTGGCATAAATTGCGCAGCAAGCCTAGCACCTTGCCTCCTGCTGGCAGTGGCAAACAAAAACGAAGGGGGACAGCAAGACAGTTGTCATCATGTCTGAAGCACTCCTGTAGTGGTTGCCTGCTATATTCGCATAAACCCGGTCTTGCATCCACGCCTGCAACACGTACTTGCCCCGATAATGTTACTTTGCTTTACAAGTTGTTGCATAAATAGACTAGTGCAACTAGCGCCGGATTTTTTAAGATAAGGGCTTATGCTGGTCCCGCCCTGATGTTAAGGAGTTTCATGATGCCCAAGCCTGCCGATATGACCACCCCGCCCCGCTATGCCTTGCAAGCGACAGCCGTTTGCCTGGGCTTTTTGCTCGCCTTGCCCCTTATTGCTTCGACTGCTGCCAACGCTGGCACCCTGCGCGACAAAATCATGGAAAGACGGCAGGAAAGAAAAGAGCAACGGGCTGAGCAGGCGGCAGAAAAAAATGAAATGACTGAGGCAGAAACAACAGACCTGGCACCGCAAGGCCTGCCAGCTGGTACCAAAGTCTTGCGAGATATTGCCTATGGCAGTGACAAGCGCCAGACCATGGACGTATATCTGCCCGCCAATGCTGCCGCGCAAAAATCCATGCCTGTCATTTTCATGGTACATGGTGGCGCTTGGAAAATAGGCAGCAAGACCGCACGTGGCGTGGTCGAGAACAAGGCCGCGCACTGGCTGCCCCAGGGCTATATCTTCGTCTCCATCAATTACCGCATGTTGCCTGACATCAAACCGCTGGAACAGGCTGACGATGTCGCCAAAGCCCTGGCAACAGCGCAAAGCAAGGCGGCAGAATGGGGCGGGTCGGGCAAGCGCTTCATCATCATGGGCCATTCCGCCGGGGCGCACCTGGTTGCCCTGCTGGCCAGCAACCCATCCATTGCTGCCAGGGCAGGCGCCTCTGCCTGGCTGGCGACCATTGCGCTGGACAGCGCCGCTTATGACATCGACAAGATCATGGGACAAAAGCATTACCGCTTCTATGATGAAGCCTTTGGTTCTGATCCCGCTTACTGGCAAGCCAGTTCACCCACCCTGCAATTGAAACAGGCCGCAGCCCCCTTTGTGGCCGTGTGCTCCAGCATCAGGCCAGACAAGCCCTGCGCCCAGGCGGGTGTGTTCATCGACAAGGCCAGGTCACTGGGTATGCAGGCCATGCTGCTGCCGCAAAGCCTGAGTCATGCCGAAATCAATAAAAATCTGGGGCTGGATAATGGGTATACCACCGCTGTTGATAATTTCATCAAGCCGCTCGTTGCGGCGCAGACCATTCCATGACAAACAAGATCAAGCGCGGTGACATTTACTGGGCCAGCCCTGATGAAGAACGCAGTACTATTGCTGGCCTGGCACACCCGCATGTAGTCGTACAGGATGATGTCTTCAATCAGTCGCGCGTCACTACCACCGTCATATGCGCCCTGACCAGCAATCTGAAGCGCGTGACCGAACCGGGTAATGTCATGCTGGAATTGGGCGAAGCTGGTCTGGACAAACAAAGCGTGGTCGTGGTGTCACAGATATCTTCCATCCCTAAAAATCAGCTCGGCGAGTTCATAGGTCATTTGTCTGATGAGCGGGTCATGCAGATACTGGCGGGTATCAGGTTTCAGCAAAGGACTTTTTTCGAAACCTGATTCTGAACCTGGTGCAAAAATATAAAAGGCTCAGCAATGGCTTACGACCTCGTAGTTGGCAAAAGCAGCAAAGTAAAAGACGCACCGGATATCGTAGGTGGGATAGAGTTTGATGAATTGCCGCAGATTGCCCGTTTATTGAAAAGGGCAGATATTTCCTTTTTACACCGCATTTCCAATCTCTTCGAAGACCAGGCATTTTCCGAAGATGAAATAGAACAGGCTTTAAGCTCTTTGTTGCCTTTGCTGCTACTCGACCTGCAAGCAGGTGAAAGGCAATTCCTGCAAAAACTGATTTCTGTCCTGACTTATGCAAAATGGAAACAATCATGTCTGTGTTGTGTTGCAGATTGATTTTTAAATCTTGTTTCTCATTAGGACTTGAATTGTCCTAATACCAGTTTATGCTGGTCTCCACGGCGTTAATCATTTCTGGTTACGCGATTAATTGTCTTGGAGAACAGCAAATGAACACCTCTGCCATTGCCCTGATGGGTGCTGCACTATTGGGAGCAGTCACTACGCCCATCGCTGCTGAAGGGGTTGACAATGACGCCAGCGGTGAATGCTGTAATGTTATAGAGCTGCGCCAGTATGTGACTTACCCAGGCAAACGGGATGTACTGATCTCACTGTTTGAGAAGCACTTCATAGAAAGCCAGGAAGAAACCGGCATACGTGTGCTCGGTCAGTTTCGCGATATTAACGATCCCTATCGTTATACCTGGTTGCGTGGCTTTCCCAATATGGAAGCACGCAAGCAGACGCTGACGGATTTTTATTCAGGCCAGACCTGGCAGACTTACCGCAACGAGGCCAATGCGACCTTGTACGATAACGACGATGTGCTGCTGCTGCGCCCTGCCTCCGCTGGCAGTGGCTTCAAGCCGGGTTCGCGTATCAGGCCTGCACCTGATAGTACAACTCCACGTAACGGCTTCGTGGTGGCAACGGTTTACCATTTCGCGCAGGAAGTGACGCCAGACTTCATCAGCAAATTCAATGAACGCTTGATGCCCATGTTTGAGCGCCATGGGGCACATATCATGGGACGTTTTGTCACTGAAAAAAGCCGCAATACCTTTGAGCGCCTGCCCGTGCGTGAGAATGTGAATGTATTCGTCTGGTTTGCTTCCTATGCAGACCGTGCAGCTTATGAATCCTGTCTGACAAAATTAGCCGGAGACGCGCTGTGGCGGGATCAGGCATTTGCTGACCTGTATAAGTCATTGCAAGGCTGGCCTGAGATCATCATGCTGGAACCAGCGTCGCGTTCGCTTTTGCCTTGATATGTGCATTAATAATGCATCCCACCCGCCAGATCAACTTCTGCAGTCTTTTCATGCAGGTTCTTGTATAGACTGCGCAAGAGGCTGCCCTCTTCATCATCCTGCCCGAGGTGCCAGAACATGGCACCTGCCAATTTGTATTTCTTCAGGTAGGCGACTTTATAAGTGAATGATTGTTCATCGTCATAGCTGATAAAAATTTTCTTATCCGCGTTATAAATCCAGGGCACCTTGGTCTCTTTACTGAAATAGGATTTGTAACCGAGATTGGCAGCCAGCAGTTTTTTGATTTCAGCATAGCCAGGCGTGCGTGGGTCTTTGCGGGCGATACAGGCATCACAGCCTGTGAGTAGCGTCGGGTCGCTTGCATAGACATCGCCTGCCAGTGTCTGATGGCTTTGATACAGGCCATGGCTTTCGCCGGCTTCTACCGCAAAGTAGGCACGGCCATAAAATGGCAGACCCAGCACAAGTTTGCTGGCAGGTACACCGGCACGCAGGTATTGCTGCACCGTCGCATCCACCGTCAGAGCCATAGGTGCAGGAAAGCGCTTTTCCAGTTCTGCTGGCGATAGCGCCGGTTTGAATGTCAGCTTGCGCAAGGGGTTGTCATACATATGCTCAGGTGCGTCACCAAACAGGTGTGCGTTATGGTTGGTCTGCTTTTCCCACGCACCATTGAAGTCATAACTCATGAGATTGACGTAATCAACCTGCGCTGCAATCTGTGGCAGTTGCAGATAAGTGCGCGCCATACTGAAAGCACCACCCGCCACGGCAATAGAAAGTTGATTACTCTGTCTGGCGCCCTTCAACTGCTGGCGTATTTCCTTGAGCAGGGCGACAAAATTCTGCGCATCTTCTGCACGTGGATATTCCCAGTCCAGATCCAGTCCATCGAAGCCATATTCACGCATGAAAGCCACACAGGATTGCGCGAGTTTCTTGCGGCCTTCAACTGTCGCAGCGGCCTGGCGGTAACGCGCTACCGTGGGGCTGTCATCATTGGTATAAGCCCAGCCACCTATGGAAAACTGCAAACGTAAAGCGGGATTATAGTTTTTGAGGCCTTGCAATTCGCGAAATATCTTGCCTGCTGCCTGCAAGTTTGTTCCCTCTTCCAGCGCACATTTGCCATCTTCGCTGAGCGTCAGGAACGAGAAATTCAAATGCGTGAGCATGCGTGCTTTTTCTGGCGTGATCGCAACAACAGGGAATGCAGTTTTGCCCTCGTCATAATGATTGATGTCATCTTTGCCGAGTGCGTAATAAGCCATGACCACAGGCTTGCCTGCATCCTTTGCCTGAACGGCAGGCGCGGAACATAAGACCAGTATGCCTGACAGGCATGACAATAAGAGACGTGATGGGAGTTTGGCAATTTTCATTCGCATAGCATGCAATCAGGGACAAAGCTGGTCAACAGGTTTTTATGCGATATCGAATTGGAACATACCACTTGCACGCTCAGCTTCTCAGACAGACATACCAGTCCACTAAAATACCAGACTGGTATGGCATACTGTAGGCCTGATTTCACAGAAAGCCGCATCATGACGACAGAAGAAAGACTGATAGACCTGGAAATACGCCTGACCCGTCAGGATGATCTGGTCGATACTCTGAATACCCAGGTATATCGCCAGCAAAAGAAAATCGATGAACTTGAAGCGCTGTGTGCAGCGATGGCTGCCCGTCTAAGGGAAGTGGCAGTGGCTGCCAGCCAGCGTACTGCCGTGGTGGATGAGAGGCCGCCGCATTATTGATGCTAATCGCCAGGGTCTTTTAGCTTTATTTCACCAGTAGTTCACCAGCAGCTAAGAAATGCGGGGTGTATTGCAGTGCCATGTAGGTAGTCCATACACTTTGTCTTGCAATACTCCCCTGTGCATGCAAGGGGTTTATTTAAAACTGATCGCCTTGTTCAATTTTGCCATCACTTCGTCAGGCACATTCTTGCTGCAAATAAGATATCTTTCCCCACCGTCAGGCATATCGCTTGCCTTGAACTGGCTGAACTTGTCCTTCGCCATATTGGATTGCTCAATCAGGTAATTTGCTTCTTCTGGTGCTGCAAACATCAGGTCGGCAGATTTGCTGGCAACCAGTTGCAGCATCTGGGTGTTGGTGCCATTGGAAACTACCGTCTGTGGTTTGATCTTTCCCAGTGCCGCATCTATGTAATGGCCGTAAGAAAATTTTTCCTTGATGAGTACCTTGATGCCCGGCATCGTCAATACTTCTTCCAGCTTGGCATTGTCCTTGATCTTGAAACTGCTATTGACGATCATGACAGCAGGTTTATCGCGGTACAGCGCTTTACTGAACTTGGCGAAACCTTCACGTTCTTCGGTTTTATACCAGCCTATGGCACAGGTTTTTTGTGTGTTTTCCTGCACCATGGCAAGCTGGCGGTTGGGAGGCGCCTTGGCCCAGGTGAATGCCACGCCAGCACTTTTGAAGGCATTAGCTGCCGGGCTTGCCGTCAAGCCTGATGCAGAACCATCAGGCTCTTCGACGATATAAGGTGGCCGCACATTGTAGTTAAGAACGATCTTGTCGTCAGCCTGGCTGGTCGTAGCAACAGCCAGCATGGCTAGCGTACAGAATTGAAAAAGAGTTTTGTTGTTCGCTTTGTTGTTCATCCTGGTCTCTCAAATGTGATTTCATTAAAAGTTGCCCGAACAGCTTTTCAATACCTACAAACATCTTCTACATCCTAGCCGACAAAGCCGGATAAATCCATGTGCAGTCTTGCTATTTTATTTCAGCAAATCTTGCAGCGTACGCGCAATGACCTTGGTGGCTTTGCGTAAATCCTCCAGATTCAAACGCTCATCCGCCCGTTTCGCATGGGACTCCAGCACGGTACGTGGCCCAGCACCATAGATAACGCCAGGTATGCCCGCTTCCGAGAACAAACGCACATCGGTATACAAAGGCGTACCCAGCGCAGGAATGGCCTCACCAAATACTGCGCCACCATGTTTTTGTATCGCCTCCACCAAAGGTGTATTACCCGGTAGTGGACGCATGGAATTTGCCAGCAAGATGCGTTTGACATCGACGCTGATGCCAGGCAAATCTGCTGCCGTATCGCTGATGAGTTTGCGCAAAGTCGCTTCGACTTCTGCCGGGTTTTCTTCCGGTATCATGCGGCGGTCCAGCTTGAACGTCACGCGGCCAGGGATGACGTTGGTATTCGTGCCACCTTCTATCGTGCCCACATTCAGGTAAGGATGGGTAATGCCTTCTACTTTCGATGTGACTTGTTTGTAGAGAGTGTTTTGCGCATACAGGGCATTCAATATCTTCACCGCTGCCTGCAATGCATCAACGCCAGAATCAGGGATTGCTGCATGGGCCATCTTGCCATGTACCGTCACTTCCATTTGCAGGCAACCGTTATGCGCCGTGATGACCTGGTAAGAGAAACCTGCGGCTATCATCAGGTCAGGCTTGATCAAGTTGTGTTTCAACATCCAGCCGGGGCCGACTTCGCCACCGAATTCTTCATCATAGGTAAATAACAATTCCAGCGTGCCTGCTGTTGGTTTGGCCACTGCTTCGAGGGCGCGCAGGGCAAAAGTGTAAGTCGAGAAATCGCATTTGCTGACAGCCGTGGCACGGCCATAGATATTGCCGTTTTCTATTTCACCACCGTAAGGGTTCTTGGTCCAGCCTTCGCCAGGTGGCACCACGTCACCATGGGCATTCAGCAGCACAGTCTTGCCCGGGCCATACTGGCGGCGTACCAGCAGGTTGGTGATGCTTTGCAGGCCTGCTTCTTTGACTTCATTGTCTGGTACAGCATGCTTTTCTGCGCTGATACCCATGTCCTGCAACAGATCGGCGGTGCGTTCTGCATGCGGGGTGTTATTGCCGGGTGGCGTATCAGTTGGCACGCGTATCAGTTCTTGCAGGAATTTGACCTGCTCGTCAAAGTGACTGTCTATCCAGGCATCGAGTTGTTCGTAGTTATTCATAGTCTGTTCACTTTCTTGATTTATTTGGCACCAGCCTGGAACCAGGCACCGACGACTGCACGTTCTTCTTCCGTCATTTGCGTCATATTCCCTATAGGCATGGCCTTGAGTTGCACTGCCTGCATATTGACCTTGACCGCATTCTGTTTGATCAGTTCTGGTGTATCAAGCTTGATACCAGCAGGTGCAGTAGCAAAGCCAGGCTGGGTCGGTGCGGCTGAATGGCAAGACGCACAACGCTGCTGGATGATGCCCTGTACTTTAGTGAACTGGGCCTTTTCTGCTTCTGCCGCCGACAGAGCCGGGTCAGGCGCTGCCACTTTCGCTGGTGGCTTGGGGGCAATCGCAATTGCCACTGCCAGCAATAAAGCCACGCCTGCGGATGGATAAGCCCAGTTGGTAATACCCTTGTGGCGCAGGTTGAAAAAGTGACGTATCAAGACACCCGCCGCCATGATGGTCGCCAGCACCAGCCAGTTGTATTCATGGTTATACGTCATTGCATAATGATTGCTGATCATGATGAACAGCACCGGCAGGGTGAAGTAATTATTGTGTACGCTGCGTTGCTTGGCTTTCTGGCCGTGGATGGGGTCAGGCGATTTACCCTGCTGCATGGCTTCGACGAGTTTGCGCTGGCCGGGGATGATGAGCATCAGCACATTACCGACCATCATCGTGCCTATCATGGCACCAACGTGAATATAGGCAGCGCGGCCACTGAGGAATTTCGACAACACAAAAGCTGTCGCCACAATGAACACGAACATGATGATGCCCAGCAGGCCTTCACGCTTGCCCAGCGGTGAGCGGCACAGCAGGTCATACACAGTCCAGCCCACCAGCAGCGTTCCCAGGCCAATACCTATGGCTTGCCAGCTCGTCAGGTCAGCGACGGACTTGTCTATCATCATCGCAGAGGCATTGAAGTAATACACGATGAACAACATCGCAAAGCCAGACAGCCAGGTGACATAGGCTTCCCATTTGAACCAGTGCAGTTCTTCCGGCAATTCCTTGGGGGCGATCAGGTATTTTTGCGGGTTATAAAAGCCGCCGCCATGCACAGCCCACAATTCGCCAGACACACCCTTGTTGGCCAGTTCAGAACCAGGCTTGGGCGGGCGGATATTATTGTCCAGCCAGACGAAGTAGAAAGATGCACCTATCCAGGCGATGCCGGTGATCAGATGCAGCCAGCGGACGATCAGGTTCAGCCACTCAGTGCCATACGCAAGTAAAAAAGCTTCCATGTTTTCTCTCATGTTAGAAGCTCGTCTGCCTCCGCGGGCTCTTCAGACGAGAGGGATATAAAAATATCCCAAAGTGGTCGCGAACCGAAGCTCCGCTGCGACCGGTGTTATTAAGGAATATACCTTCCCATTATTCACGATGTGAGTGCTAAAAAACCACAAAATGCATCCAACTGCTGCAAATGTCTCCCATTACCGCAGTTAGACCAAGGGCAGGTAATGTTGGATCATGAAAGTCCAGCATTAATAGCAAAAAACTTGGTGAAGTCTGGTAACGATAAACTTTTTCCCTACAAACTTCATTGAAAACGAAGTATATTAAAAATACGGATTTCGATATACGTTTGAAGACAGGCATCAGCATGGCACAACTACCCAATCATCTCGATCTGCATCTGATACGCATTTTGTATCTTTTGCTCAGTGAGAAAAACGTCTCCCGCGTGGCTTTGAAGCTTAACCAGCCCCAGCCTTCGATTTCTGCCTCACTACGCAAACTCCGCGAGCTGACTGGTGACCAATTGCTGGTGCGTGGTGGTCGCGGCATGGTGCCTACACCCCATGGTGAAACCCTGCTCAAGCCTGCCAAGCGCATACTCGATGAAACCGAGCTCTTGTTTGAACGCAAAGTCCCTTTCGTAGCCCAGCAAGAGAGCAAGACCTTCCACATCGCTGCACCAGATTCCCTGCACGTGCAATTCCTGCCCAGCGTGGTGGAGCGCCTGCGCCGTGAATCACCCAAAAGCCGTATCGTTATCCATGGCCTGGGGCGGAAGTTGATTATGTGCGCCACCTGTCTGACGGCGATCTTGACCTCGTCATCGCCAACTGGGATGAGCCACCGCAGCATTTGCACCTGTCCAAGCTGTTTGAAGACCCCATCGTCTGCGCCATGCGTGCCGACAGCCCGTATGCCAAGCGCACCGGCACCGACGAGATGACGCTGGAAGACTACCTGAGCCTGCCGCATGTCGCGCCTTCGCAACTCTTGTCCGGCTATCACGGCGTTATCGATGCCCATCTGGAACGCCAGCACCTGCGCCGCAATGTCGTTGTCGAATCGGCCTACTTTGGCCTCATGCCGCATATGCTGACGCAGTCCGACATGGTGCTGACGACAGGCAAGCAATACCTGAGCTTTTATGAGAAAAGCCTGCAACTCAAGACTTTTTCCATCCCCATCAAATTCCCGCCACTGCGTTTTTACCAGCTCTGGCATGAACGCGTGCATCATTCACCAGAACACAGATGGCTGCGCGAGCAGATAGCCCAGGCAGCCAAGTCTTTGATGTCCAAATAATCCTGAGTTATGCAGGGGTTTAGCTACCCCTGTAAGTCGAGTACGCCCATGGCGACACCACCAGTGGCACATGGTAATTCTGGCTGGCATCAGCCACCCCAAAAGCCAGGGTCACGCGGTCTATGAATTTGGGGCTGGGCAGGTCTACGCCCTGCTTGTCGAAATAGTCACCTGCTGCAAACACCAGCTCATACAGACCAGTCTTGAGACTATCGCCTTCCAGTAGAGGCGCATTGCAGCGGCCATCATTATTGGTGGTCTCTGTCTTCAGCAGGGTTTTCTCACCTGCATTGACGGCATATAACTCCACCTGCACACCCACGCCGGGTTTGCCAACGGTGATATCCAGCACATGTGTACTGAGCTTTCCCATATTGATCTCCTATATTGATGACTTGAAATGCGCTATCAGCCAAATCTTATACTGCCAGCAGTCTATCAATATACTATCGAAGATATACAGATCATGAAGACAGCAGCACATTGCAGGCAGGTTTAGGCTTTAAGCTTCATCATCATGCCGGGATGATACCGGTCACATTAATGAATACGCACAATAACAGGCAAATGCCTGAGCAATCATGACGACAACTCTGGACCACCTGAACCACTGTAGCCCGCAAGACTTTGTGCACATCCTGCACGGTATCTATGAGCATTCGCCCTGGATACCCGAGCGGGCAGCGGCCAGCCGCCCCTTTGCCAGCATCACGGCACTCAAGCTGGCCTTGCAAACCGTAGTCAGCCAGGCGACAGAGGCAGAGCAACTGGGCCTGATCCGTGCCCATCCCGAGCTGGCAGGCAAGGCCGCCATCGCGGGCGAACTGACCCGTGAATCGACTGGTGAGCAAGCCAAGGCAGGCCTGACCAATTGCAGCCCCGAAGAATTCGCGATCCTGCATAAACTCAATGCCGACTACAACAGCAAGTTTGGCTTCCCCTTCATCCTTGCTGTCAAAGGGCCAGATGGCAAGGGTTTTACGCGGGAAGCCATCATCGCCACCTTTCAGCGCCGCTTTAAAAACCAGCGCGCAGACGAATTGGCAGAATGCCTGCGCCAGATAGGTCGCATCGCTGAGCTGCGCCTGAATGATTTGCTCGAACACACCCTGCAATTTGGCAACACCATCATGCAATGGTCAGAAACCCTGGCCGCCTGGAGCGATGATGAAGATGGCCTGACCTGCGCCTACATGACACCCGCGCACCAAAAAACCGCAGAGCAACTGGCGGCCTGGATGCGTGAAGCGGGCATGCATGTGCATATCGACGCAGTCGGCAATGTCGTTGGCCGCTACCTGTCTGATGCGACCGATGCCAAGACCCTGCTGACTGGCTCCCACTATGACACCGTTTGCAATGGCGGCAAATACGATGGCCGTGAAGGCATCCTGTTACCCATCGCCATCGTCAAGCACCTGAACGAAAAAAATGAAAAACTGCCCTTCAATTTCGAGATCATCGGTTTTTCTGAAGAAGAAGGTGTGCGCTTCAAAAGCACTTTCCTGGGCAGTAACGCCATCATCGGCCAGTTTGACCTGGCCTTGCTGGACAAGACAGATGCTGACGGCATCAGCATGCGTGAGGCACTGACTGCCGCCGGGCATGATGTCAAACAAATCGCGGCCATCGCGCGTGACCCTGCACAGATACTGGGCTATGTAGAAGTGCATATAGAGCAAGGGCCGGTCTTGCTGGGCCGTGACCTACCGGTGGGCATAGTTACTTCCATCGCTGGCAGTTGCCGCTATCAGGTGCAACTCAAAGGGGTCGCCAGCCATGCTGGCACCACACCGATGAGCATGCGCAAGGATGCAGCGGCCGCTGCTGCAGAAATCATTTTGTATGTAGAACAGCGCTGTGCCAATGGCACGTCCCTGGTAGGGACAGTTGGCCAGTTACAGGTGCCGCATGGTTCGGTCAATGTGATACCCGGCTCCTGCAATCTGTCGCTCGATATCCGCGCTGCTGACGATGCCACCCGTGACGCTGCGGTGAATGACATCCTCGCAAAGATAGAAGCCATCTGCCAGCGCCGCAATATTGAAGTGAATGTAGTCAAAGCCGTATCCGCCCCGGCAGCGCCTTGTGCCCCATGGCTGATGCAGCAACTGGCAGCAGCAACACAAAGAGCAGGTTTGCCCGCTTTTGAATTGCCATCAGGTGCAGGCCATGATGCCATGGCAATAGCCAAAATGACCGATGTGGCCATGCTGTTCACCCGCTGCGGCAACGGCGGCATCAGCCACAACCCATTGGAAACCATGAGCGCCGACGACGCAGAAGTCTCGGCCCAAATCTTGCTCGATTTTTTAAGGAATTTTAAGAGTAGGGATTAAGACCTAAGAGCTCACCACAGAGACACAGAGGGGGCACAGAGGGACACAGAGGGACACAGAGGAAGGGCAGATTTATTTGTGTATTTTCTCAATAAATGTTCTAAAGATTTTCTCTGTGCCCCTCTGTGTCTCCGTGCCTCTGTGTTGAGAGGTCTAGTTTTTCAGTTCAACAAACCAGGATTTCTGGCGCCACTTTCAGTATTGCCTGCATCAGCTTCGCAATGAAGACCTGATGCAGGACCAAGACTGAGCTTGAGCCTGCTGCCATGTTTGCGCTTGATAACGCTGCATGGTTTGAGGCGACGCAAGAATATGTCTTCACCGGCATTTTTTTACGACGCAGATCAATCCTGACGAGATATCTTCTTCCAGTTCATGGAGGTTGCATTTCGTCAGGCAGCAGTAAAAAGCGCAGTCGGACACTATGTTTCGGCTGTATTTGTAGCCGCTCTTCGTGACGACATCATCGTCATGAAGGCAAACCAGGAGTCTTGCACATGATGCATTTCCCCCTCATTTCGATTACCAGTCGCTTTAGTCTTTAGCATTCCAGTATGTGCAATTTCAGCCATCACTGAGAATAAGTTCCGTCAGAGAACCCAGCAGTGATGTGTCACAACCAAACCATCAAGCAAGGAAGAGACGATGCAAACAGCGATACACCCGGTAGATGAAAAGCTACCAGCAGCAAAATTATTCACTCTGGGCATACAGCACGTGCTGGTGATGTATGCCGGGGCGATAGCCGTGCCTCTCATCATCGGCGGTGCCCTGCACCTACCCAAAGACCAGATAGCTTTCCTCATCAATGCCGATTTATTCTGTTGCGGCCTGGTGACCCTGATACAAGCCCTGGGTATCTGGAAGTTTGGCATACGCATGCCTGTCATGATGGGCGTCACCTTTGCGGCAGTAGGCCCCATGGTGGCAATGGCGGGTAACCCCAGCCTGGGCATACTCAGTATCTATGGGGCGGTCATCGCCTCCGGTATTTTTGGTCTCATCATTACTCCCTTCATGAGCCGGGCTGTCAGGTTTTTCCCGCCTGTGGTCACCGGCACCATCATCACCGTCATAGGCATTACTCTCATGCGCGTGGGTATCAACTGGGCAGCGGGCGGGCAACCGATGATCTTTGATGCGGCCAGCAAATCCATGCAGCCCAATCCCAATTATGGTGCACCTGAAAACCTGGCGATCGCCTTCTTTGTGCTGGTCTCCATCATGCTCATGACACGTTATTTGCGCGGCTTTTTGGGTAATATCTCGGTCTTGCTGGGCATGGTGCTGGGTTTTGTCGTCTCGCTGGCATTGGGCAAGGTCAGTTTTGATGGCCTGGGTGAAGCAGGCTGGTTTGCCTTCATCATGCCCTTCCAGTATGGCATGCCGACCTTTGACCTGGGTGCCATCATAGGTATGTGCCTGGTCATGATAGTCACCATGGTGGAATCAACGGGCATGTTCCTCGCCCTGTCTGAACTTACCGGCAAGCGCATCAGCAATGAAGAACTGGCGAATGGTTTGCGGGCTGACAGCCTTGGCACAGTCATAGGCGGTGTCTTTAATACCTTCCCTTACACCTCGTTTTCACAAAACATAGGCCTGGTGGGTGTCACTGGAGTGCGCAGCCGTTACGTCTGTGCGGCTGCAGGTGTGATCCTGGTGGCGTTTGGCATGTTCCCCAAAATGGCGCATGTGGCGGCATCGATACCCGTGTATGTACTTGGCGGTGCAGGCATAGTCATGTTTGGCATGGTGGCGGCCACCGGTATCAAGATACTCGGCAATGCGGGTCTTAATCACCAGCGTCATAACCTGTTCATCGTTGCCGTCAGCATAGGGGCGGGCATGATCCCTCTGGTGGCACCGCAGTTCTTTTCACACTTGCCACACTGGCTGGGCACGATAGTCGATAGCGGCATCTTGCTGGCCACCATTGCGGCAGTGACGCTCAATCTGTTTTTCAACGGTCAGGGTGCTGAGTCTGAAGCCAAGGCATTTGCCATGGCTGCGGCCCACAGCTCCGACCATTAATTTTTATTTGCTATTTTATTTTTTATGACCAGCAGCTTACTTATCAAAAATGCCCGCGTTGTCGTCACCATGGACGACACGCGCCGTGAAATCAGCAATGGTGCGGTATACATCATCGACAATGTCATCGCGCAGGTGGGTACAAGTGCAGACTTGCCACAAACTGCGGATGAAGTCATTGATGCGGCTGATCATGTTGTCATGCCCGGCCTCATCAATACCCATCACCATATGTATCAAAGCCTGACGCGTGTCATACCCGCGGCACAAAATGGTGAGCTGTTCAACTGGCTGACCAATCTCTACCCTATCTGGGCCAACCTGACACCAGAAATGGCGCAGGTATCGACTCAGGCCGCCATGGCAGAGCTGATCCTGTCTGGTTGCACCACCAGCAGCGACCATCTCTATATCTATCCAAATGGCTGCCAGCTTGATCACAGCCTGCAGGCAGCGCAAGAGATAGGCATGCGCTTTCATGCGGCGCGTGGCTCCATGAGTGTGGGCCAGTCAAAAGGCGGCCTGCCGCCAGACCGTGTGGTGGAGGACGAGGCCAGCATACTGCGCGACACCCAGCGCCTGATAGAGACTTATCACGACAGCAGCCGCCACGCCATGCAACGCATCGTCGTTGCGCCGTGTTCACCATTTTCTGTCTCACGCGATCTCATGCGTGAATCAGCAACACTGGCACGCAGCTATGGCGTCTCGCTGCATACCCACCTGGCAGAAAATGCCAATGACATCGCCTACAGCCGTGAGAAATTCAATATGACTCCGGCAGAATATGCCGAAGACTGCGGCTGGGTAGGCCATGATGTCTGGCATGCGCACTGCGTGCAACTCGATGATGATGGCATCTACATGTTCGCCCGCACTGGCACTGGCATTGCCCATTGCCCCTGCTCGAATATGCGCCTGGCGTCTGGCATCGCACCCATACGCAAGATGCTTGATGCCGGTGTCAATGTAGGTCTCGGTGTCGATGGCTGTGCTTCGAATGATTCCGGCCACATGCTGGGCGAAGTCAGGCAAGCCATGCTCCTGCAGCGCGTGGGTTTCGGCCCCGATGCCATGACAGCCAGACAGGCGCTGGAAGTCGCTACCTTGGGTGGTGCCAAGGTACTCAACCGCGACGACATAGGTGCACTTAAACCCGGCATGTCGGCAGACATTGTCATGTTCAGCCTGAAGCAAATAGGTTATGCCGGTGCCTGGCATGACCCGGTTGCAGCCCTGGTATTTTGCACACCATCGGATGTGGCTTACAGCATCATCAATGGTCGTGTCGTGGTGCGTGATGGTCAAATAACTTCTATAGATTTACCAGTAGTGATGGAAAGACATAATCGTCTTGCCCATCAATTGGCTGAGGCCGCACGTTGAACTGATCTTGCTCTCTCCAGATGCTGACAGTGGTATAAAAAGTACCGCTGTCAGCATACAATTTTCGTGTATCCAGAACTTGGTGGTATGCTTGAGTCATTGACTTTGATAACTCATGCATGAAAAAACAGATTCCATTAAATCCAGCTGAAATTACAGAGCTGCAAAAACAGTTTTTCCATTCCCTGAAGCTGGGAACAGGCAGGGCGATGTTGCTGATGAAAGCGCATCCGCAAATAGATTTCTCTGCACATATACTCGCTGCCACTGTCAATAACCTCGCCTATGACAGACAATGTGAAGGCAGCAGGGCCGTATATCTGTACAGCCTGATCTGGCGGTCACGGCAAAAAGATGAGCTGATTCGTACTATCATCAAAAAATTCAGCGTCAAAAAAAGCAATGACTATGGCATGGATCAGTTAAGCGATCTCGTCCTGTATTTCCATCAGGCTGGCATAGCCGGAGCGAAAGAGGCTTTGTTAAACAGGTTTGAAAAAACTTTCAGCAATGGCTATGAGCTGTATGCTAGAGATGTGTTGCTGGAAATTGAAGGTATGGCAGGCCTGATCATGGCTGCTGAAAAAGTGGGACAACTCCCAGAACATGAAAGAGCAGATTACGAAGACCGCTGGCGCATCGATGATTTTCAAGAGATGAACAAGTCTGTCGATGTCTATGCAGAATTGGCCAAGGCCGCAGAGAAAAATCCAGCGATCAAAAATTATCTTGATCTGATCTTGTCTGCTGAACCCAGGGAAAAATACAGACGTAGTAAAACTATCCCTTATACAGTGGCAGAAATTGAAAAAATGATTGATGAAGCAGGTCGCTTTCCCCGCTTCTGGGCCTCGCACATTTCAGGAATGACACAGGCAGATATAGAACAAGTCGCCAGGAATTTTCTTGCTGAAAAAGACGGTAACAGAAAATACAAATACCTCCCCTTTTTTTATCAAACAAAATTCCCTTTTGATTACGGGTTCCTGCTGAAGTTGGCAAGCGGCAGGAACGTGAAGAAAAATCGCCGCATAATGCATGCAGTGAATGCCCTCAGTCATTTCAAAGGCGATGATATCCGTGCACTTGCATTAAAAAGATTTGCCAGTGAAAAGACACCCTGGGATTACCTGAAACTGCTGATCAATAATTATCAAGCAGGTGATGCGAAAATTTTACTTGAGATCATACAACGTTCAGACAATGTTCATCACATACATAACCTGGTAGCAGGTATCGTTGACGTTTTTGACGCGAATCCGGATAAGGAATGCAAGGCACCACTGGAAGCGATGTATTACAACATGAATTGTGCAATACATAGATGGAATGTGATAGATCTGT
Organism: Undibacterium sp. YM2; assembly: GCF_009937975.1. NCBI lineage: Bacteria > Pseudomonadati > Pseudomonadota > Betaproteobacteria > Burkholderiales > Oxalobacteraceae > Undibacterium > Undibacterium sp. YM2. Next base: position 6,158,440 of record NZ_AP018441.1, read on the forward strand.
TAAATGGAAATGGGGTCTTGTCTGAGGAAATCGTGGAAGAACTTGCTTATGACACCGATGAGGACTTACGAAAATTATCCCGTAGCATAAAACGTTCTCGCTCCAAAATGAAGAGTTAACGATGCTGATTTATGAGTATTTTATGACTTTAAGATTTTGAAAAAAGTTTACTTAAACCAGAACAAAATTTAATCCTGCATGGTGAAAAATAATTTTCCAGATTTATCTGAAATTACAGAGCTGCAAAAACAGTTTTTCCATTCCCTGAACCTGGGAACAGGTAGAGCGATGTTGCTCATGAAGGCGTATCCGCAGCTGGATTTTTCCAGAGAACTCATTGCCGCATCCGTCAGAAATCTCGCAAATGATGCTCCATCTGAAGGCAGCAGAGCTGATTATTTGTATCCATTGATCAGACGGGCCAAGAACAGGGCCTTGATAGAAAAAGCCTTGCTGCAAAAACTTAAAAATAAAAAATCTGGAGCATGCAATCTGGATCAATTATGCGGTCTCGCCCTGCATTTCTATCAGGATGGGAATCTTGATGCCAGAGAAATTTTTCTTGAACGCTTCGACAAATCTTTTCATGACGATTATGAGTTTTGTGGGGAAGAACAAATTTTGAAGATGGATGGATTACAAGGCTTGTTCAAGCTGGCTGACAAGATAGGCAGACTTCCTGAAGATGAATGGCCATGGTATGAGTATCGCTGGAATATAGATGATTTTCAAAAGGCCAATCCTGCGCTGAATGTATTTACAGAATTCGAGAAGGCAGCTAAAGAGAATACCTACATCCAGAATTATTTCAAATTAATATCTTCAATTACACCCTTCAAGCGTATTCGCAGAAAAATACCTTCAGCTTATACAGTGAAAGATATAGAAGAGCTTGTCAATCGTCCAAGCAAGCGCGTCGGGTTTAATCGCGACCGTACGCTCAGGATGAAGCAGCAGGAGATAATTGCCGTTGCCAGAAATTTTCTCGACGAAAAAGACAAAATCAGAAAATTCAGATACCTGCGATTTTTTTATGCGACCAGATTTCCTTTTGATTATGCGCCTTTGCTAAAAATTGCGAGCGGTAAAAAAAATCATCAGACTATGGCAGTGAATAATGCAGTGCTCGCGCTTAGCCATTTTTCTGGTGCTGACATACGTGCCCTGGCTTTGAAGAAAATACAGGAAGAGCGTATCCCTTGTGAGTACCTGCATCTGCTCGTCAGTAACTATCAGGCCGGAGATGCTGAAATGTTGGTGGAAATAATAGGGCGAGCAAAGAATTTTGATGAAGTGCATTTGCTGATACAAGGCATCATCGCCATATTCAAGGCCAATCCCGTGGCTGATAGCAAGGCACCACTGGAAGCGATGTATTACAACATGAATTGTGGAATACACAGACGGGACTTGGTAGGACTATTGAACGACAATCAAGTGCTGTCCGATGAAATTCTGGAGGAACTGCCCTATGACTCGGATGAGGATGTGCGAAAATTATGTCGAAAAATAAAACGCCAGCGCAGCAGTGCTGCTGCCGTGATGAATTAAGCTCGGCTGATCGCCGTCTGGTTCACATGCATGGAAATGCATGTGAACTCTCGGTCAGCTTGCTAACTCAAGCTGTTCAAGCTGCGATAGCAGCTCTGAGTATATTTTTTTCCTGTTCCGTAAAATCGAGTGTCGTCAGATCATCATTGAGCAGGACGATATGTGGTGAGCCAGTGAGCCTGACTGCCAGTGCCATATCTTCCTGATGCGGCAGGAACAGAGGACTTTCTTTTTTGCGCATGATATGACGGAGTTTTTTCTTCACGCCATCTATATCGCTTTCAAAAAATACCGTGCGTTGGTTTTGTATGTCTTTAACTTTGACCATCACCGGCAGCAAGCCCGGTTTTGTTTGTATCAGGCGATTAAAGAGATGGCTTAACCAGGCCGCGTACAGGCAACCGAAAGTCATGAAACCAAACAGCAGGGCAAAAGTCAGTATCATGAAAAAACGGTTGGTGATATGTTCGGTCGCCATGGTCGTTGTGATCATGCCGGGATTGGATCTGGACCTGACGGCTTCGGTGGACATCGACGGTTGAAAACTGACAAACCAGAAGCTGTGTTTGATCTCTTTTGCTATGGAGTCTTGCGGGGTTGGCAGGTAGCGGATTTTGACATCGCAGTCGATAAAGATGACTTTGCGGCTCTTGCAGCTACCGTGGATTTCTGCGCGTTCATCCACGACAGGGTCTTTGGATACTTTGTAGTCATACAGAAAATCCGGCACCGTCATATAGACGAGGCCGACCAGGAAAAGCAGCCCGGCCAGAGAAAGGCCTATCAGGCTTAAAACCCCCTGTTTTCCGGTAGTGAGTATTTGCATGCGTCGCTTGGGAAAGGCAGCGTTGATGGATGCAAGCTGTGCTTCCGTACCAGTACCGCGTGTTTGAAATTGTGTCTGGGACATGTCTGGTTTTCCTGGCAGTATAAAAGATACTTCTGTATGTATCTTTGACAAGCTGGCAGTATCTGAAAACCAGACAAACGGGGGTAAGATTATTTCAATTTTTTACACTCAGATTATCAGCCTGAAATTGTGACTATCATTCGGCAGCCCCCTTGTTTGCCTGTGGGCAAATGGAAAAGTGTCAGTGTGATCAAGCTGCTCCTGAAAAGGTCGGTTTTTGCCCGAATGTTTTTTGAGGCAATGGAGAAAATTAGCCAGACACCGGTCGCATGCAAGAAAATTTTTCCATTGTTAACTGACCGTCATTGCTCTGACCAGGCCGTTTGAACGGTTGATTTCCACCAGCCGCCCTGCGCGATCAAACAGCATGATGTAATCACGCTGCACATGTACCCCAGGATGATCAGCAGAGGGCAAGGCCAGCTTTAACAGGGTTTTCCCCTGTGCCAGTTGCCTTATCTCCCACATGGTCATCCCTCATTTCTTGATGCAACAAAAATCATGCCCTCTTCGAGGTGAACTTCAGGGGCTTGTGCTGCGGCACCTGTATTCACTTCGAAAGAAGCAACCATGCTGGACTTGGCCAGCAGTACGGCATTGCCGGTTTCATTGCTTTTCAAATAGAGCCTGGCGGGCTCGTCAGCATTCTCGACCGGCAGGATGCGCCAAACATCTGAGTCTGGCAGGGCCCAGGAATCACGCTGGTTGAGGCGGCGGCTGGGCAGCAGGTAGCGCCATTGCTCTATACCGTCGTGTGCACCTATCAACAGGGTTTGTGCCTGGGCGCTTTCTGAATAGGCAAAAATTTGTCCTGGCAGGTCAGCAATTTGCCAGACTACCTGCAATTTATCGACGCTGGTGTCGATGGCCAGCAGGCGGTTATGCATGACTACATTCCAGTGTATGCCATCATAACGGCGTGACCAGAATGAGACTGGCAGGGTCAGCCAGTCAGCAACGCTGCGGCTGGCTAGGTCTATGCGGCTGATGCGCATGGTGTTATCCCTTTTCGCCAGCACCAGTGCCCTTTGACCATTGTCTGACAAGACCAGATGATGTGCCGGTACGGGATAGTGCGCCAGTTGCTTGCCGACCTGGTTGACTATACTGACACCACTCTCACCCAGGGCCAGCAGGTAATGCGCATCTGGCAGGCGACAGGCATCATGGATGCGCATGAGACCACGCTCTTCAAACAACATTTCAAGCGGAGTCGATCTGGCATTGAAAGGCGCGAGATACACATCATGAGGCAGATTCAGTGCAGGCAAATCAGTGCGCATGACGGCGGCATCGGCAAATTCAATCAGGCGGGTGATATCCTGCTTCTGTAATTGGTTCAGGCCTGCCGAACGCTCCACCAGTACATGACGCAATACTTCTGCTGCAAGCCTGGTGCTGGCAGGCGAACGCCGCTTCAGTGTCAGCAATTCCTGCGCCAGCCGGGCGCGCAGTTGTGCTCCCGGTTCACCGGCCATATTCAATATATGTCTGATGCTGGCTTCACTCTGTTTCAAGTCCGAGACTTGTAGCGACAACTTCCTCGTCAATGCGCGTACGCCCAGTATGCCACCCGCACGCTCAGCCTGGGATAGCCAGGACAAGGCTTGCTCACGTTCTTCTTCCAGTGGCCAGAGAATTTCAGCGGCATCCGCCAGGTCACCCCTCGTTGCTACTGCGTGTGCCCAATGCTTGCGTAAGTCCCGGCCTTCTGTCGCGTGCTTCTTTTCCAGTAAATGCACTGCTTCTGCAAAGCTGTTGAACAGGCGTGCAAGCTTTGCTGCCCGTAAAAAGTCACCAGCCAGCCACCATAGCCTTACCCTGATTTCCGGTGATAATTCCAGGGTATCGGCCAGTTCAGCGGCTTGCTTTATCCGGTCTTTGCTTTCCAGATAATTGACCGCTTCTGTGCCTGATTTCAGCAATTCTGCCAGGACAAATACTGCTTCATCGATTTTTCCTTCACGGTCCAGGCGTTCAAAAGTACGGCGATACAATTGCCGCAAATGCTCTTGCACATCGCTGGCAACGTGGATGCTTGATCCCAGTCCGCTACTATTGCTGATGCTGAGATTGTCGCGCCTTCTGGGTGTGCCAAATGCCTGGCGGGTATTCTTTTTTTGCAAGGAATCCAGGGGCACAGCGTGGCGCAATGCCTCGTTCAAATCGCCACGTTCAAACATCTCCATCATTTCGCGCAGGAATCTGGCCTGGCGTTCGCCCAGCAATTTTGACATCCTGGTCATATTCGCAATTTTTGCGGCAAAATTGGCGAGTTTTTGCGCCAGAGGGGAGAGCTTTTCCGGAGCACCTGAGTTACCCCATGCGTGTTCTTTGGCCGGTCTGCGAAAATCAATCAGATTGCTGAGCCAGCTGGCCATCAAACCCAGGGCGCCAAGCGCAACAGGCCCTGCTCTTTGCGACCAGGATTTTTTCTGAGCAGCGTCATCAGGCAGCTTGCCTCCTTCAATGAGCGCTGCAGTTTCATCAAGAAAGGCTTTTTGTTTGTCACTAGCTTGCGGAATGGCGTCGCCCAGTATGTCACGTATATCTTTGCCTGGCGCAGGTTCATCTATTCCGGATATTCCTCCCGCTGTGGGGAACTTCAAGGGCTTGCGCAAGCTGATTGCACTCAGGTCCAGCCATGCCGATGGATCAATTCTGTCAGACTGTGTCAGTCTTGCAGTCAGAATTTGAGCACCGGCTACCAGGCAGAAGCTATTACCGGAAATGGCCGCCAATTCGTCCTCGTGCAAAGGCGCACTGCTCAAGATGCCATTGATTTCTGCTATGGCCAGGCCATCCAGCCCGGCGCAATGCAGGTATTTTTTTTCAGGGAATTCAAGAAAATACCCTTTGAGCACCTGGTACAGGCGTGAACCTGGACGCCAGTGGTGCAGGATGCGTGACCGTGCCTGGTTCTCACCGATGAGCTCAGGGTCGAACCAGATGCCGCGCAATTCGCGCATACCATCAAACAAGGGGCGTCGTACAGTTGGCATCATGCTGACACTCCATCTGCAGTGACTTTAAGTAACAGGGCTTCTTCATCCAGCCCTCTTACCTTGATATCCAGGGTATTTTGCAAGATCCAGGCCAGGCGGCTGCTGACAGAATCCATGCTGATTTTCGCGATGGGTTCTGCTGATCGGTGAATTTCTATCTGTTTTGCCTGCCCTATGAATTGTATGCTGTGCTTGTCTGCACTCAATACGACCAGGCCAAATTCGTCTTCCCCGTATTGCCGCCTGTTGGTAACGCCCAGGACTTTTACAGAAGCAGGGACAGATTTTTTTATATATGACTTTGATGTACCTATCCACCATTCATGCTCACCGATTTGCAATGCCAGCAGCCCGTGCTCAAAATTATTGACATGAGTCCAGGATATTTCATTGCCAAAGAAAATAGCCTGGCCTGCATGGGAAATGTTTGCAACAGCCAGAGGCGCATTTTCGTGTGCATGCCAGCGGAAAATTTTTGTACTAGCATTTTCAGTGACTGCGTATAACAGGCGCTGTCCAAAAAAGTCCGAACCTATGACATTGCTGGCAATAGGTTTAAAGTGTGGTTCTGACGGTTCCGGCCTTGCGCTTGTTGGTTTGCCTGTCGGCTGTGGCAATTCCAGACTTGATTCCCAGCAAACCAGGTGCTGATCTATGTCCTGCACGATGACCCTGGCCAGGCTGCGTGCGTTTTTTCTGACTTCCATGAAGTAAGCCGGCAGCCAGCGCGTACCACCGGTCGGTGCCCTGAAATACTTCATTTCTGGTCTTTGCACGACTACTTTTTTACAAGAAAAATGCTGGCTGGGGAAACCATGAAAACTCAGGTCCGTTCCATCGGCTGAAATATAAGCGAGATTTTTTCCCATCACCGCTGCAGCCAGGATACTGCCTTTTGTTGGCTGCCTGATCGTGCGGAATTTGCCTGGCGCAGCTCGCACGGATTGAGGTACGTTGTAGATGATAATGTTGCCATCCAGTTGTGGTACTGCCAGCCAATAGCCTTTGCTGGCAAAGCGTGGTGCCTGCTTCAGTGAAGGACGGTTTTTTGTATTGCGCACATGGGCCAGGCCATCGATACGTTTGAATTGCTCACGCAAGATGCGTATCGCGACATCTTCCGCAGGCAAATCAAGTATGACATCGCGCTGATTGCTGCGCTGGTTTAATTGCAGGTGCAGACGGCGGTTCTGCTCAGCACTGAATAAATCAACATGGCTGGTAATCAGACTGGTAGCGCGCTGCAGGCGTGCGGTGTGCGTCCCGGCAATTTGCCAGCAGTCACAGGTGTTCTTGTCCTGCTGTTTTAGCAGGGTATCCCAGCTATCCAGCTCAACCGTCGTGGCGTTGCGCAAGCTCTTGCTGTTCAGCAGGGCTTTCATTGCCTCGCGTCCCTGGGTTTCATGCAAGACACCTGGTTGTTGCAATATCCCCCACTTGAAATGGGCACCCGCTTCTTCTGCGCGACGCGATAGCAGGATAAACAGCACGATATGGGCCAGGCGCGGTTCGCCCAATTGCATGGGGCCTGCATCAAACAGGGCGATGCACAATTGCGAACGCAAACGGATGTCTGGCTCTGTGCCCAAAAACAAGAGTTCGTTGCTGGCAGCGCGCCGGATGAATTCATCCGGCTCGGCCTCGGCGTACAGCCACTCTGTCATGAGCAGGCGGTCATAGTTCCCACGTTGCACGATATTGCCTATGCCTACGGGTTCATCATTGGTCCTGTGGGATGCAAATTTCAGGCGGCCAACCAGAGGGTCAAGCCGCAGCAGCATCTGCCCTATGGCATCTGTCAATTCGGGCGGGAACAGGGTCAGCCAGTCACGCCAGGCTTCCAGTGCCTGTGGTAGTGCTCGCGGTGCTGACTGTGCTAATGACTGCGGTACAGGCTGTGTTATTGGCAAACTTTGTGACGTCATTCCAGCTCCTGCAGCAACCAGAGCAATAGATCTGCGGACAGATAAGCAGAGTCAGCGAGCGGGATGATTTGTTCCGGCTCATTCAACAAGAGCAAGGCTTGCGTACCCAGCCGCCGTGCCAGTGCGGCCTGCACCAGATCACAGGAGAGAGCCGGACCAGTATGGGTAGGCAACCAGAGATCACGCGCCTGCGGATGGGGGGCGCAATATTGCATGCCATTCAGCCATGGCAAAAGCTCAGGTGGCCCCATGAGTATCAGCAAGTCACGGCTGGCGACCACGGACAGATGGCTCAGCTCGTCGGCTGCCAAAGTCTGCAGTTTATGCAGCAATTGCCTGGCAATACCGGCGCTGGCAATCAGGCCCGCCGGTGAGGGTGCATGCTCATTGGCCCGCCATTCCAATACGGTCATCAGTCTGTTTCCAGGGCGGCGATCAGTTGCGTGCGGCGTTCTTCCAGCTCGGCTGGCAAATCTGCTTTGACAAAATTGGCATCAATCTCGCGCAACAGGGCTTCTGCTGATTTCTGGAAGTCTTCGCTTTCAGTGTTCGTCAGTAAACTGTCTGCCGTTTCTGCCAGTCGTGTTATTCGGGCCAGCGGTTGTTGTACAGCTTCTTCCACTACGGCCTGTAACAGGGGATGACGGGCCTGCGCCAGCAAGTCGCGCAATACTTCGCGGGCATTGCGCTGGCCAGCTGCGGTGGGAATCACATACACCAGTGGCCATAAGTCTGCCCTGCTCGCGACCTGACGGCCAGCCAGCACGGTTGCAGCGGCGATCAATTGTTGCGCCTTGACGATGCGGCGGTCGGATAATAAGACATTTGCTTGGCGCAATTGGCGTATTGCCTGGGCCAGGTCGCCGCGCACCTCTGCCATATTTACCAGCGGCACTGCACGGTTCAAAATATCCAGGCTGGCCAGGTCTGCCCTGGCTGCCACGGGACGGTGATTGACTTGCCAGCCACCTTCCAGCAAATCTTCCAGGCGCGGGTCTGGTACCGGCTCTACAAATACATGCAGCAAGAAACGGTCGGCAAAAGCTGCCAGGCCCTCATCTTCAGGCAAGCCATTGGCTGCGCCTACACAAATACGCAAGGGGCATTTGACGCGTGTATGGCCGCGCTTGAACTGGCGCTCATTGAGCACACCCAACAGTGTGTTAAGGATGGCAGTTGAACCAAGAAAAACTTCATCCAGAAAAGCAATCTCCGCTTCTGGCAGCATGCCTGCGATATCGGTTTCTACCGTGCCTTCCCGCAGTTTTGTCAGGTTAACAGGGCCAAACAATTCTGAAGGTTCAGTAAAACGGCCCAGCAGGTATTCAAAATACTGCCCGCCCAGACTTTGTGCAACCCGTCGTACAACGGCACTCTTTGCCGTACCTGGTGGCCCAACTACGAGCAAATGTTCTTGTGCCACCGCCCCCAGTATCATGAGTTCTGCAAGTTGGTCGCGGTCTATCAAACCCGTAGTGGCTTCGCGGATGGCATCTCTGATGCGTGACGAAGCCTCCTGCGTTGCTTCACGTATTCTTTCCTTCAGACTTGCTGTTGACTCTTGCATGGATGGATCTACTTTGCTAAGGGATTGGCTAACGCCAGGGATGACAGATTATAAACCTTGGAGTGCTGGCGCTTTGACCGCCAGGTACGCGCTGACGGAGTACCAGCCTACATTTGCTGGAACAAATGCGTGTGATTGCGACTGACTTCGAGTTTTTCTGCATGACCTTTCAGTCCTATCAACTGGCGGCCACGGAAATCACGGGTGACTTCGGCAATCGCAGAAACGCGCACCAGGGTAGAGCGGTGTATGCGCCAGAATTCTTTGGGATCAAGTTCGTCTTCGAGTTCTTTCAGTGATTTGCGTATCAGGTATTCTGCCTGCTCCGTCTGCACCAGCGTATATTTTTCATCAGAGCGGAAAAATAAAACCTCTTTGGTGCTGACCATGCGCAGGCTGCTGCCTACGCTGGCCTGTATCCAGCGCAGGTATTCACGCTTCTGGCTTTGCTGTTGCATTAATTGCGTCAGCATTTGTTCCACCTGTCTGGCCTGGTCGCTGGCGGCGTTGGTGGCATTGATGGTATTGGCGGGTGCGTTTTTTTCCTGCTGGCGCTGTTTTAATCTCTCCTGCAGGCGCTGGCAAGTACTTGCCAGCCTGTCGGCTTCTACCGGTTTCAACAGATAGTCCATGGCACCGCGCTCGAAAGCCTGTATCGCATATTCATCATAGGCAGTGACAAACACCACCAGTGCCTGCTTGGCCAAAATGCTGGCGGCTTCTATGCCGTTCTTGCCCGGCATGCGTATATCGAGAAAGATAATATCGGGGTGCAGTTCTTCTGCCTGTTCTATCGCGACTATGCCATTCGCAGCTTCAGCAATGATGGACAAGTCTGGCCATGCTTGTTGCAGGCGTGCGCGCAGTTGATCGCGCATCGGGCTTTCATCATCGACTATCATTGCCGTTGCTGCAGTTGCTAGTGCTGGCATGCTGTTCCCTGATACGTGATTGTGGAATAAGCAATAAGAATAATGTTCTTATTGTTTTGTGTCTATAGGCACCAGTATGCCAACCACTGCACCACCAGCCTGAGGTGCTTCAATGACCAGCTGTGCCTTGCCTGAATACAGCACTTTCAGACGTTCACGTATATTCGTCAGGCCCATGCCGTCATCTGCATGCATATCAAAACCCATGCCATTGTCGCTGACTTCGACCAGCAATTGCCCATCGACTTTCTTTGCCGTGATGCGGATATGCCCGCCTGTGGTCTTGGGTTCCAGGCCATGCTTGATGGAATTCTCCACCAGGGTTTGTATCATCATCGATGGGAAGGGTAAAAATTCCAGCTCGGATGGCAAGTCTATATCGTAAGTCAAACGCTCTTGCATGCGTGCCTGCATGATATTCAGGTAGGCACGGCACATGTCCATTTGCAGGCCCAGCTTGCCATTGCCCTTGTCACGCATTTGCGGCATGGCCGAGCGCAGGTATTTGATCAGGTGCTGATGCACCACAGTTGCCTGTGCCGGATTGGTTTCTATGAGCTGGCCTATCAGTGCCAGGGTATTGAACAAGAAATGCGGCTCTATCTGTGCCTGCAGTGCTGCCATTTCTGCTTCCAGCAAGCGGCGTTCCAGTGCTTCAACATCGGCACGGGTTGCAGCAGCAGTGGCGGCGATCTCTGCACTACGCTTGCCACCTGCCAGGCTCTTGATAATGAAAGAGGCGAATACCAGCGCGGGCATCAGGCCACCCAGGCCCAGGGCGCCACCTACTATTATGGCGACCAGCGAGATGCCGAGTAAAGATGACCAGGGCACTACTGCCAGCCAGTCAAAGAACTTCCACCAGACCACGGTCACCGTGTCGGTGATATCCATGATCAGGTCGAGTACCTTGTTATCGTCGCGATGTTTCATACCGTTTCCATTCGCCGCCAGTTTTGCCAGGCCGCTTATTCAGTTTGTGGGTTGCTTGCTGTCTTGTCTTTATCAGCAAATATCTTGGCAATGATAGCGCCAAACACCAGGCCATTTGCCAGTGATGATAAGTGCAGTATGCCGCCAGTGATCAAAGTCAGCAAAGCAGTCAGCAAGAGCTTCTTCCATGATGCCTGCAATATCCAGTCAAGAGCATGGCGGCCTGCATAGACCAGCGTGTCTGCCAGGTTTTTGGCAAAGTCCAGAACGGGGTTGTGGTTTGTGTTGTTCATGTTATCGCTCCTGTTAGTTGTTGTTTCAACGGTGACCAAAGTGTTTTCTGTTTGAGTATGCATTTTTCTCTCCTGTCAGCCGGATGATTTTCTTCATCCATGGACGCAGAATAGCAGGCACTTTTACAAGGCCGTAGCCGGTTGCGACTAACAGTAACTTGACAGGGTTCAACGGTTATTTATGGAGATGAATGGGACAAGAAACTTGAAAGAAGCTCGCCGCATCAATGCTCGGCAAGCTTCCTTTTTAGGGTGGATTTTATGTATTACACAACATCAGCCTGTCAAAACCCAGGCCAAAACCTATGCCCTGCTGATAGCTGCCACCGCCTACAACTTGCTTCTGTGCGCCTAGCGCAGGCACAGATATTTCAAAACCAGCTTCAGTGTAATAATCCAGTCCACGTTTGACTGAGCTAGCGACTTCATAAGCACCGGTTTTCAAAGCCACCATCTGTTCAGCCATGGCCAGCAACTCTGCACGACAGGCAGGATTGTCAGGATTGATGATTTCCACACCAAACTGGAAAAATTCGCGGTAGCGTCCTTCCTGTGGTTTTTCATAGCGCCAGCAACGTTCGAAATACCAGAGCTTCAGATTTTTCTTTTGCTTGAAGTGTTTGTCGGCGAGCAGCTGTACCGTAGCCGTAGCCTCGGGACGCAGGCACAGTTGCCTACCCTTTTTATCCGGGAAGACATACATCTGCGAGAGCACTTAAGTACCTGCCTTGTTGACATAGATATTCGCCGGCTCCAGCGATGGCAACATGATTTCGTTAAAACCATTAGCTTCAGCGATACCGATCAGGGCGTTAAGGAGACGGCGTCTTTCCCTGACTTCATCACCCACTAAAATTCTGACACCACGACTTTGTTCTTCTATTTTTAATTCCATATTTCACTCCATCACTGCATTGCAACATAGCTGCAGGGCGAGAGCGCTAAGCCCTGCTGGCTGCAGAAATAAAAAAGCCCTCTGTGCAGGCTGAGAGGGCTTTCTTGGTGATGGGGCTTAACATTCATCCAGGCAATAGCTCTCCCAGCCAGCGATGTGACTGATGTTGCGCTGCATGCAAAACGGATGTGGAAAAGGTATTCATGTTTTGAGCATAGAGTTGCTTGCAGGCTATGTCAACAGCGGCGATGAACAAAAAACAAAAAAAATTTTGCGACTTAAGAAAATTCAATCTTGTTACGTCTAATTACAACTTTTCAAAACATTATTCTTTCCATTTAATCATTCAAAACTTAAAATTCCGCCCTGCTTAACAAATGCCCAATTTTCTGGCTTTGTTAAAAATGATCTAGATATTTATAAAATATATTACTAATATATTTCAACCAAGTCATAAGCAAATTTAGTAAATGCGATTTGGTTAATGCAGTATCCGGCGCTATTGAATAGGGAGTTGACGGATATTGCTAAGAACGTGTTTACGATCTTACTGTGCGAACGTGATCGGGGCTCATGCGCTGCTCTTCAACCCGCTGACGCCCGCTCGCTACAGATCGTGAACACGTTCTAAAGGGAAGCAGAAGCAGCGGCATGCAGATGCATGTCTGCTGCTTCTACATATATGGGGCTGGTAAAGACCTTCTTCGAATTATTCGGGCGACGACAGCTTGCAAGCTGACGGATGAAAAAGCCTGAAGGGGATGGTATTGCCCAAAACTCTACAATCATCAGGGAGACGTATTACATGTTATATCCACATAAAATAGCAAGCATGGCGGGGCTGTTGGCCCTTAGCTTCACAGGTCTGGTTCAGATGGTGCATGCGGCGGATGCCGAAGACCATACACGTCTGAAGCAAGCGCCTATGCCGCATCAAAGGCAAAGTTTGCCGCCAACGGCAGAACAAAAGAAATTCAATCTGCCACCAACCAATGCGACACGCCTGGACTTGGGCATCGTCAACAAGCAAAAAAATCTGATGGCACCACCACCATCAGATGATTGCAAAAACATGGCGACGCTGGCGAATTACAGCGGCGATGCACTGGCGACTTACATCGTCAACCTGCCCAGCTATGAATGCCATTATGGTCTGTTTTCATTGAATGCGTCTGATGCAGCGAAGGTGTATTCTCCAGCCAATTTCACTGCTGTCATCAATCGCTTTGCGCAAGAAGCGACCAACTACAATGCCACCAATATGGCATTGGTCAACCTCATCATTTACCTGCGCGCCGGTTATTACCTGGCAGGCAGCAATACCATACCTGCACCATCAGCAAATTACCTGACCAGCATGCGTGGGCCCATCAAGCAACTGGTCGACGGCAATCAACTGTTCAAGACCAACAACGCTGGCCCAAGCACCGCAGCTGAGACCTTGAAACTGGTGACCAACCTGCATGATGAAGCTTACTACCTGAGCAGCGTCAAAAACATCATCACACGTTACACGAATACTTCATCCAATCCGGCGGCAACAGATGCCTTGAAGTCTTCCACTGTTGCTGACGCTTACACGGCTGCATTGACCATTCTGTTCTACGGCCACTCACGTCCTGATGCCTTGCCAATCTTGCGTAACGATATATCCTACGCAAATGCACTGAACAATTTTGTTGTCAACAACAAGGCGGCATTGCTGGGCACCAGCCTGGAGTATCAACTCAGTGATACCGAGAATGAAGCCTTCCGCTTTATGCAGTATGCCAACCTGCAGCCTACGGTCAAACCCATGGTCAAGTACCAGCTCAGCCATTCCAGTATGACAGGTAATGACAGCATGCTGTGGCTGAATGCCGCGTCAGCAGTCAAGTACTATGACAATGCAAATTGTGCGGAATACGGTACTTGTAATTACGAGACTACGCTGGCCAATACCATCCTCAAAAACAATTATACGTGCAGCCCCAGTCTGAAAATTCGTGCCCAGGACATGACCACGGCACAGTTGCAGGACTCATGCACCATGCTGGCAACCGAGGAAAATTATTTCCATACCATGCTGCAAAGCAAGCGTCAGCCAGTAGCCGGTGACAACAACACCGCGCTCGAAGTAGTCGTGTTTGATGACTATACCAACTACAGCAAATATGCTTCCATACTGTACGGTATCGACACCAATAATGGCGGCATGTATCTGGAAGGTGACCCAAGCTCGACCACCAATCAAGCGCGCTTCATTGCGCATGAAGCATCCTGGTTGCGCCCGACTTTCCAGGTCTGGAATCTGCAACATGAATACGTCCATTACCTTGATGGCCGCTTCGACATGAAAGGTGATTTTGGTGCAGGCACTGCCAAGCCTACCGTCTGGTGGATAGAGGGCATAGCCGAATACCTGTCACTGAAAAACAATAACCAGAAAGCCATAGACGTAGCAAAAAACGGCACCTACAAGTTGAGCCAGATTTTTGGCAACACTTATTCCATGGCTGACTATGTAACACGCGCCTATAGCTGGGGTTACATGGCCACCCGCTTCATGATGGAAAAACACCGCAGTGATGTAGATGCAGTCGTCGCCAAGTTCCGCGTTGGTGATTATGATGGCTACCAAACCTATATGGCCAATATAGGCACACGTTACGACAATGAGTTCACAGCCTGGGTTGCTGCCGCAACTACAGCAGGTGAGCCACCATTGCCAGTCGATAACAGCCTGCCTGATTGCCCTGCTGGTAGCTATCTGGCCAAAAACTGCGTGAAGCGTAATTTTGCTTCCAGCACCCAGACCTACACCTACATCATGGTTCCAGCCGGCGCAAAAAACCTGAAGCTGACAACCAGTGGCGGTACCGGTGATGTAGATCTGTATGTATCCATGGATAAATATCCAAGTACAGGTATCTACGACTACGGTTCAGTCAAGAGCGGCAATGATGAAAGCGTGACCATCGCCAACCCGGTTGCCAACCGCTGGTATTACATCATGCTCAACGCCAGACAGAGTTTCTCCGGCGTGAGTGTGTCAGCGACTTACGACTGATAGCAATCAACTGAAATTACGTAAACAAGGCCTGTAAACACAGATAAGCCACCTATAAATAAGCAATTGAGTGTTGGGGCAGACATGCAAAATGTCTGTCCCTTTTTTATTTGCCAGAAGGTGCAAAAGTACGCCAGGCCAAAATCCTGCTTTTTTGCTATTCTTTATATATGCCTGAACTCGCTCAGGTACACGGAATAAACAAGTCACAGGAGATCAAGATGCATAAAAGTCGATTGGCATGTTTTGTGATTGATTGCCAGGTGGATGATATTGAGCCTGGAACCAATTTCTGGGCCGGGGCCTTGGGTTATCCGGCGGGAGATGCGGATGAGAAATACGCGGTACTGGATGCCACCCCTACCGGCCCGAAAATGCTGGTGCAAAAAGTTGAACACCCTAGCCGCATTCATCTCGATATAGAAACCGACAATAAGGAAGCTGAAGTCCAGCGCCTGGAAAAACTCGGTGCCAAGGTCGTCAAAGTCATGGAGCGCTGGGTCGTCATGGAGGCGCCAACGGGACACCGGTTTTGTGTCGTCAATCCTCAGCGTCCCGATTTTCATACAGCCAGTGATGTCAATGTCTGGGATTGAAGTGTTTATTTGCTAGGGCTGCGGCCAGATTTCGGCAATCCGCAATAGATTGGTGGAGCCGGGCTGGCCAAAAGGTACGCCAGCGGTAATCGCGATCTGTTCACCGACTTGTGCCAGGCCTTCCTGCCAGGCGGTGTTGCAGGCAGTGGCGACCAGCATGTTTTCATCCGGTACAGCATCGCTGACGGTGGAATGCACACCCCAGACCAGGGCCAGACGACGTGCCGTGGCGGGTTTGGGAGTGATACTCAGTATCGGTGCCATCGGCCTTTCGCGCGCGGCGCGCAGGCTGGTGTGGCCGGAACTGGTATAAGTGACCGTGGCAACCGCGCCGACTATTTGCGTGACTTCACGCAGCGCAGCGCAAATGGCATCGCCCTTATTGTTTTGCGGTGTCTCATGCTGGGCCGCAATCATGTTTTTGTACAGCGGATCACGTTCCACTTCGCTGATAATGCGGTTCATGATCTCCACCGCAGCGACCGGGTAGGCACCACTGGCAGATTCTGCCGACAACATGACCGCATCGGCTCCATCATAAATCGCACTGGCGACATCCGAAGCTTCGGCGCGTGTGGGCACTGGTGCGGCGATCATGGATTCCAGCATCTGGGTCGCAATGACGATGGGTTTGCCATGGCTGCGGCAAACGCGCAAGATGCGTTTTTGTACACCGGGCACGCGTTCTGGCGGCAACTCCACACCAAGATCACCACGTGCCACCATGATGGCATCTGAGACGGCAACGATTTCTTCCAGCCTGTCCAGCGCTGCCGGTTTTTCGAGTTTGGATAATACTCCTGCACGCCCTGCTACCAGTGCCTTTGCTTCCACCACGTCTTCCGGCCTTTGTACAAAAGACAGGGCGATCCAGTCTGCGCCCATGTCGAGCGCAAATGAGAGGTCGCGCCGGTCTTTGTCTGTCAGCGCCGGGATGGGTAATACCGCATCTGGCACATTCACGCCCTTGCGGTCAGACAGACTGCCACCGACTATCACGCGTGTGCGTATGCTGTGGCCATCACTGTCGAGGACTTGCAGGCGCAGCTTGCCATCGTCCAGCAGTAGCGATTGGCCCGCAGTGATGACGGCAAACAATTCGGGGTGAGGCAGGCAGACGCGCTTGACGTCGCCAGGAGTAATGTCACTATCAAGTATAAATTCTTGCCCCGCAGTCAGTATCACTCTGCCATTGCTGAACTGGCCTACCCGTAGTTTGGGCCCTTGCAGATCGGCCAGTATGGCGATAGGGCGGCCCAGTTCAGTTTCGATTTCACGCACGATATTGCAACGCAACTGGTGGTCAGCATGGCTACCGTGGCTGAAGTTGAAACGGAATACATCGGCACCGGTTTCAAACAATGCCTTGATGACTTCTTTGCTATTGCTGGCAGGGCCCAGGGTCGCGACAATTTTGGCTTTGCGGCTGCGTTTCATGGCTTGCTTTCATTTGTTATAGACGACAGCCGTCGCGGCGCGCTGCGCCGTGGTGCTTGCTGCCTTTGAATGTTGAGAGAGTGCCTTACAAAATCAGTATGGCTCTGAAGTCGTTGACATTGGTGCGCGTAGGGCCACTGACGACCAGATCATCGAGTGCGCTGAAAAAACCATAGCCATCATTGTTTTCCAGCAGGCTGCGCGCACGTAACTGTTTTGCTGCGGCGCGTGCGATGGAGTCTGGTGCATACAGTGCTCCGGCATTGTCTTCCGAGCCATCTATGCCGTCGGTATCACAGGCGATGGCATGGATATCTTTATGGCCATCAAGTGCCACCGCCAGGCTCAGCAAAAATTCTGCATTGCGGCCACCACGTCCTTTACCACGCACGGTGACGGTGGTTTCACCGCCTGAAATCAATACGCAAGGCTTCTGGAATGGCTGGCCATGCTTTGCCACCTGCCTTGCCAGTGCCGCATGTACCAGGGCGACATCACGGGCTTCGCCCTCTATACCGTCTGACAAGATATACGGTGTGATACCTGCCGCACGTGCTGTCGCTGCTGCGGCTTCCAATGCCTCCTGAGCCGTGGCAATTACATGATGGCTGTGGCCTTGAAAACGTACATCATCAGGTTTGGGTGTTTCACCCTTGCCGCTTTCCAGATGCTGCAATATTTCTGCTGGAATAGCGATGTCGTATTTGCGCAAGATCGCCAGCGCTTCTGCGCAAATCGTGGCATCGGGCAAAGTAGGGCCGCTGGCGATGATGCCGGGTTCATCACCAGGTACATCCGATATCAGCAGGGTCACTACCCGTGCCGGGGCACAGGCCAGTGCCAAGCGCCCACCCTTGATGGCCGACAAATGTTTGCGTACGCAATTCATTTCAGAAATTGCTGCACCGCTTTTCAGCAAGGCCTTGTTGATGGCTTGCTTCTGTTCGAGACTGATACCGTCTGCAGGCAAGGCCAGCAAGGCCGAGCCTCCGCCAGAGATCAGGCAAAGCACCAGGTCATCCTTGCCCAGCCCTTGCACCATGTCCAGTATGCGCGCTGCAGCCTGTTTGCCTGCTTCGTCGGGCACAGGGTGAGCGGCTTCGACCACTTCTATCTTGCGGCAGTCTGCCCCGTGGCCGTAGCGGGTAACGACCAGACCTGAGAGTTCACCCTGCCAGTGATCTTCCACTACCTTGGCCATAGCTGCTGCGCCTTTACCGGCACCGATGACCAGCGTCCTGCCTATTGCTGGTGGTGTTGGCAGGAAGGCGGGCAGGCACTTCTCTGCGCTGACGGCGGCAACGGCGCTGGTGTAGAGGTCGAGCAAGAACTGGCGTGGGGCTAGGGTAATCATTTGGGGCTTTCTTAAAAACGGGTGGTGCTTAAAAAACTTGAAGCTTCATTCCCTCCCCTTCAAGGGGAGGGTTAGGGTGGGGATGGATTTCGGTTGATCAACAGCGTCGTAGGTTGGGCTACGGTTTACCAGCCCAACACTGGGCCTTTGATTAATACGTACGTCATTGAACCGTCGAGTGTTGGGCTGATGAAGCGTAGCCCAACCTACACTTTCAAATCCAAGTATGCCTTCAAACGCCTTATCGCCAGGTGAATTTTTTTCGTGCATCCACTACTGTTGACGGCTAACTAATATCAAGCCTTGGCAATTTCATGATTCGACATGATCTCTATCGCCCTGCACAGGGCCGAGTGATCGAGACCGCGCATGCCATTCGCCGAGCAGGCATTCATCAATTCCTGCGCGGTTGCGGTATTTGGCAAGGATACACCCAGGGCTTTTGCCCCTTGCAAAGCCAGGTTCAAGTCTTTTTGATGCAGTTCTATCCTGAAGCCGGGGTTGAAAGTGCGCTTGACCATGCGTTCGCCATGCACTTCCAGTATGCGCGATGCAGCAAAACCACCCATCAGTGCCTGCCTGACCCTGGCGGGATCAGCGCCAGCCTTGGATGCAAACAGCAGAGCTTCAGCCACGGCCTGTATGTTCAGCGCAACGATGATCTGGTTCGCGACCTTGGTGGTCTGGCCATCGCCATTGCCACCGACCAGGGTGATGTTCTTGCCCATCAATTCGAACAGGGGTTTGACCTTGTCAAATGCAGCTTCAGAACCACCAACCATGATGGTCAGGCTTGCAGCCTTGGCACCGACTTCACCGCCGGACACAGGTGCATCGAGGTAGTCACATTTCAGGGCATTGATTCTTTTTGCGAAGTCCTTGGTGGCAATCGGTGAGATAGAACTCATGTCTACCACGATCTTGCCAGCGTCGAGTCCTGCAGCAACACCGTTTTCACCAAACAGCGCAGCTTCCACATGTGGCGTATCCGGGACCATGATGATGATGATGTCCGCCCGCTTGGCGACTTCTTCGCCCGATGTACAGACGGTGGCACCGCGCTCTATCAATTCAAACGGCGGGTTCTTGATGTCGTGCAAATACAGCTTGTGGCCACCCGCCTGCAAATGCCCGGCCATAGGTGCACCCATGATACCCAAACCTATAAATCCAATTTTAGCCATGATAGTTCCTGATAATGTAGTAGTTGTTCATCTAAGACCTCTCAACACAGAGGCACAGAGGCACAGAGACACCGAGGAAAAGCAAAGAGAAAAATCTTGTTGATACATATGACTTAGGAAGAATTTGTCTTTCTCCTGCCTTTCTCTGTGTCTCTGTGCCTCTGTGCCTCTGTGGTTAATGGTCTTTCTCTTAGAGTCCGTGCGATTTGATCCAGCCCAGTCCAGCGGCAGTGCCGTTCTGCGGTTTGTATTCGCAGCCCACCCAGCCTTGATAGCCCATGTCGGCCAGTGCGGCGAAGATGGTGTGGTAATTGATTTCACCTGTGCCGGGTTCAAAGCGACCTGGGTTGTCGGCTAGCTGTATATGTTTGATCAGAGCCAGATTATTCTTGATGGTATTGATCAGTTCACCTTCCATACGCTGCATGTGATAGATGTCGTACTGGACAAAGATATTGTCTGAACCGGTGGCACGTATCAGGTCCAGTGCCTGCTGGGTGCCGGATAAAAAGAAGCCAGGTATGTCGTAAGTATTGATGGCTTCGATGAGCAGGCTGATATTTGCGGCCTTCAGTTTGTCAGCCGCATAGCGCAGGTTAGCGACCAGGGTTTGCTCTGCTTCCTGTGTACTGAAATTCGCCGGACGTATGCCGACCAGGCAATTCAGTTGAGTGACATTCAAGGCTTTTGCGTAAGCGATGGCGATATCCACACCCTGACGAAATTCATCGACGCGGTCTGGGTGGCAAGCAATACCACGTTCTCCTGCTTCCCAGTTACCTGCGGGCAGGTTGTGCAATACCAGTTGCAGATTATTTTCCTGCAGTTTTTCTGCGATCTGTTTTACTTCGAAAGCATAGGGGAATAAAAATTCCACCGCCTTGAAACCTGCCTGCGCGGCAGCGGCAAAGCGGTCGAGGAATGCATGTTCGGTAAACAACATGCTGAGATTGGCGGCCAGTCTGGTCATCGCATATCCTTGTAAATGAGTGACCGTAAGCCTCCCGCAGCCAGGCTACGGGAGTTCACGGGGTGCCAGACGGGGAGGTCCGGCACCTGAAAATTTTTCGCTAATTGTTTAATCGAGCAGGGCGATAGCCGTTGGAGCATGGCCATCTTCCGTCGCCAGCTCTTCAAATTCATTGATATTGCTGATCTCGGTACCCATGGCGATATTGGTCACGCGCTCGAGGATGATTTCAACGACTACGGGCACGCGGAATTCCTGCATCCAGCGCTGGGCCTGGGCAAAGGCGTCAGCAATGGCGCTAGGCTCAGTCACACGTATGGCCTTGCAACCCAGGCCTTCGACCACGGCAATGTGATCAACTCCATAGCCATTCAGTTCTGGTGCATTGATGTTTTCAAATGCCAGTTGCACGCAATAATCCATGTCAAAACCGCGCTGCGACTGGCGTATCAAACCCAGGTAAGAATTGTTGACGACCACATGCAGGTAAGGCAGCTTGAATTGGGCACCGACGGCCAGTTCTTCTATCATGAACTGGAAATCATAGTCACCGGAGATGGCAACCACCTGCCGTTGCGGGTCAGCCGCGCAGACACCGAGTGCTGCCGGTATGGTCCAGCCTAGCGGGCCAGCCTGGCCGCAGTTGATCCAGTGACGTGGGTAATACACATGCAGGAATTGCGCAGCAGCGATTTGCGACAGGCCTATGGTGCTGACATAGCAGGTTTCGCGGCCAAAGGCCTTGTTCATTTCTTCATACACGCGCTGCGGTTTCACCGGCACATTATCGAAATGCGTGCGGCGTAACATCGTGCGTTTGCGTTGCTGGCAATCGGCTACCCAGACAGATCTGTCTTTGAGTTTGCCTGCGGCTTTCCATTCTTTGGCAACTTCGATGAAAAGTTTTAATGCCGCACCTGCATCAGAGACGATGCCAAAGTCCGGGCCAAACACACGGCCAATTTGCGTGGGTTCTATATCGATGTGGACAAACTTCCTGTCCTTGGTAAACACATCGATGGAACCCGTATGCCGGTTGGCCCAGCGATTACCTATGCCCAGCGCAAAGTCAGATGCCAGCATGGTGGCATTGCCATAACGGTGGCTGGTTTGCAGGCCAACCATGCCAACCATCAGCGGGTGGTCATCTGCTATTGCACCCCAGGCCATCAGGGTAGGTATGACAGGTACGCCAGTCAGTTCAGCAAATTCCACCAGCAAGGCTGAGGCATTGGCATTGACGATGCCGCCACCAGCGGTGATCAGCGGGCGCTCTGCATCATTGAGCATGGCCAGCGCCTTTTCTATCTGGGCGCGGGTGGCCTTGGGCTTGTACACTTCCAGCGGCTGGTAAGTGTCAGGATCAAATTCTATCTCGGCCATCTGTACATCAAATGGCAGGTCAATCAGTACCGGGCCAGGGCGGCCAGAACGCATGATATGAAAAGCTTGCTGGAATACCATGGGCACGAGAGCCGGTTCACGCACCGTGACCGCCCACTTGGTAACAGGCTTGGCAATGGATTCGATATCCACAGCCTGGAAGTCTTCCTTGTACAACCTTGCCCTTGGTGCCTGGCCAGTAATACAGAGTATGGGTATGGAATCCGCCTGGGCAGAATACAGGCCGGTAATCATATCCGTACCCGCCGGTCCGGAGGTGCCTATACAGACACCGATATTGCCAGCCTGGGCGCGGGTATAGCCTTCGGCCATGTGAGAAGCTCCCTCAACATGGCGCGCCAGTATGTGTTTGATGGTGCCTTGCTTCTTCAAAGCCGCATAAAACGGGTTGATCGCCGCACCCGGCACCCCAAACACCTGGTGCACGCCTTCTTTTTCCAACACATAAGCCGCCGCTTGCGCAGCCGTCATCTTTGCCATTTTGCTCTCCAGTTTTGCTATTAGTCGTGTGTATGCAGATGTTGAAACACATGCTAAAGGCAAAAACCCAGTCTGATAAGACGACAAATTCTCGCTGTATTCGATACCTGAAGTATGGAATAATGACTCTTCAAAGATTTTCTCAGTGTCCCCTCTGTGGTGTAGCAGGGAATTCATGCGGCATGCCGCATGCCTGCGGAACGAAGACTTCTTGCAAGAAGTCTTTTCTTCCTCTGTGCCTCTGTGGTGAGGGGTTTTTGGCAATCAACCCGCAATAGATCATGGACAAACTCACCCAAATCGAAGCCTTCGTCGATGTCGTCGAAAAAGGCAGCCTGGCCCGCGCCGCGCTGGGCCAGAACATCACCCCGGTCATGCTGGGCCGCCGTATCGACGCGCTGGAAAAGCGCCTGGGCGTGAAGCTCATGCACCGCAGCACCCGTCATCTGACGCTGACAGAGCAGGGCACGGTTTATCTCGATCATTGTCGCAAACTGCTGGCAGACCTGGGTTATGCCGATCAACTGGTATCCGAGGGGCGGCACAAGGCCACCGGCCATCTCATCGTCTCAGCTCCTGCCGCATTCGGGCGCAAGCATGTGGCACCGCATGCGCCGCAATTCGTCAAGGCCAACCCTGCCGTACAGATTTCCTTCAACCTGACTGACAGGGTGGTCGATCTGATACGTGAGGGTTATGACCTGGGCATACGCATAGGCGGCAATATCGATCCCAATTTTGTTGCGGTGAAGCTGGCCAGCAACCGTCGTGTGGTGTGTGGTACGCCAGCTTATTTTGAGCGGCATGGCATACCGTGTACGCTGGAAGATCTGGCCCAGCACAATTGCCTTGCCTTCAACTTGCAGGGCGGGCAACAGCGCGGCTGGTATTTCCAGCAAAACGGCAAGCCTGTGACCATCAAGGTGGCTGGCAATCTCGATTGCAATGATGGTGAATTGCTACATCGCTGGGCTTGTGAAGACCTGGGCCTGGCCTGGCGTTCTTCCTGGGAGATACAGTCACAACTGATTTCGGGCGAGTTGATTACCGTGCTCGATGACTATGCCTTGCCACAATACGACATCGTCGCTGTGTACCCGCAACAACGGCATTTACCGGTGAAGACGCGCTTTTTCATAGACACGCTGAAAGCGATTTACGCACAGCCAGATTATTGGTTAAAGAATTAATAAAAACTTCCACATATTCAAATTCAAATAGCATCTATAGATATTCCTCAGCTTTGATATGGAAAAAATTAGGATATCGTCCTTTCACAAATTCTAATTATTCAATTGGTATATCCAAAATTGAGGAGACAAACGTGTTAACTTCCGAGCAAATTCCGGCTGCACAAGATAGCAACAGGCCTGTGAGTCACAGCCCTGCGCAGCTTTCCTTTCTCGACAAATTTTTCAAGTTAAGAGAAAACGGTACCGATGTACGTACAGAATTACTGGCAGGTCTGACGACTTTCCTGACCATGGCGTATATCATTTTCGTCAATCCCTCTATCCTGGGTGATGCAGGCATGCCCAAGGACTCGGTGTTTGTCGCCACCTGTCTGGCCGCCGCAATCGGTACCATGATCATGGGCCTGTATGCCAACTACCCTATGGCACTGGCACCGGGCATGGGCTTGAATGCCTACTTCACTTATGCCGTCGTCAAGGGCATGGGCATACCGTGGGAGGCGGCTCTCGGTGCGGTATTCATCTCAGGTTGTTTGTTTGTGGCAGTCAGTGTGTTTCGTCTGCGCGAGATGATCGTCAATGGCATACCGCATTCCATACGCACCGCCATTACAGTGGGTATAGGCTTGTTCCTGGGTCTGATCGCACTGAAAAATTCCGGCATAGTAGTTGCCAATCCAGCCACCATGGTGGGTATTGGCGACTTGCATAAGCCACAGCCTATTCTGGCGATACTGGGATTTTTCCTCATCGTGGCGCTGGACCGTTACCGTATCAAAGGTTCTATCCTGATCGGCATTCTGACAGTGACGGTATTGAGTTTCTTCTTTGCCGGTAATACCTTCAACGGTGTGGTTTCCATGCCGCCTTCGCTTGATCCTACCCTGTTCAAGCTGGATATCATGGGGGCGCTTTCCGTTGGTATCCTGAATGTCGTACTGGTATTTTTTCTGGTGGAATTGTTTGATGCAACAGGTACTCTGATGGGTGTTGCCAGCCGTGCCGGTTTGCTGGTCAACGGCAAGATGGAAAGACTGAACAAGGCACTGCTGG
This sequence comes from Undibacterium sp. YM2, assembly GCF_009937975.1. Taxonomy (NCBI): domain Bacteria; kingdom Pseudomonadati; phylum Pseudomonadota; class Betaproteobacteria; order Burkholderiales; family Oxalobacteraceae; genus Undibacterium; species Undibacterium sp. YM2. The sequence continues at coordinate 6,183,171 of NZ_AP018441.1, forward strand.
CGGATAGTACGGCCATCGTCGCAGGTTCTTTTTTGGGTACTTCCAGTACGACAGCTTACATAGAAAGCGCGGCCGGTGTGGAAGCCGGAGGCCGTACAGGTTTGACAGCCGTGGCTGTTGGCCTGCTGTTCCTGGCCTGTTTGTTTATTGCACCGCTGGCCAGCGTCGTTCCATTCTGTGCTACTGCTCCAGCCCTGTTCTATGTGTCTTGCCTGATGTTGCGTGAACTGGTTGAAATCGACTGGACAGACACGACCGAAAGCGTGCCTGCCGCCATCACTGCTTTGCTCATGCCTTTCACTTATTCGATTGCAACCGGTGTCGCATTTGGTTTTATTGCATTTGCTGTCCTGAAACTCTTGAGCGGGCGAGCCAAAGAAGTCAAGATCATCGTCTGGGCGATAGCAGCAATATTCCTGTTCAAATTCGTTTATCTTGGTGCAGGTTGAAGCAAGTATAAAAACGAAGCTACTGTTGAAAACAGCGCAGGAAACTGCGCTGTTTTTTTTGCGATATTTTTATGAAATGCAGAACCAAATAATATTTGCTGCATACTCCATCATATTCTGACAGGAAGATCAGGAATAAATTAGCTGGAGTAAACATGGTAATCGTAAGAAGTGCGGGTGAAGCAGATAATCTGCATATACGCAAGCTGGTGCAGGCATCACTGGCCAGTTTCAATCTCGTGGTTGAGTTTGATGGCCTCGATGCCGCCATAGGTTCAGCGGGTTTGCCTGCCAGTAAAAATCTCATCGAACTGGTTGCCGAATTGGATCAGCAGGTTTGCGGCTGCATCGCCTTGGAAGCCCTTGGATCGGTAAATGCGCAAGAAGCAAAAGTGTTTGGCTTTCATGTTGATCACCACTATCGTGGTAAGGGCATAGGGCGCAGCTTGTTGACAGCATTGATGTCGCAAGCGAAACAAAGGGGCTTGAAAACCCTGTATCTCGATACCTGGGACAACATGCACAGCGCCATCCGTCTTTATGAGTCTCTGGGCTGGATGCCAGCCCCTGACCCCGCGCCTGAATCAGGGGCAAACCGATCCTATGTTTTTACCATCAGTTGAGTTAGCATGTGCAGATTATGCGATGAGGTGAAACATGAGCGATGCACAGGCCGAATATGACAAACTGACCAAAAAGCTGACAGCGATAGCCTCAGCAGAACCTGGCCAGATGTTTGGCAAGGCATGTCTCAAAATCAATGGCAAAGCCTTTGTTGCCCTGCATAAAGAGACGGTCGTATTCAAATTGACAGGGGATGAACATGCAAAGGCGATTGCACTGGCAGATGCTGTCTTGTGGGACCCCTCAGGTAAAGGCCGCCCGATGAAAGAATGGGTGGCACTGACCGCAACGCATGGCAAGAAATTTCCCACACTGGCACAGGCTGCGCTTGAGTATGTGCAGTCCCAGACCTGAAGTGACAATGAAAAAATCTCTAGCTCCATTTTTGTTACTTGCCGCTGGTCTGCTCTGTGATAATGGGTATGCCAGTGAGACACGCTGGGTGCACGGTTCCTGGGTCAATGTGCGTGTAAAACCTGAAGCGAATGCTGAGGTATTGACGCATCTGGTGGCAAATACGCAGGTGCAAATGGATGCTGCTGCGTCCAGCGCGAAATTCTGCGCCATCACCTGGGGTGAAGGGCAACATGGTTTTATTGCCTGCAATTTATTGGGTGACAAGGCTTTGCGGCTGGAAGACTTTGTCGATAGCTATCATCGTAGCAGTGATAGCACGAATTACTTCCCTACACGTGCTTTCTGGATGGCGCCCAGCTTCAGACGTTTGCAAGATGCGGGCTCCTACTTCCAGGAAACCATGCTGAGTCCACAGCAAAAAGCGCTGGAAACGGTAGACAGTAATTTTGTGTGGGAAAAACGACCGGCGCTCAAGCGCTACCCTATCCCTGAATTTGAAGCCATGAAGCACCGAATGATGACCGGTATCATCGAGCCAGCTTCGCCTTATTTCCAAGCTCCGGCTCCATGGGAAGAATTACTGAAGCTGGCAAAGTCTGAGGAATTACCCGGCAAAAAGACCACAGAGGCTACTGCCCGTTTGCATTCATCCCTGTTCTATCCCGGCGTGCTGGTCATGTTGCGGCAACTGGATTTACCTGCGGTAGCACCCTCGTACTTCAAATCACTGGATGAACTGGGCAGGCCTTCTGCGGGCCCTGAAGAAATCTCCAGACAATATCAGATACCGTATGCGATCAAGCCTCTGAGTGGCCCGTATTGGGATAACTATGAGCCTGCAGGCATCAATGTCATAGGCTGGTGGGACCTGGGCAAGGTCGAGGTGTTTCTGCAAAGACCTGTTATCAAAAACATGTTGATGCTGAATGGCCACATCAAACCGGCAAGCTCGGATTTGAAATATAGTCTGGGTGTGGATAGTTGCCAACAGGGTTTTCGTTTCATCGGACCTGGCGAACAAGCTGAACCTGTAAAAAGCCTGGCGCAAAGAAGGCTGGAAAGTTTGCAAACCAAGGCCAAAGATGAAGCGATCCTGCATTTTTATTCTCGCAAGGAGCTACCGTCATTGAATGGTCCTGCGAAAGTAACGACACAAGCACCAGTCAAACTGCAATACGATAGCAAGGCAAAATCGAATACACATGAGCATTTTTCTCAGGCCAGCATCACTAGCATAGATATTGACAATGATGGCGTTGCCGATTTTGTGATTGCTGAAGCCTGGCACCGCGGCATCATGCTCGATAGTGCCGTCCATCAGCCCGCTTACAGAGTGATATTCGTCAATGCGGGCGGGCGCTGGTATCTATTTGACACAGACCAGTTTCTTGTTTGTGGTTGTTAGCTTCTCATAAATTTCATGCGCTCATCGGATCCGTTCCAAAGCATTCCATGCATAAAGGTGTCACGTACATCAGATGTAGTGAGAGGAAATTGAGCAATTTGTGTATGCGCCATTTCATATAATTTTTCTTGCCATATACGATGCTCAAGTTCATTTTTTAATAGTGAACCATTTAGCGAGTCTTGATCAAAATAGTCCTCCAAGTTAATGGGTGGGGCACTATTGGATTTTAAGCGAGCATGAATATTTGCAGTGCAAATTTCAACAATTAACCCTGTGATATCTTTTTTTAGTAATTTCTCGATCACCGAAATTTTTTTCTTTGCACCGAAGTCGCTCTTTTTAATCTGCTTATTAAAAGTTGGTTGGAAATGTCTTATCAATCCCGCTTCGACTAAGGATACAATTTCACGACGGGACAGTTGAATATTTGTCATTCTGTCCATGTGTGCTCTTTCGTCTTCAGCACTTGACTCTGGTTCAACATTTAAATCTCCGCCTGTACTGAGATAAGTACGCGCGTGCTCAAATCGATATAAAAGTAATAGAATTTCGGCGTCAGGATAGTAGGCATGTGTCTCTGCCAAGATACGTTGTAAAGTTGAATGATTTAGTAAACGATGAATTGCGCTACGATTTTTTTTCTGACCTATTCCTTGACCGATGTATAAAACATCTAAATCCCGCTCTTCCACTGGAAATTTGAATTCCGACGTTGAGATAATTGTGTTGGATGATATGAGTGAACTTTGCTTTTCAGTATCGATACGTATGTATGTACCAGATTGTGGAATTGTTATGTCTAATTCCAACGCATCATTAAATTCTTGAGGAATTTCCCATTTAAATGGAACTTTTTCTAAACTACTTGTACGTTGGACTATAAAATTTCCGCACAGATTTTTCCCAACACGTTTAAGATAATTTGGATCTACAGATATTCTTTTTCTGATTGCTATCAGGTAAATATTGCAGTCTTGAAGGATTTTTAGGAGTTCAGGCTTGGATTTGGCGTCATATAATTCAGCTGGGGTTATCGCTGTAGGAAGACTGGAATAGAAATGAATCCCTCCTTCAAATACAAATAATCTTTTTGTAGTGTGAGTAGTCATGCGTAGTTAGTTGGATTAGAAACTTAATCAATAGGATGTACAAAGTAAAGAGTTCTTGATCGCTTTTCTCTTTAGTGAATATTATTACCTCAAAACTTGTGCTGTAACAAACCCTCGGCCAAAAAATCAAACACGGTCCTGATACGCTTGCTGGACTTGAGTTCGCGGTGCGTGGTCAGCCACACGGGCAAGGATGGCAGTTCCTGTTCTACCAGCACCTGTTCCAGGTCAGGATTTCGCTCAGCCAGCCATTGCATGGCTATACCTATCCCCAGGCCTTGCTGTATCGCCTGCCAGTTGACCAGGTGGTTATCGCAACGGAAGTCGAAGAAGCTGCGGTCTATCTGTATGCCCGCCGCGCGAAAGCCAGCGATAAACTGGTCAGACTGATCCAGCCCCAGCCAACGGAATTTTTGCATCAAGGCCAGTGTGGCCGCCTGGTTTCTTGATGGCAGTGCAGGCAGGCCTGCCAGATAATCCTTGTGACCATACATGCCTATGGGCCAGTCTGTCAGGTGACGGGCAATCAGGGCAGACTGTGCTGGCCTGATCATGCGTATGGCGATATCTGCTTCACGTTCGAGTAAATTGCTGACCTGGTTACTGGCGACGAGTTCTATCTGGATTTCCGGATGCAACTGCGCCAACTCGCGCAGCAGCGCTGGCAAGACAAAGCCGGACACCATTTCGCTGGCGGTGATCCTGACTGTACCGCGCAAGCCATTATCCTGGGTCGCTGCCGCCATACCCAGTGAGCGCGCTGCCGCCATCATGTAACGGGCAGGCTCGACCAGGTTTTCACCAGTCCTGGTCAATTTCAGACCACGCGCCACCCTTTCAAACAAGGCCGCACCCATGCTGCCCTCCAGCTCAGCGATCTGGCGCGATAGCGTGGGCTGGCTCAGCCCCAGAACTTCAGCCGCACGCGTCAGCGAACCTTGTTCTACGACCGCGACAAAGCTGCGTATCAGATTCCAGTCAGTCTGGCTTGGGTCGAAAGTGAGCTTGGACATGTGATTCCATCATGGGGACAGGTCAAAAGATACGCAAAAATTTGCAAGTCAAAGTATTCAATTTTGAATAGGACTTATGTATTTATGTCGATTGTAAATACATCCTGCCAGATTGAAAATGCCTGCATTACTTATTTTTTCTGCCTAGCCCACCACCGGAGCTCCTCATGAATCTTGCATCCAAAGCAAACAATGCTCAATCACCCTCAGTACTGGTACTTGGTGCGAAAGGCCGCCTGGGGCAGGCTGCGGTGGAGGCCTTTGCCGCAGCAGGCTGGCGCGTGATTGCCCAGGCGCGCTCAGCCAGTCATGACAGGCCGGGTAGCAATATTGAATACCTGCAATGTGATGTACTCGACACCGCAAGCATACTGGCTGCCGTACCCAGGGCGGATGTGGTGGTGCATGCGGTGAATCCCGACTATACCCGCTGGGACAGCCTGTTGCCACCAAGCACAGATGCCGTCATACGCATTGCTACCGCCACCCAGGCTTTGCTGATGGTGCCTGGCAATGTGTATAACTTTGGGGCTGATTTGCCTCCGGTGCTGGCAGAAGACACGCCCTTTGTCGCCAACACTCCCAGGGCGGCGCAACGCATAGCCATGGAAGAAAGCCTGGCTGCTGCCACCCAGCAGGGCTTACGCTGTGTGATTTTACGCGCCGGTGATTTCATTGGCGGTACGGGCACCTGGCTGGACATGGCGATCACCAAGTCGCTCGCCAAAGGCGTGATCACCCACATGGGGCCAGATGATTTGCCGCATGCCTGGGTTTACCTGCCCGATCTGGCCAGGATATTCGTGCGCGTTGCTGAACAGCGTGACCGTTTGCCTGCTTTTGAGGTCATGCATTACCCTGGCATTACTGCCAGCGGCAAGGACGTGCATGCCGCACTGGAGCAATTGAGTGGCCGCCCGCTCAAAGCCAAAGCCATGCCCTGGATGCTGATGCAGGCCATAGGCCTGTTCTCTCCCATGCTGCGCGCCGCGATCAAAATGCGCTACCTGTGGCAGCGTCCGCATCATTTGCAAGGTGAAAAACTTGAGCATTTACTTGGCAAGATATCGACCAGCAGTCTGCAGCATGCCCTGCGTAGCTATGTGAAGAAACCGCAAGCAGGCAAAGACTTCTTGCTGGAGGCTGGTACAGGCAAGCGAAGCTGATTTTGACGGGTGCATGCAGCATGTTTGCTTATTTCTTGCGGAGGCCTGCTCTGCAAGAATTGCCATAGCGGAGTATATTCAGCTTTCTTTCTTGTTGATTGTGTATCGCAACCATGTCTGAAACGCGCACCATCATTATCGTTGGCAGCTCCAGAAGCACAGGTAATACTGCTGAACTCGCCAGCTCTGTTGCCAGCAAACTCAAAGCCAGTGTCATCGATCTTAATCAATACCGGATCGCTCCTTTTGATTATGAATTCAAGAACCGCGACGATGATTTCCTGACGCTGATGAAGCAGGTGCTCAGCTTCGACCGCATCATACTTGCCACGCCGATGTACTGGTATTCTCCCAGCGCCATCATGAAAACCTTCATGGACAGGATTTCTGACTTGCTGAAAGTCGAAAAAGACCTGGGGCGGCAATTACGCACAAAGAAGGCTGCGTTGCTGGGCACGGGTTACGATGCCATACCCGCCGCCTGCTTTGAGCAAGTGTTCCAGCATACTTTTGACTATCTCGGCATGGGATATGAAGGCATGTTATATGCAAGCTGTCAGGACGATTTCATTCACGCCGAGCACGCGCTTGCAATAGAAAAATTCACGGAGGCACTGCATGCTGAATGAAGCACAGCTGGAAGCTTATCTGCACAGGCTCGCTTACCGTGGGCCACGCAATGCTAATCTGGCGACACTGACAGCCCTGCATCAGGCGCATCTGCAAAAGATCGCTTTTGAAAACCTTGATATCAGCCTTGGCAACAAGCTGGATTTATCGACGGATGCCTTGCTGGATAAATTATTGCGGCAGGGGCGCGGTGGTTTTTGTTATGAACTGAACCAGGCTTTTGCACTACTGCTGGAAACCCTGGGTTTTGGCGTCAGCCGCTTGTCTGCACGCGTCCATAATGGCAAGGACTACGGGCCGGACTTTGACCACATGCTCTTGTTGGTGCATGTAAATGGACAGGATTATCTGGCTGATGTCGGTTTTGGCGAATGCTTTCGTACACCGTTGCAATTAGGTGGTGAAGGCGTACATGAAGTGGGCTTGCAATATTATCTGCTTGCGGATGGTGATGCGCATTATGTGCTCATGCAGGCGAAGGATGCTAGTGTCGGGCATGCACAGTACCGTTTCAGTTTACAGGCGCATGCGATCAGCGATTTTTTTGCAATGTGTGAGTATCAGCAGACTTCGCCCTTATCGCATTTCACGCAAAAATCGATTTGTTCCATTGCGACTTTGGCGGGGCGTGTCAGTATGTCGAATAACAAATGCATCATCACGGATGGGGATGGGCGGCATGTGCATACTATCCATGATGAGGATGAATACAGGGCCTTGTTGCTCAAGTATTTTGGGATGAAGTTGGCGGGGGATGTGGATGTTGGGAGGTTGTTGGTGAGACAGGCATAGGCAGTAATTTCTCAAATCTGATTTATCGTGTTTGCACTACTTAACCCTATTATTTATCGCAATCTTGGCTACGTCATTCCTGCGTGCTTTTGGCAGATCGTGAAGTTAATTAGTTTCAGATTTGTGTTTCTTACGTATCTGATATTTCAAATACCTGCACACGTAATTTAAGATTGCAGGCCGGTGGTAGACCGGCGGCTACACACCTTTTTGCTTCGCCAAAAAGGTGTGCCAAAAAGGCGACCCAGGCGTAGCCGCCCCTACGGGGTTCCCGTTTGTGCGGTACAAAAAATGGGAAGATCCGAAACTCGCTCCGCTCAAACAGCGGCTCTTCTTTTTCCATTTTCTGTACCGCACAAACGGCGTCTACACATGGGAACTGCAGAAAGTCAAAATCAACTGCAACTGCAACCACCACCCCAACAGCATCTTCAATCCAATCGCTGTTGATATTTCATGACGCCACAATCAATCAACAATCCGCATCCTGAACTGCCTGCCCTTGATATTGGTACGGCTCAGCCTGTCCACCGTCTTTTCTGCAACTTGCCTGTCAATGGCAACGTAGGTGACAAATTCCGAGACATTGATTTTTCCTACCTGTTCTTTTTTCAAACCCAGGTCAGCCGTCAGCGCGCCGAGTAAGTCGCCGGGGCGGAGTTTGTCTTTTTTGCCGCCCATGATGCAGATGGTCATCATCGGGGCTTGCAGGTCTCTTTCCGGGCCCGCTTCAATTGCGTGGATATCGCCCCAAATGACGGATTCGCCCTGATATTCTTCGATCAGTTTGACCCACTTCTTTTCACCGGGTGTAGCCAGGCTCAGGGCCAGGCCTTTTTCGCCAGCGCGGCCTGTGCGGCCTATGCGGTGGATGTGGACTTCGGTGTCTTTGGATACATCGACATTGATGACGGCACCCAGGGTTTGTATGTCGAGACCGCGGGCGGCGACGTCGGTGGCGACGAGGACTGAGCAACTTTGATTGGCGAAACGTATCAGGACCTCGTCGCGGTCGCGCTGTTCAAGGTCGCCATGCAGGGCCAGGGCGCTGATGCCCTGGGCGTGCAATTCTTCTGTCAGTTCGCGGCAGTGTATCTTGGTGTTGCAAAAGGCAATCGTGGATGTCGGCTGGTAATGATGCAGCAGCGTGGCGACAGCGGTATTGCGCCCTTCTGGCGTGACCAGGTAAAACATTTGCTCAATGTGATTGGCGGCATGCTGGGATTCAACCTTGATCTCCACCGGGTCGCGCAGCAGTTGTTCGCTGGCCTGGCGTATATCATCGGGATAAGTTGCCGAGAACAACAGGGTTTGCCTGCGCGTGGGCGTGGCGGCGACGATGTCGTAGATATCATCATAAAAGCCCATGTCGACCATGCGGTCGGCTTCATCGAGCACCAGGGTTTGTACGGCTTTGAGGTTGACCGTTCCACGGCTGATATGGTCGATCAGGCGGCCAGGTGTGCCGACCACGATGTGCGCTCCATATTCAAGTGAAGCAATCTGCGGACGCATGGCCGTGCCACCGCACAGGGTGACGATCTTGACGTTCGGCATGGTCCTGGCCAGGCGGCGCAACTCATTGGCAACCTGGTCCGCCAGTTCACGCGTCGGGCAAATCACCAGGCCCTGGACGGCAAAATAAGTGGGATTGAGTTTGGCCAGCATGCCTATGCCAAAGGCAGCGGTCTTGCCGCTACCTGTCTTGGCCTGGGCGATCAGGTCTTGCTGTTGCAGGATGATGGGCAGGCTGGCTGCCTGTATGGCTGTCATTTCCTTGTAGCCCAGGCTGTCCAGGTTGGCAAGCATGGGAGCGGATAGCGGCAGGGTGTTGAAGGCGGTGGATTCTGACATGGGATGTATTTTGTATGAAGACGACGACAGCAGGCCGCTCTTTCATGAGCAGCCCGGCGGATATGTCGTCATTGTAGGGTAAGCTGCCGCCAGCGTGGCGGGCTTTGAGGTATGAAAGACTGAAAGTGGCTATTACTGCGTGTTTATGCAGGCCAGACCAGGTATTCAATGCCATTTTGTATAGAACCTATGACCAGAGCCTGGTTTTCGGCGCTTTCACAAAAGCTGGCGAGGGCACCGGCGGCAGTGATTTTATTGGTATTGAGCTGGTCCAGCCAGTAATTGAAACCAGCCTGATCTGGAGTGCGGTGCAAGACATTCTGGTAGAAATTGGTGACCAGCACGGTATTCGTGGGTTTAGTGCCATACAGTTTCTGGAATTCAGCCGACAACATGAAGCCCGCTGCTACCGTCGTCAGGCTGGAACCCTGGTCCATATCATTGATCCAGTAACCCAGGCCTTTCAAGTCTGGCTTGCGGTCAAAGGCCGCCTGGTAAAGGCGGTAAGCCTGCCCGGCAATGCCATTGATATCCAGGGCGATGTTTTCATCGGTGAAATGCAGGCGTTCTACGTTGACCAGGGTATCCGTGCCTTCATTGCCACTCTTGGCAGCGACTACCGCGGTGCCCCCTTTGACGCTGACACTGTAATTTGTGTGCAACCCGTTGTAGATGGCGGTATCGAGGCCCAGGTCACCATCGATTGCATCATTGCCGCCATTACCGGTAAAGCTGTTGTTGAGCTTGTTGCCATACAAAGTGTCATTGCCAGCACCACCTATCGCATTCTCTATATAGGCACCATAGGCGATGCCGAGATTTTGCCTGCCATCGTAAGTTGGTACCGTGCCACCGGTATAGCCAGGCGGATTGGGCGCGGACACCATGCGTATGTCAGAATAACTGCCGGGGCTGAGGTCAATCATGCATCCCAGAGTAAAGTTGGCGACAGAAATCGTGTCATTGCCACCAGCATCCCAGATGGTTTTCAGGAAAGGGGTATTCGGGTCGAAGGTATATGCATCGTCACCGGTCCTGTAACTGTTATTGGCACCATAGGCATATTGCATGGCAGCGATATCCAGTACCATCGGTGTTTCTGGCACGATGTACTTGAAACTGAACGAGGGCTTGCCCGAGGCATCATAAGTAATGGTCCTGAACATGTCATTGGCTTGTTCCGTGTAAGACATGACGGAATATTGTGTCGTATCAAAGGCGGTGGGCAAGACCACGTCGCCCTCGAAAGGATGCTTGAGCCCGAGCGCATGACCAAGCTCATGTATCAATGATGAATAATTGAATGAACCCACGCTCCAGTTGGTATTGGTTTTATTGCCATTGCCAGACAGCCAGATGTCCCCGCCAGAAGGGCTGACACTGCTTGGCCTGTAAGCCCAGCCCCAGGCCTTGTCGCCTGTTGATGTAGTATCCGCGAATGAAGTCCAGGCAACGCGGATATTTCCTGCGCTGGTATTGTTGTCGGCAACCTGTACAAACTGTATGTCAGCGACATTGGCCCAGGCCTGCATGGCAGCCTTGGTGGCGTTTTGCTGTTCCAGGCTGAGCGCCATGTGGCTGGCACCCGGCTCATTGTCCGGGGTGTAGCTGCTGGAACTGTTGCGTCCATAAAAATAGGATTCACCCGCAGTCCACGGGAAGCTATAGGTAACAACTGCGCCATTCAAACCACCCCATTTAATACCATGGAGCAGCGCATCAAGCAAAGTGACGCCGGATAGCGTGAAGTTGGTGGTCTGGCCTGCATCGCTGGGTGATGGCATAGGATTCTGGATAAATTAATGGAGAATAGTCTTAGTATAGCCAGTTTGTTGCCTGAAACACAGCAATCACAGGCACATGAGTTCGCTTTGATAGTAACTTTTGTAAGTAAAATATACTGGGGACTGCATGCATTGCTGGTAAATAGGTCTCAGGCAAATTAAGCTGTTAGCTCAACATTCAGGAGACATCTCATGATCATTGCCATTGTAGTGCTTTTGTTCGCTGCCTTCTTATTGTATGTCGTCAGCCTGCCGGATCATTTTCGTGTCGAGCGATCTCTCGCATTCCAGGCCAGGCCTGAACAGATTTTCCCTCTGATTAATGATTTCCATGAATGGGAAGCCTGGTCTCCCTGGGAAAAAGCCGACCCGGCTGTGCAGCGCACCTATAGCGGTGCTGCACAGGGGCAGGGAGCGGTTTATGCGTGGAAGGGGAACAAAGACCTGGGCGAAGGCAAGATGGAAATCCTGGAAACCCGGCCTCATGACTACCTGCGCCTGCAAATCAACTTCTACAAACCATTTGCTGCGCAAAACACTATTGAGTTCCGCCTTGAAGAAAAAGATGGCAGCACGGTCGTCAGCCATGCCATGTTTGGTCCCAGCAACTTCATGTCCAAACTCATGAGTCTGTTTTTCAGCATGGATAAAATGGTGGGTGGCAAATTTGATGAGGGTCTGCATAGCATCAAAAATATCGTCGAAAAAAACTGAACAGACTTATCGTAAGCGCAGCAATTTTGAAAGGACAGCACATGGCAAGACAGCGAAAATTCTATACCTGGTTATGCCAGCATAGTCTTGCCAGTTTTTTGTTGCTGACCCTGAGCTTCGTGGTATTCGGCAAGCTGTCTTTCGACATCGTCCACCTGTTCAGTGCCAATGCTGAGTATCTGCTCGATAATGGCTGGATAGGTCTGGTCGAAGGTGGCTTGCAGCAATTGCTCGAACTTATCTTGTCAGCCTGCGCTGCCATGGCTGCCTACATGCTGTTCAAACTCTGTGAACAGGCTTTGCTGGAACGCCTGCGCCACCGGCATGACTGACGCAGCAAAACAGAATTGAGCAAGAACTATCATGCAGCATCGCTGGAGGCTGTTTATTCTGCAGTCTGTCAGGGAGAAATCATTGAGTGAATCCAATTACCAACAGCGCATGCTGCGTGTGTTGCAGTACATCGATAGCCATCTGGATGAAGACTTGTCGGTGGAGCGTTTAAGTGCAGTTGCGGCTTTCTCAAAATTTCATTTTCACCGGCAGTTTTCTGAATATTTTGGTCTGGCGGCATTTCGTTATGTGCAGCTATTGAGACTTAAAAAAGCCATGTATGAACTGGCATTTCGTAGCCATAAACAGGTGATTCATATCGCCCTGGATAATGGCTATGAAAGCAGTGAAGCTTTTTCCCGCGCTTTTAAAAAAAGCCTGGGACTGAGCCCGGCACAATTCAGGAAACAGCCTCAGTGGGACAACTGGCAAGACAGCAATTCAACCTTGATCCAATTGAGAGAACAGCATATGCCCATGACTTATCAACACAGCGATGTACGCATCGTTACCTTCCCTGAAACCCGTATCGCCGTGCTGGAACACCGCGGCGCGCCCGGCTTGCTGCCCAACAGCATCCAGCGCTTCATTGCCTGGCGCAAGCTTAATAAACTGCCGCCCAGCGTCAGTGGGACATTTAATCTTATCTATGACGACCCTGAGCAAACACCCGCTGCCGATTTTCGCTTTGACCTGGCAGCAGCAGTCACTGCGCCAGTAGCACAGAATGAACATGGCATCGTCAACAAGACTATCCCCGCCGGTGAATGTGCGGTAATAAGGCACACCGGCAGTGATGCTGAACTGGGAAACGTCGTGCGCTTTTTGTATAACAGCTGGCTGCCACAAAGCGAGCGCAATTTGCGCGACTTTCCCCTGTTCTTCCAGCGCATCAGCTTCTTCCCTGACGTGCCTGAACACCTGATGGTGACGGACATCTTCCTGCCTTTGCAATAATAGCTTTACAGGTCAAGCACCAGTTCACCTGCTTGTGCCCGCGAGACACAGATGCAGATGCGGTCTTTTTGCTCTGCTTCTGTCAACACAGCATCCCTGTGCAGTGCTTGTCCACCCAGCAGTTTCACGGCGCAAGTGCCGCAATTGCCGGTTTCGCATTCTGCCTGGGCTGCTACACCATGGGCGCGCACAGCTTGCAGAATAGTCTGGTCAGCGCGGACATGGATGACTTTTTTACTGCGCGCCAGCTCCACCCGTATCTCTTCGTCATGGTTTGATTTTTGTACCGCAAATCTTTCATAGCGCACTCTTTGCGGATCTATGCCCAAAGCTGTAGCTGCACTCAGCGCAGCAGCGATCATGCTGGCTGGGCCGCAGATATAAAACAGGCTGTCCTGGCCTGCTTCTTTCATGATGTTGTGTATATCCATGCGCTGCTGCTGATCTGCCGCATACAGATGCAATGAGGCACCCAGCTGCATTCGCAACTCTGCACGATAGGCCATCGCATTGAGCCTGCGGCCTGCATAGTGCAAAGTGTATGGCCGCCCCTGCGCTGACAATTGTGCAGCCATGGGTTTGATGGCGGTGATGCCTATACCCCGGCGATCAGCACGGCGGGTGCCGCATGCGCATGCAATGCAAAGTCATTACGTGGCAAATCACAATGCAGGTGCATGCCCAGCGCATAAAGATCGTGGACAGCCATGGAACCACCACGGCCCTCTGGTTCGGCCAGCACGGCAATTTCGTAACAGTCGGCTTGTCCACCAGCAGAACTGATGGAGTATTGACGTGTAGCCGCCTGGCCGTCTGCCAGCAAGACGGGTACCCGCAAATGTGCGCCTGCGCTCACCGCAGGCAAATCCTTGCCTGCAGGGGCACGCAATTCATAGGCGCGCATGCGCGGGCTGAGTTGGCGCAAGCCTGTGATGACCAGTTCCAGTGGGCCATTACCAAGGCTGCTGGGTTTTGCAGGTGCAGTCTTTTGTGTTAACTGTTCTTCCAGTTGGTGCTTCTCAGCCAGCAGCTTCGCCAGCATGCCCTGCACTTCCTTTTCGCTAAACCTGGGCGTGATATGTTGCGGGCAATTCCATTCCACGGCTTCTACCGTGATGACAATGGCACGCTCGACACGGGCGCGGTAGCCAGGCATTTCCAGCCTGGCGATCAGGCGTACATCATCCTCTTCATGAACGATTTTGGCATGGCCCCATATCTTCATGCGGCGGCGCCTGGCGTAGTCCATGAGTATCAAGGATACCCTGTCGCTGGCAAACAGATTGCCTACGCTCAGGTATTGCGCATTACCAGAAAAATCTGCATAAGCGATGGTCTTGTTATCGATGATTTTAAGAAAACCGGCTGGGCCACCACGGTGCTGCACATAGGGCCAGCCGTTTTCTGAAATCGTCGCCTGGTAAAAGCTGTCGCGGGCAGCGATGAATTCCATGTCCTGTGCCAGCAGGGAATCACGTTTTTCTTCCACCAGTTCAAATCCACGATTGGCTTCGCGGCTGCCATACAGGCTTTGTGCCGCTTTGACGCTGGGGGTAAAACTGATATCGGCAAATGCGCGTGACATGATGATCTCCTCGCTGTGACGGGACAGATTTCTGGACTTAGAGGCTGACTTTAGGGAAGTCGATTTCCAGACGAGTGGCCTTGCCCAGGATATTCGTCAGGATATTCATGCCGACATGGGTGATGACTTCGATAATGTCGGCATCGCCGTAACCGTGGTCGCGCATTTCCAGAATTTCTGTCGTGCTCACTTCACCTGCATGTTCGACCAGTGAGCGGGCAAATTTCACGGCAACCGCGGCTTTCGCGTCCTGGCTGCTGCCTGCACGGTTGGCAGCCATTTCTTCATTGTTCAGGCCAGTGCCACGGCCTATGGCAGTATGGGCAGAGACGCAATATTCACAGGAATTTTTTTGCGCGACTGCCAGGGCAATACGCTCGCGGGTTTGCGAGTCCAGGCTGCCTTCACCGGCAATGCCATGCAAGCCCAGAAAGGCGCGCAAGGCAGCAGGGGAATTGGCAAAGGCTTTCAAAAAATTCGGAACCATGCCCAGTTTTGTTTGTATCGCTTCCAGCAGGGCCAGTTGTTCAGCATTGGCAGTTTCTTTGGTGACGAGATTGATGCGGCTCATGATATTTCCATTCAATTGAAGTTGAGGTTGAGGTAACGGTATTGATATGCAATTGCATGGATCACAGTTTGTACGTTTCACGGAAATATAGGAATAGCCTAAATCCTGAATTAATTATTCCGGTAGATGGAATAATTTCAGCTTTGCTACATTCCCCCGGAGAAATATAGGAACTATTTCAGCTAAGATATGTCTGTATTTGCGCCTAATTGCCTGCATTTCATGGCAATTAGTCAATTCGCTATGAATCAATGCGCCATAAATCAATTTGCTATAAATCTATTTGCAAATCATGCGCGTGACCTAAGAATTTAATTTGGAGTGTATTTTGTTTAAAACCCTTGCTCTTCCGCTGGCCCTGGCTGGTGTTGTTTCCTCTGCTTATGCTGACGAAGGTCAGTGGCAACCCTACCAGTTGCCACAACTAAAATCTGAACTGAAGCGCATAGGCATCAATGTGCCTGCAGAAAAACTGGCGGATTTGCAAAAACACCCGATGTCAGCGATGGTATCGCTCGGCGGTTGCTCGGCTTCTTTTGTATCGAACACTGGCCTGGTGGTAACCAATCATCATTGCGCTTATGGTGCCGTACAAAGAAATTCGACAGCAGAAAAAAATTATATTGCAAATGGTTTTCTGGCCAAGACACTGGCAGATGAATTGCCCGCAGGCCCCGATGCGCGCATGTATATCACTGAAAAAGTCGAAAATGTCACTGAGCAGATCAACAAGGGGCTGACCGCCGCCATGTCTGGCCGCGCCAGGGCTGAGCATGTGGAAAACCGTATCAAGGCGCTGATTGCTGAATGTGAGCAAGACAAGGCTTACCGTTGCTCGGTACCGAGTTTCCATCGTGGTCTTGAGTATTACCGCATACGCCAGATCATGATACGTGACGTGCGCCTAGTGTATGCACCCTCAGACAAGATAGGCAATTTTGGTGGCGAGGTCGATAATTTTGAATGGCCGCGTCATACCGGTGACTACGCCTTCCTGCGCGCCTATGTAGGCAGGGATGGCCGCCCTGCCGACCTGTCTGCCGACAATGTGCCGTATCAGTCTAAAGATTTTCTCGTCGTATCTGCCCAGGGCTTGAAGAATGGTGACCCTATCTTGCTGGCAGGTTACCCGGGCCGCACCAGCCGCTACAAATTACCAGCAGAAATACGCTATGCCCGTGATGTCAGCTACCCTGCCAAAGTGACAGAAACCAAAGCTGATCTCGCCGTCATTGCCGCTGCAACTTCAGGCAATGCTGGTGCCAGTGTACGTTATGCCAGCGTAGCCAAAGGCCTCAATAATGGTTTGAAGAAAACAGAGGGTTTGCTGGAAGGTTTTGCACGCAAGGACATCGCTGCCATCAAGGATGGCCAGGATGCAGAATTCCGCCGCTGGTATGCACAGCATGGTAGCGACAAGAATTTGTTGAAAGAGCTTGATACCGTCATCGCTGCCGACATGGCGATGTCAGAAGAAGAATTTGCCTGGTCGGTTGCCAGCACCAGTGAAATGCTGAAGAGTGCACGCACCCTGTATCGTCTCGCGGTGGAAAGCACAAAACCGGATGCAGAACGCCAGCCCGGTTACCAGCAGCGCGACATGAATATCATCGCTGGCAAACTCAGCCGCCTGGAACAATCCTATCTGCAAAATGTCGATCAGGCCAGGTTCACTGCAGCGCTGCAAAGATATAGTAAATTGCCAGCAGCATCCCATCCAAAGGGTCTGGATGTATTGTTGCCGACACCAGAAAGCGTCGCCAGCCTGTATCAGCAAAGCGGCCTGGGTGAAACCTCCAAACGCCTGGCCTGGATGGGCAAGGACCGCAAGGCTTTTGAACAATCCGACGATGCTTTCGTACGCCTGGCCGTGAAACTGCATGACACTGCCATGTCACTCGAAGAGCGCCGCAAAGAACTGGATGGCAATCTGGAACGTATCATTCCACAATACATGCAGGCAGTCATAGAATGGAAAAAATCCCAGGGCAAGCCAGTTTATCCTGATGCCAATTCCACCCTGCGCGTGACCTACGGCACAGTCGCACCTTACTCACCGCGTGACGGCGTCATCAAAGGCCCGTTCACGACAGTCGAAGGCATAGTAGAAAAACACACGGGCAAAGCACCCTTCAATATGCAGGAAAATTTATTGACTGCCGTGAAGGAAAAACGTTACGGCGTATTCAAGGACAATGTCCTGCAAACCGTGCCTGTCAATTTCCTGTCCAGTGCTGATACAACCGGTGGCAATTCTGGCTCTGCTGTCTTGAATAAAAATGGTGAACTGGTGGGTTTGAATTTCGATTCGACCTATGAATCGATTACCAAGGACTGGTACTTCGACACCGCCATTACCCGTGCCATCCATGTCGACATCCGTTACATGTTATGGGTCATGAAAGAAGTTGACCATGCTGACAATCTGTTGAAGGAAATGACGATCAGGTATCCGGCGAAATAAGTGGTTTGATTCATGTGAAAAGCGTGCCCCTGAAATGGGGCACGCTTTTTTTATCTTTCAGGGTTTGCGCGGTGTCTGCTCAAAATGCCGGCTACTATCCGCTGTGCTCAGCCAAGGCAGTTTATTCTCACAATAAATATCCATGCGCGGTGACAGGCTTTCATGCTGATTGACTGTGCCCAGATACAGCATACTCAAGCCTGCATAAGTTTCCTGATTCGAGTTATACAGCGGCGTGCCGCAGTCAGTACAAAAATGGCGCTGGGTACGCGATGTGACGGTATAGCTTTTCAGCAGTTCCTGACCCTGGGTGAATACCAGTTCAGCTTCCTTGACGACGACATAAGATGATAATGCTGCGCCCGTCATACGGCGGCACAGGCCGCAATGGCAGGCCACGATTTGCAATGCGGGGGCCGGGTAGTGATAGGCAATTTTTCCGCAACTGCATTGGCCGCTGATGGTTTGCATGGTGTCTCCATTCAATATTTATTCACTCAGGCACCTTCCCACTCCAGGCCCTTGCCATGTCCCCAGATCAGCGGGGCGACATAGCTGTCGGCCCAGGCCTCGACCTGGCCCGCTGGCATGGGGCGAGCGACGCCGTAACCTTGTGCCAGTTCGCAACCCAGGCGCATGAGGGCTACACCATGTTCGGCACTTTCCACACCTTCTGCAATCACGCCACGGTTAAAGGCGCGTGCCAGGCCGATGACGGCGCTGATGACGGCCAGGTCGTCCTTGTCTTCCAGCATATCACGGACAAAACTCTGGTCGATTTTCAGGGTATCGGCGGGCAGGCGTTTCAGGTAAGACAGCGAAGAATAACCGGTGCCAAAATCATCAAGTGCAAAGCTGACGCCGATTTGCTGACAGGCCAGCATGACTTCGCGTACATGCTGTATATCCTTGATGGCGGCGGATTCGAGTATTTCTATTTCCAGGCGTTCTGGGGCGACATCCGGAAAGGCTGCCAGCACCGCACGCAGGCGCTCGACAAAATCCTTGCACTGGAAATGGCGCGCCGCGATATTCACGCTGATGACCCAGTCCACATGCTGATGTGTCCATGCGCGCAATTGCTCCATGGCCTGTTGCAAGACAAAATCACCAACATCGATGATCAGGTCAGTATGTTCTATCAGCGGCAAGAAATTCAAAGGCCCAACGATGCCCTGCTCAGGATGTTGCCAGCGCAACAGCGCTTCCATGCCGATGATGCGGCCCTGGCGCATATTCACCTTGGGCTGGAAATACAAGCGCATCTCGCCTTGTTGCAAAGCCTGGCGCACGCGGGCGCGCTGGTTGTGGTGGGTGCGCAATTGCTGGTCTTGCTCGGCGTCGAATAAATGAAATTGATTGCGTCCGTTCAGCTTGGCCTGGTACATGGCCTGGTCGGCACAACGCAACAGGGTATCGGCATTCACATCATCACGCGGATAAATTGCCACGCCTATACTGGCCGACAGGCTGATGCCTTGCTGTTCTATTTCGTAAGGTTGCGCCAGTACTGCCAGCAATAATGCCAGGTTCAGTTCCACACCAGCGATGTCACGCTGGTTTTGCAGCAGTACGACAAACTCGTCACCACCCAGGCGGGCCACATGATGTTCGCTGCCTGCATTGTCTTCCAGGCGGCGTGCGACCTGCTGCAATAATTTGTTGGCAAATTCCTGGCCATGGCTTTCATTGATGGCCTGGAAGTGGTCAAGGTCGAGCAGGCAAACTGCCAGCCAGGTTTCCTGGTCGTGGGCAGTTTGTATCGCCGTGCTGAAGCGTTCTGCCAGCGCCGCACGGTTTTCCAGGCCGGTCAGGATATCGTGCCCTGCCTGCCAGTTCAGTTGTTGCATCAACTGGCGTTTTTCACTGACATCGCGGAATACCAGCACACAGCCTGTGACCGTGCCGTCTCTTTGCCTGATCGGCGCTGCCGTGTAATCAACTTCAAACTGCTGACCGCTGCGTGCGGTCAACAATTGATTATTCGCTTGCAGGATTTCGCTGCTCTGGCAAATCTGCTGCAAAAATTCTCTCAGCTTGTCGCGCTGCTGTACATCGCTTAAAGCAAACACATCGGCCAGTTCATGCGCCTGTGCTTCCTTGCGGTTCCACCCACAAATTTGCTGCGCAACCTTGTTCAGCATCAGTATGCGTCCATCGACATCCGTACTGATGACGGCGTCACCGATAGATGCCAGGGTAGTTTCCACTCTTTCATTTGCCGCCGCCAGCGTGGCCTGTGCCTGGTTGCGTTCACTGATGTCGATCAGGGCACCTATGCTGCCTGTGGCTTCGCCATCAACATTGGTGAAACTGGCCTGGTAATAAATTACATCCAGTATCTGACCGGCAGCCTGTATCTGGATTTCCCTGACCAGCTTGCCATGTTCATTTTGCAGGGATGGCGCGGCGTCATTGCCCAGTGCCAGCACAGGCATGGGGCGGCCCACGACATCGGCAGCATTCAGGGCAAACAATTCTTCCCAGGCGCGGTTGATGCGCTGACAGATACCGTACTGGTCCTGAAAAAATATAGGTATGGGCAAGGCATGCAGCAATTGCCAGGTGAAATGCAATTGCTCGCTATTGGCGCGCTGGCTGCGTTGCAGGGTCGTGAGCAGGGTCTGTACCTCGTTGGCCATGCCATTGAAGGTGGTTGCCAGTGCACGCGCTTCTGCCGTGCCGGTGACCGACATGCGTATCGAATGCTGGCCTTTCTTGAATTTGTCCGTAGCATCTGCCAGCCTGCGCAGGGTGTTGACATTCGAGCGCAGGATCAGGCCCAGCAAAAAATATATAGTGAAAATAATGGCCAGTGAAATCTTGCCCTGGCTCATGACTTTTTGCCAGATGTGGCTATTTTCACTGGCGATGCTGGTTTCCAGGCTCAGCGTACCGATGTCGCCATTTGCCAGTCTGACTTCCCGGGCCATGCTTTCTGCATGCAGGGACAACAGGCGGTTAAACCAGGCTGGTGAGCTTGCCGCAGGTGCGATCTGGTCCTGGCCCTGAATTTGTTTCTGTACCTGCCCTTGTTTATATTGCCAGGTGATACGCCACAGTACCGGGCTGGATTCTACTTCCTGTGCCAGGAGCTGGCGTATGGACTCAGTATCGCTACGTTCAGACAAGCTGCTCAGTGCAGGGATCAGGAAGTGGCTGCTATGCCTCAGTTCTGTCGCTATTCTTTGTCTGGCATCGGCGACTTCGCTGTTGATCATCAGGTAGTAGCGCAGGGCGCTGACGGCGATGATCAGGAAAAAAAGGGGCAGGAATAAACGGGTATACACTCCTCGCTGTTGCCATCGCTGTAAAAATTTTTGTAATGTTTGCACAAATTCAACAAATTTCAGTGAAGTAAACCAGTTTGAGTGAGGAGGCTTGCAGAAAGCTAATTGTGAGTAATTGTAACCTGAAGATTAATATTGCCGTATTGAAAAAAGTGATACATGGCAAATATGTGTTGCCACTTTTTTGCGCAGACCCGGCCAGGCAGGCGTCATCGAATATAATGTGCCTCACCTATGATCCCGCAGTTTGGAGTGCACTCTTCATGAAACTCTACCGTTACCTGACCGGCCCGGACGACAAGAACTTTTGCCTGCGTGTCACAGCGGCCCTGAACCAGGGCTGGACCCTGTATGGCGGCCCTACGCTGAGTTTTAATGGTCAGCAAACCATCGCCGGGCAAGCCATCATCAAGGAAGTGGATGGTGAATTTTCACAAGATATGGACCTGTCCAGCCTCTAGGTGCAGCCCGGATTTATACGCTACAGCAATGAATCAAAAACATGAGAATTTTCCGACTGCCCTGGAAGCCTTCTTCCTGATCGTTTTCTTGCTCGGAGCCGAGGTCTTGCTGAATATGCTGGTACACGACAGCATGTTCTTCACGGGTGTCAGCATGGAAGAAGTCGATGGTGTCATTATGGTATTGGCGAATGCCATACTGTTTACGGCGGTGCTGCATTACAAGGGCATGAGCTATAGCGAGCTATTCCATTCCGCCGCAGCGGTCACGCCTGCCCGTCTCTGCCTGATCATGGTGCCGGTCATGCTGTTGATACCGGGGCTGGAATTGTCATTGAGTTTCATCGGCGGCATGCTGGAGGAATGGCAACCTGTGCCAGCTGGCCAGCAAAGAATATTCGATGAGATGATGAGCAATGGTGTGCATTCCATCATCATTGCCTGCCTGGTTGCGCCTGTGCTGGAAGAAATGCTGTTCCGTGGCCTGGTCTTGCGCAGTTTTTTGCAGCAATATTCGCGCAAGCTGGCTTTTCTGGCTTCAGCGCTGCTGTTTGGCATGGCCCACATGAATATCTATCAATTCCTGTGTGCTTCGCTGCTGGGCCTGGTCTGTGCCTGGCTGTATGATAAGACGCGCTCCTTGTGGCCGGGCATCGCTTTGCATGCGGGTTCGAATGGTGTCGCCCTCTATGCCTACAGATGGACAGCGGCGCGCGGCATCAGCGGCAGCTGGCATCCATCGACAGCACTTTGTATTACGGCCCTGGTTTCCACCAGCATAGGTATTTATCTGTTAAGGCGCATGCTGGTGGTGAAAGACCTGGGCTAGAGCTTGCTGTGCAGATAAGCAAGATCGACAAAATACCGGGGCCGGTGGTGTGAAAATCAGACTGGCTGCATTTCACGCTTCAGACGGCGTGGTACTTCCCAGTCGAGTTCGGTTTCACGCTTTTTTTCCAGCGCATCGATATGCTTGAGTTTTTTGCCTTCGACAAACTGGCCGGATAACAGCAGGCGCGGTTTGCTGGCAGCAGAGACGAAACCGTGCGTGGCCCAGCGTGAGCGCGGCAGGCTGGTGGCAGCCAGGATGCCATAATCGGCACCGCAACTGATACCTTTTTCAGCAACCAGGGATTCGCCAGACTTGATGTATTTGGCGGCATAGACGCTGCCCTTGGTGGCGATCCAGCGGCCACTATGGATTTCACCGCGCAGGCTGCTGACTTCGCCAGTGGCGCGCAGATAACCCCAGGTACTGATATCGCCCTGGCTGTGGATGCTGGCCACATCAAGGTTGCCCTGGCAGATCAGATTCGCCGCAAACAAGGCACCCTCAACCTGGATATCGGTTTCACTGAACAACTCACCCTGGCAATTGCAATCGCCAGCAACGTGGATGGCTGCTGCCGACAAATGGCCGCCAACAAACTGGATTTCACCAACTTCCAGCACGTCATCCAGCTGTACATTGCCGTGGCAATCGAGGTCGGCACAGGCGACATAACCGAGCGCCTGGATATCGCCAAAACCGCCAAAGGCATCATGATGGTCATAGCGCTTCAAGATGGCAGGGTGCACCAGAATGTCCATATAGCTGCTGCCATCGGCGGCTGGTTTGCGCTGGTCGAGTTCCAGCATGCGTGCCATCCAGTCGGCGCTGCAACCGGTTTTGATGAGGTATTCAACATCGATATTGCCACCGGCATCCAGCGCATGGCCCACATACAGGGATTGCACGCGGATATCACCCGTGACCGTCAGCTTGCCGAGGCAAAACACCTCTTCTGCCTCTAAATCGCCATCAATCAGGCAATCACCGCCAACGATGAACTGGGTGGTGATCACGGCATCACCCTGGATATGCACGTCACCAGTGCTGGCAAATTGCTTGCGTTTCAAACGTGTGGTTTGTACCGGGGCAGGCAAGTCCAGAGCAGCCAGGACTGGCTTCTTTGTTGCAGTAGTAGTGCGCTTGGTCATGGGAACCTTGGAATAGTTGATAGATGGGCTAAATCAGGAATGGGATGAATGAGACGAATGAGATTATAGAGCCGCATTATCCCTGAAATGCTGGTGACTCAGCAATCCATCACATGTTGTCAGGACGGCAGGGCATCCAGCCGTCCGCTTTCTGCCAGTTCGCGGATGATCCGTACAGTTTCGACGTCAGCTTCCTGATAGGCCGATTTGCGGTATTCGTTATACATTTTCGCTTCAGCATCTTCTGCTTCAGCATTGCCACTGTCATAGGCGAAACGGACAAACAGCGCATCTGGCTGTGGTTCTTCTATGCTCATGCGTAATGAAGATTGCGGGATGTCTTTTTGCGCCGCGACATCATAATGCACATGCTCAAGATGGACGAGGCTGACGTGGTCGGTGATTTCCAGCGTACCATATTTCAGGGTACGCGTCATGCTGGCTTCATTGCGGTCCATGATGCTGGCGTCATCGAGATAAGAGACAAACAACCTTGGCATTTCTGCCCGCAAGACCAGGCCACGCCATAATTGTTCGCGGCTGATGACCTCGACGGCGGGATTGCCGAGGTCATTGATTTCGACTAAATGTTCAAATTTCATGGAGCACCTTTATTCTGATGCCGCCAGTTTACTCCAGCTTGCTCTTGCCTGCTCTTGCTTTCCCCAGTCTGCGAATCTTGATTCAGGTCTTGAGTATGGAATCAACCAGAGATAAAAATGCCTGGTAGCGTATAGGTTTTGCCATATAGGCATCACATCCGGCGGCGCGGAAGCGGTCTTCATCACCGCTCATGGCAAAGGCAGTCAGTGCGACTATCTTGATATGGGCAGTCGCTGCGGCAGCCTTGAGCTGCCGGGTGGCAGTCATCCCGTCTATGCCTGGCAATTGCATGTCCATCAGTATCAGGTCGGGCAGTTCTATTCTGGCAATTTGCAAACCGGCTTCGGCATCCACCGCCTGTAGCACTTCATGACCGGCATTCTGCAACAGGAATGCCGCCAGCTTCATATTGACCGGGTTATCTTCAATGATCAGTACACGCGCCATCTCACTTACCCCTGCCTGCCATGGCCCGCCTTACTTCACCAATGAAGCGACCGTGATTGAATTCAGATTTTTCCATGACTTTTTTGACATCACCATTCAGTCGTGTCCTGTCGTCTGCCGTAATTTGCTTGGCAGTCAGGACAATAATCGGAATACTTGCGGTGACTGTATCACTTTTCAGTGCTTCCACCACATCAAAACCATTAATTTCAGGCATCATCAAGTCCAGTACGATCAGGTCAGGCTTATGTTCCCTTGCCATGTTGATGCCTTCCTGCCCGCTCAAGGCCGCCAGGGTTTTATAGCCAAAAGTATCCAGTTGCGCAGTGACCAGTTTCACTGCCTTGGGATCATCATCAACGACCAGGGCAGTTTTTTGTATTGCCGACGGGTCATTGCAAAATCCCAGCACACTCAGGGCGGTGGTCAGGTTTTCCCTTGCTATCGGTTTTTGCATGACATGGGCTGCTCCCAGAGACAGACCACGGCCACGGTCAGCCACGATGGAGATGATGACCACAGGGGTAGAGGCAAATAGCGGATGTTGTTTGAAATGCTCAAGAAATTCCCAGCCATCCATGCCTGGCAATAAAATATCCAGGGTAATCAGGTCGGGATGCTCTTTGCCTGCCATCGCCAGTGCAGCTTCTGCGGTACTGGCACGGACGATGCGAAAGCCTTCGCTTTCCAGCTGTACCCGCAAGACTTCTGCGGCCTGATCATCATCTTCTATGATCAGTGCCAGCAACTCCCCATTGGCGTGGTGATGGCTGCTGTCGCTAGTTTTTTCGGCAACATGGGCATGAGAATTCCCGGTGACGCCGCTGTCGGTATTGCTGGCCGTCCTGAGCTTGCCGGGCAGGTTGGCGGTACGCCAGGGTAGCAACACAGTGAAGGTGGAACCCTTGTCAGTGATGCTGTTCAGGCTGACACTGCCCTCATGCAGCTCTGCCATGCGTTTGACCATGGCCAGCCCGAGGCCGGTGCCCTGATGCTTGCGTGACAGGCTATTGTCTATCTGGGTAAAGGGCTTGAAGAGCTCAGCCTGAGCTTCTTCGGGTATGCCTATGCCGCTGTCAGAAACCATGATTTCCAGGTAGTGTTCAAAGCGCCCTCCGGTGACCTGGTAGCCGTCGATCTTGCGGGCTGAGATATGCACGCGGCCACCCGCCGGTGTGAATTTGACGGCATTTGACAAAAGGTTATAAATGATTTGCTTGACCTTGACTTCATCAAGCCAGATGTCACCGAGGTTTTCCTGGATTTTGGCCGACACCTGCAAGTTTTGCAGGCTGGCCTGTTCGCGCACTACCTGCATGCTTGATTGCACCAAAGCGTTGATATTGGTGGGTTCCAGGTTGATCTGCATCTTGCCTGCTTCTATCTTGGACAGGTCAAGGATGTCATTGATCAGCGCCAGCAAGTGCTTTCCGCTATTGAAAATATCGACCGAGGCGTCTTTCTGCTGGCTCGATAAACTGCCCATCAGGCCATCCTTGAGTATCTCGGAAAAACCGACGATAGCATTCAGTGGTGTGCGCAATTCATGGGACATATTGGCCAGGAATTCAGATTTCATGCGGCTGGCCTGTTCCAGTTGCTGATTCTTGGCGGCGATTTCTTCACTGCTGCTGCGTAATTGCTCTGCCAGCAGTTTCAGGTCATTGTATTGACGCAGATTATGCAGGGCAACGCCGAGCTGGTTGGCCAGTCTTTCCAGAAAAGCCTGTTCACCAGTAATCACATTATTGGTCGTGGCCAGCACCATCACGGCCAGCCGGTGTTCCTGGTAAAGCACAGGTATCATCAGCACATGCTTGGGACTGAAGTTTGCCAGTCCAGTCTGCAGACTCAGGCGGCTGGCATCAAGTGAATTGCTTTTGCCGGTCAGGGCAACCTGGCCCAGCAAACCTTCGCCCAGTTCAAATTCACGTGGTATATCATGGCCCAGGCCATAGCTGGCATCACAACGGAAGCGTGCATACCATTCATCGTAGCTGTACAGCGCCGACATCAGGTAGCCATGCCGCTCTGCCAGTAAAGTCAGCAAGCCATCGAAAATCTTGTGCCGTTCAAAACTAGCGGCAAACAGGTTTTGTGCCTTGACCTGGGTTTCATCATAGTGTGCAGCAGTCCTCAGTTTGCGCTCAGTCAGGGTGAATTCGGTAACATCGACATTGACTGACACACCGCCGACCAGTTGCCCATTATTGTCGTGCAAGGGGGCTGTGTTATTCGAAATGGTTTTGCGGCTGCCATCAAAACAGCGTATATCTGCCAGCTCATTGAGTATGGTTTCACCGGTTTTCAGGGTGCGGGCCAGTCCCCATTCTTCAGCCTCTATGCGTTTGCCTGTGTCTGGCCACCAGCCTGCATATTCACCATACTGTTCCAGGTTGACCATGCGTGAACCGCCCCAGATCGCCTTGGCGCCCGGGTTGATCTTGGTCAATGAACCATTGCGGTCACAGATAAAAACACCTACCGGCAAGATATCCAGCACCTGTTTGAGCAGGGCTTCGCTATCACGTACGGCGGCTTCTGCGCTGGTACGCTGATCGACGTCGCGCTTGAATTGCCACCACAGCAAGGCACCGCCTGCCAATGTAATAAATAAAACCAGGATGCCTATATTGCGTGCCTGGACAAAATTGTTTTCGACCTGGGTCTTGCGTTGTTGCAGCAAGACACGCTCTTCCTCTTCCATGTCGTTGATCTGCGCCAGCAAGGCTTCCATGATAATACGTGGGGTACCGCTGATCAGATGTTTGCGTACTGCTGGATAACCTTCGGCCTGATAGACCTGCAGAGTCTTGTCAAGGGCACTCAAGCGCTCTTCCAGTTTTTGTGCAAGGTTTTTATACAGCAGGTGTTGACGCGGATTATCCGTAATCAGTTCGGCCAGTTTTTTTGATGCCTGGCGTATCTGTGCTGATTTGCTGTCACGCTGGCCGGTGAAAACATCTTCACCAGTGATGAAATACAGGCGCTGTATGCTCTCCAGTTCCAGTACACCTGACCTGACGTCATTTAACTGGTCCAGCACCTGATAGGTATGGGCTACCCATAATGAGTTTTCACGATAGTCCTGCAGTGAACGGTATAGTTGCCAGCCAGCCGACAAGAGCAGTAGCAGCCCGAACATAAGCCCTGCAAGCAGTCTGAATTCGGTGCTGAGTTTTTTCATGGTGCATTTTCCGTGGTAAACACATGCGTGGCAAAACTACCGGTGAACTTTCTTGCAAACAAAGCTGTACTGAAATTTATAAAGTGCTTCAATGCAGGCTTCAATGATCAGGTGGCCTGCCCAGCCTGGGCTCCGGTGCAAATGCGATCAGGGTACCCACGCTCAGGTCCAGCACAAAATAATCCAGTCGCTGTTGCTCATCAAGACGGGTTTGCACCCGCCGTTTGCGTGCTGCACCGTAGGCCTCCTGCAATACGGGCGCTAATCCTGAGACTGGCATTCCTGTGCTGGGTAATGCCTGGGCGAGATCCCCAAGTATGCGCAGTGCCGTGCGGTTAAAACGGCTGACCACACCATCTGCCAGCAGGCAGGCACCCATGGGAAGATTATCTATGGCTTCTGCAACCATGTCTTTGTGTATCGAATGCATGAGCGCATCCAGTGTGCGAAAGGCATGGGCAGTCTCTGCATTGCTGAGTATACCGTTGTATTCTTTCAACAGGCGCTCACGCTCGCGGTTCGCCACATACTGTGTCAGCGCCAAATTGACGGTTGTCAGCAATTCTTCATTGAGCCAGGGTTTGACCAGCAACTTGAACGGATGGGCCTGGTTGACCGCCCTCAGTACACTGTCGAGGTCAGGATAGCCCGTCAATATCAGGCGCACGATGTCAGGATATTTTTCCCTGGCAGTGATCAAAAAAGCTGCAGCAAGCTGGTCACGCGGCTCGCATATCAATACCCCAACATGGTGTTCCGCAATAATGGCCTGTGCTTCGCTGGCATCTCTGGCGCTCAGTAAGGGGTGTTGCAAAGGCCTCAGTAATCGTGACAGGGCTTGTAGCAGACCAACATCATCGTCGATCAGCAGGATGGCAGGACGTTGGGTTTCAGGCATCGGCATGCTGGTCGAAAATAGCTGCAAAGCGCCCCGCCTCCGCAACAAAGCAGGACAATACTGCAGGATCGAAATGTTCAGGTTGTGTGCGGCCATCACCTTCGATGATGATATTCATGCTGCGTTCATGATCCAGCGCAGGCTTGTAAGGACGGCGACTGCGCAGGGCGTCATATACGTCGCAAATCTGCATGACTCTGGCAGCGATAGGAATGGCATCACCCTTGAGCCCATTTGGATAGCCGCTGCCATCCCAGCGCTCATGATGGTTCAGGGCGATTTCTGCGCCCATTTCGGTATACGGCGAGGTGCCACTGGAGAGTATGCTGGCACCCAGCGCACAGTGGGTGCGCATGATATTCCACTCGTCATGATTGAAGGTGCCGGGTTTTAACAGCACATGATCGGGTATGCCTATCTTGCCTATGTCATGCATGGGGCTGGCCTGGAAGATCGCATCATGAAACTCGCCTGGCAAATCCATGGCTTCTGCCAGTGCACGGCAGTAGTAACTGATGCGTCGCACGTGATGGCCGGTTTCTTCATCCTTGTGCTCGGCAGCACGTACCAGGGTGAATACAGTATCGCGATAGGCATCTTCCAGTTGTGCCGTACGCTGTACGACCTGGCTTTCCAGTATGCGGTTATGGTCAGTCAGGAAATCACCATATTCCTTGAGACGCAAGAGATTACGTACCCGTACGCTGAGGTCAGCCCGGTCTATGGGCTTGGTCAAAAATTCCTCGGCACCCGCTTCCAGGGCGCGCAGTTTGGAATTGCGGTCATCCAGCGCGGTCAGCATGATGACAGGTACAGGTTGGGTCAGGGGATTGGCCTTGAGTTCTGCCACAGTGGCAAAACCATCCATGCCCGGCATCATGATGTCGAGCAGTATGAGGTCAGGTTGCGCAAAAGCCGCGACTTTAAGCGCATCGCGCCCATTATTGGCGCTCAGGGTAGAATAACCTTCGGCATGCAAGAGTACTTCCAGCAAGCGTATATTTCTTTCTTCGTCGTCCACCAGCAGGATACGAGCAGATTTAAGGTCTTTCATAAAAGGCACCCTCCTGAGTGGAAGAATAGTCTGAGCTTATCCAATTGTCTAGCCTTTATTTCTATCTTTTTGGCAACAAAATTCAGGCTCTTATGATCTGCGCCTCTTGTGGTCTGCTTATGTGATCGATAGTCGCAGGGTATGGCGAGTTTATCTGTGTGGGCACGCACTTATTAACCTGCTGGCGAAGGTTACCTGCCTATTGCAGGCTACAATAGCGCCTGCAAGTTTTTGCGGATCAAACCGTCGCCCCTTATTGTTTCCCCATATTTTCACCCCCTATGTCGCATGGCCTGAACACCCCCCAACGTAATGCAGTCAACTATATGGACGGCCCCTGCCTGGTGCTGGCTGGGGCTGGCTCGGGCAAGACGCGGGTGATTACCCAGAAGATCGTCAATCTCATCGAACTGCATGGCTATGATCCAAAACATATTGCCGCCCTGACCTTTACTAACAAGGCCGCGCTGGAAATGCAGGAACGCATAGGCAAACTGCTGGCCGAGCCGCGCCAGGCAAAGCAGTTGACGGTCTCCACCTTCCATTCGCTGGGTGTCAAGATACTCAGGCAGGAAGCCCAGGCCCTGGGTCTGAAAGACCGTTTTTCCATCATGGACAGCGATGACTGTTTTTCTCTGGTGCAGGATCTGGCGATTACTACTGACAAACAATTGATACGCCGCATACAGACGGCCATGTCCTTGTGGAAGAATGGCCTGGTTGATCCTGAGCTTGCGTTGAAGCAGGCGCAGGACGAAGATGAAGCGATTGCCGCCCGGGTGTATCGCAGCTATGTCGCCACCCTGTCAGCTTATCAGGCGGTGGATTTTGATGACCTGATACGCCTGCCGGTAGAACTGTTCCGCAGCAATGAACAGGTGCGTGACAAATGGCAGCGCCGTCTGCGCTACCTGCTCGTCGATGAATACCAGGATACCAATACCTGCCAGTATGAGCTGGTCAAACTGCTGGTCACAGGCATAGGCAAAAAACCGATGTTTACTGCCGTCGGTGATGATGACCAGGCCATCTATGCCTGGCGTGGTGCGACCATAGAAAACCTGACGACCCTGCAAGTGGATTTCCCGAATCTGGAAATCATCAAGCTGGAACAAAATTACCGTTCCAGCACCCGTATCCTGCAGGCTGCCAATTCCGTCATCGGCAATAATCCCAAGCTGTTTGAAAAATCGCTGTGGTCTGAACATGGCTTGGGTGACCCGGTCAAGGTACTGGGCATGCAGGATGATGAACAAGAGGCCGAGCAAGTCGCCATCATGATTTCTGCGCATCGCTTCGAGCGCCAAGCCAAGTATTCGGATTACGCGATTTTGTACCGTGGCAATCACCAGGCACGCGTGATTGAGCAGGCTTTGCGACGCGAACGTATCCCCTACACCATCTCGGGTGGCCAGAGTTTCTTTGACCGCGCCGAGATCAAGGACATCATCGCCTATCTGCGCCTGATTGCCAATGAAGATGATGACCCGGCTTTCATCCGTGCCATCACTACGCCCAAACGCGGTGTAGGCCAGGCCACGCTGGAAGTGCTGGGGGCCTTTGCCGGGCAATGGCAATGCTCGCTATTTGCCGCCGTCTTCAAAGGTGGTATAGAAGCGAAACTGCCTGACAAACAGTTACGGCCCCTGCGAAATTTTTGTACCTTCATCAACCAGGTTGAAGCGCATGCCCACAGGGAAGGGCATGCCAGCGAATTGCTGGATGACCTGATGAAAGAAATTAATTACGAAGGCTATCTCTACGACAGCTTTGAAGACCGTGCTGCGCAAAACAAATGGCAGAATGTGCTCGACTTTACCCAGTGGCTGAAAACCAAGGGCAGCGGCGGCAAGGATGGTACGGACGATCACCGTAGCCTGCTCGACCTGACCCAGATGGTGGCCCTGATGACCATGATGGAAGGCAAGGACGAAGAACCGGATGCCGTGCGCATGTCCACCCTGCATGCATCCAAGGGGCTTGAGTATCCACATGTGTTTCTGGTCGGCGTCGAAGAGGGCATCTTGCCGCACAAGGGCGACCCTGATGCGCCGCCCGAGACCTATGCCGCCCGCATAGAAGAAGAACGCCGCCTGATGTATGTGGGCATTACCCGTGCCCAGCGCAGCCTGCACATCACCTGGTGCAAAAAACGCAAACGTGCAGGTGTGCAGGTGCATTGCGACCCTTCACGCTTCATCAAGGAAATGAAACTCGATGAGGGCGATGCCCCGCCCACTGAAGCAGAAGTCATGACACCCAAAGAAAGGTTGGCAGGCTTGAAAGCCTTGTTGAACAAACCCAGGGAGTAAATGCACTGTCACGGGGAAATGGCTACTAAGGGGTACTAAATTGGTGCATATTGAGCCTCTGGGTGGGCAAAAATGCTAATATTGCTGCAGGGGCATGTATCTTCAGTGCCCCGACAGTCATGCCAGGATACCCTGATGGCCAGATATTTTGCAAAAGGGATTTATGCGCCGTTTGCTTGCCTTGCTCATTGCCATGCTCTGCACTATTTTCATGCTGCCCGCACAGGCTGGCAGCACTTGTGAGCGCGTCATAGTGTCGGCAGATCCTGCTTACCCTCCCCTGCACTGGTATGACGGCAAGCAGTTTCGCGGTGCCAGTATCGCCATCATTACCCGTATCCTCGATGAGCTTGGTTTGCCTTATGAGCTGCGCTACCTTGGGCCGTGGAAGCGGGTATTGCATGCTGCCCAGAATGGCAGCATAGACATTATCACTACTCTCAAAAGTACCCCGGAGCGCCGCAGTTTTTTATTGTTCAGTGAACTGGTGATGAACAATCCTGTGGCTGCCTTTGTAAAAAAAGACCGCCCTATGTCCTATGCAAAATGGGAAGATCTCACGGGTTTGCGTGGCGGCATTGCGCGCGGCAACCGTTTTGGTTCTGCATTTGATGAGTACATGGACAGCCGCCTGCATGTCAGCGAGACAGACAACCTGGAAACCGCCTTCACGATGTTGCTGGCAAACCGTTTTGACTATGTGATCACGGGTTACCATGCAGGCCAGGCTTACATGGCATCGGCGAATATCGATGACAAACTCGTTCCCCTGCAACCCTTTTTGATCGAATCGCAAAACCTGTTTGGTTTTGTTGCGCAAAGCCCATGTGCCGTTCACCTGCCTGCATTCAACAGGCAACTGGAGAAACTGCATAAAGAAGGTTTCATTGAACGTGCTTTGCTGCAGGCCCGAGCCGACTGGCGCAAAGCACCCGTTATAGGAAAAAACTGATTTCATGTCGAATTTACCATCAATATCTTCACCACCATCGCACCTGATCACCACGAGCGAACAACTGCAAGCCTTGTTTGATGCCGTCGGTGCTACATCCATTAAAAAGGAAGTGCCATATATTCATCCTCATTACCAGACCTTGATAGCAGCCTCACCCTTTGCGGTATTGGCGACACGTGGCCCTGATGGACTGGACGCTTCACCCCGTGGAGATGCACCTGGTTTCATCGTGGTTGAAGATGAAAAAACCTTGTTATTGCCTGAGCGTCGTGGCAATAACCGCGTTGATAGCCTGCGCAATATCCTGTTTGACCCACAGGTCGCGCTATTGTTTTTAATTCCCGGTGTGGGCGAGACTTTGCGCGTCAACGGCAAGGCCAGCATTTCTGTTGAGCCTGCTTTACTGGACAGGTTCGCCGTTGATGGCAAAGCACCCAAATGCGTGCTGCGCATCGCTGTTGATACCGCGTACTTTCAATGCGCGCGCGCGATTATCCGCTCACATTTATGGCAAAGCGCCAGAGAAAAACCTCCCGGCATACCCAGCCCGGGCACGATACTGGCTGCACTGAGCAATGCTGAAGTTGATGGCGACAAATACGATAGGGAGCTGCCTGCAAGACAGCGTGCCACTTTGTATTGAACGCGACCATTGCAAGCGCGCCGCTATTTTTGAGCAGTGCACGTGCTTTCTGGTATCCTGTGCCGCCTGACGCGATATCAGGACCAGATCAGGGCCAGATCCCATAATTACCCGGAACTTATGATAATGAAATTCAAGCCTACGCTTACTCAGTTAATGCTCAAATGCCTGGCCGCGTGCAGCCTGGCGATTGCCGCCAGCAGTGCCTTTGCCCAGGCAGAGACGCCTGCCAAAGGTGTTTTCTGGGAAGTGAAATCCGACAAAAATACCGCCTATCTGTTTGGTTCCATCCACCTAGCCAAAGCCAGTTTCTATCCCTTGCCAGAGGCTGTCGATGCCGCCTATAAGCAGGCCGACACCCTGGTCGTGGAAGTTGATACGACCGATACCAAGGCCGCAGAAAAAGCCATGCCTTTCTTTACCTATGCAGCACCAGACAAACTGGAAAACCATATCAAAAAGAGCACCTTTGAAAGCCTGCAATCCATGGTCGGCCCGGCGGCTGCGCAATTCCAGAGCCTCAAACCTACGATAGTCGCCACCGCACTAAGCATAGGCGTATTCAGGCAGCAAGGCTATGATGCCTCCAAAGGAGTCGATCTGCATTATGTCTTGCGTGCGAAGCAGGACAAGAAAGATATCATTGAACTCGAAAGCACGGCATTTCAAGCCAGTGTGCTGGGCGGTCTCTCCGACGAAGATGCAGACGCCATGCTGGCACAAACCCTGGAGGGCTTGAAAAGTGGCGATACCCTGCGTGAAACCGCAGGCATGATCGCCGCCTGGAAAAGTGGCGATGCAGAAGGTCTGGCAAAAATCCTGCAAGAGGCAGCCAGCAAGGATGTGGGTTCAAAAAAACTCATGAAATTATTGCTCGATGACCGCAATCAGGGCATGGCAAAAAAAATCCTGGGCTTGCTGGAAGAAGGCAAGAAACTCTTTATCGTGGTCGGCGCAGGGCATTTGTCAGGTGCCAACAGCATTATCGAATTGCTGGAAAAGCAGGGCCTGGAAGTGAAGCAGATCAAATAAACTGCTACATCCAATTTGCAAAAGGCGCAGGGCGTGAGCCTTGCGCCTTTTGTTTTTGGGAGTGTTATCCCAGCCACAGATTGTATTCTATGCCGTTTTGTATGGAGCCCAGCACCTGGGCCTTGTTCTCCACACTTTCACAAAAGCTTGCGAGTGCACTGGCAGGAGTGCTGACGCCGGAACTGAGTTCCTTGTTCCAGTAATCAAAGCCAGCCTGGTCAGGTGCCCTGTGCAACACATTCTGGTAGAAATTCGTAATCAGCGTCGTTGTGGATGGGTTTGCACCATACAGTTTCTGGAATTCAGGTGACTGGAAGAACCCGGCAGCCACCGTCAGCAGGCTGGAACCCTTGTCCATGTCCGCTATCCAGTAACCCAGACCTGCCGCATCGGGTTTGCGGTCAAACGCTGCCTGGTACAGCCGGTACATCTGTCCGGCGACACCTTCTATATCAAAGGCAACCATCTTGTCGTTCAGTTGTACTCTTTCCACATTCACGACAGAGGTGATGTCATTGCTTACCGTGTTGCGGAAGCTGATGTCCGTCGCATTTTTCTGTATCGTGAAGTTGGCGCGGTTGTCCTTGATGACGAGCAGGTCAAAACCCGCACCCCCATCCACGGTATCACCACCGCCATTGCTTTCAAACCTGTTGTTCGCGCTATTACCTGTCATGACATCGCTGAAACGTGTGCCAACCACGTTTTCTATGACAGTATCGAAGGCAATCGACAAATTATTTTGCGACACCGTATCGCTGGCCAGCCTGCCCACCGAGCTGCTGGAGCCGGGAGTGAGATTGATGGTCGCGGCAACTGTCAGGGCCGATAAATTGATGGTATCCACGCCACCTGTGTCATTGATGATCTTCAGCAGGCGGCCATCAGCATCCGTCAAATTGTAGGTAGTTGCATCAGCGTTATAAGCCTTGCCGCCATACAGGTATTTCAGGGCGAGGTAATCAAACTTGCCAAAGAAATCCCTCTCCTGGCCTTGCGGTGCTTTCACATAAGACATGACAGTATTGGCTTCGCTGTCTTCTGCCGCCGCCAGGAAATTGTCTGCTGTGGTTGACGCTGGTTCGCCCGCATTGTAGTTACCGGGATGCTTGAGTCCGATTGCATGGCCTATTTCATGTACCAGTGTGGCCCAGCTATTGGTGCCGGGAACGATATTGCTGAGATTATCGCTGACTTCATTATTGAGATAAATGTCGCCGCTGGCCTTGGTATCGGCAGTATCCGGGTAAGTCGCATAACCGGCACTGGTAGAACCCTGAGCATTATTGCCCAGCCTGATGAAACCATAGCTGCTGCTGGTATCCGTCACCTCCTTGAAGGTGATACCAAATTGCTGGGAAATCAAATCAAAGATTTTGCGGGTAGCGACTTTCTGTTCATCTGTGAACGTGCTGAAACCCTTCTTGTCAGAGTCTTGCGCATAATCCGGGGCGGTACTCATGAAGCTGTAACTGACTTCAACTGCCGTGCCCACCGGGCTGCCATTATTCCAGCGCGCCGTCGCTGAAGGCAGCAGCACATCTATCCTGTAGTCGCCGCTGTAGGGATTGACGATGACGGTATTTACTTGTGTTGAGACGGTGCCAGCCATGATGTTATTCCTTATAGTTGGGATAAAAAATCATCGTTGCGGTCAGGTCGGGCACCTTTTTCTCACTGTGACCTGGTGCCAAAATCTGGGTAAGCCTGGAGTCTGGAGCTTTGAGCAGGCGTCGCCTGACGCCAATATGCAGAATAGTTCAGCGACCTGAAAATGAAAGCGCAAAGGATGTTAAAAAAAGTGACTTTATCGCATCCGCGTAAGCACTTCGTAAGAGCAGTTTTTTTAAGTGCAGGGAAAATAAATACTAGAGCGCGCGAGAAGTCTGCGCGACATCCAGCCGGGTATAAAAAATGAAAAAAGTCAGGCAAATGTGTATCTGTTACAAAAAATATGAAAAATATTTTACTGGGATCAAATAAATTTTTTTGCACCAGCATGAAGAGTAAACGCAATATTGGCGGGCTTTTCCAGCGAATTTGCACAAGTGTGGAGAATTTCGGGAACAATTCAAACCAGCCTGCTGCACCAAATAAATGCGTCATGA
This sequence comes from Undibacterium sp. YM2, assembly GCF_009937975.1. NCBI lineage: Bacteria > Pseudomonadati > Pseudomonadota > Betaproteobacteria > Burkholderiales > Oxalobacteraceae > Undibacterium > Undibacterium sp. YM2. The sequence continues at coordinate 6,219,951 of NZ_AP018441.1, forward strand.
GCATTATGTTTTTTGGAAATAATGCCTATACGAATTATTGATTTTTTAGCGAAGTGCTGGCGACGTATATTGCATCCATCTTCCCGTGATCAGCTCAATTCAGCGATGCACACATCGTAGTGAAAACGCAGCAAATATCATGATGCAGTTGCAAATTCATTCATAACCTGAGGAGTTTATTATGTCCCCACATTTCCGCCTGTACGCCTTTGTCACTACCCTGGCTTTTGCCCTGGTCACCTTGCCTGCCTTTGCCATGGAAGCCAATGAGGCGTTTGCCGCATCTGGTTGCGAAGCACCAAGCTATGATCAACGTACATTGAATGATGAAGAACAGGGCCTGGTCAAGCTCAACTACCTGCTCAACGACAAGGGCACGGTGATCGATGCAAAAATTATTGACTCCAGCGGTTTTCGCAAACTCGACAAGGCATCCTTGCGTGCCCTGAAAGCTTGCCGCTTCCAGGTCGGTGCGACACCAGGCTGGAATACCCTGGCATTCGCCTGGACGCTGAAATAATCTTCCTGCTGCTTCCACAAGTATCCCAGTAACATTAAGTGTTTGTGGAAGCCGTAACGGAGATGCTTATGCGGGCATAAACCTCGCCAGATACTCAGGCGAATTAATAAACTGCCCGACCAGCGTGACCACATCGGTCCCCGACTGCGCCAGCAAGGCATCAAACGTCGCCTGATCCGGTGCATGCCCCAGCAAACCAATGTAATCCAGCGTCAGTGACACCTTGGATTGCGAATTCGCCTTGAACTCCGTCGATTCCGTAAAGCCCGCCAGCATATCGCCCCTGGAGAGGCCATTGCCCAGTTGCCCCAGCCAGTAGGCTTTGCCTGCTGCATCTGAACTGCGGTGCAGCACATTCTGGTAGACCCGGTCCACAAAGGCCGTATTGTCCAGCGCCCCGTAAGTCTTCTGGAACTCTGCACTCGACACAAACGAAGCACTGATTTTACTCAGATTCATGCCATCCTTTTGCACCTGCATCCAGTAAGCCAGGCCTTCACGGTCAGGCAAACGGTCAAAGGCACCAAAGTACAGACGCGTGATGCCGCCTATGCCACTCTGGAATTCAGCTGACTCCATGAACGACGCCGCCACCTGCGCCCGGCTCATCTTGCCACTATCGATTTGCTGCTGCCAGTACTGCACACCCGCGGTATCCGTCTCACGGAACAGCACGTCACGATAGAGCTGCATGGCAAACAGGTCTGAACGGTGCAAGACATCATTGTCCTTGACATCAAGCTTGGTACCGACCTTTGCTTCTATCGCATCCGGGATGCCATCACCATCCTTGTCGCCGGGTAAGGAGGTACTGGGTTTGATCGCAATTGTCTCCGCATTCCCTGTCTTATTTCCCAGTCCTGCTGAAAATGAAATTTTGCCGTTGGCTTTGCCGTCCAGGTCACCTGGTCCGCCATCAAGAATTGTGAAATCAACTTTGAGCTTGTTTCCAGATGCTGTGATATTCGTCGCCAGGTTTATCCATTCACCGCTGTCTGTCTGCGTCCAGAAGCCATTCACCGCACTATCTGCCGTGGTGTATAGCGACAATCTGACTTCGGCATGGCTGCTAAAGCCTTCCAGTTGCGCAGACAAGCTACCATAGGGGAGCTGTATTTCTGTGGCGCTGTTGGTGACGGCAGATTTAGTAGTGACTTTTTTTTGTATGATGTGCTGAGTATTACTCAGGGTCAGATAATGTGGACTCGACGAATGATCCTGCCACTGCAGGGATGTGACCGCATTCTGCGATTGATCGGCAATACCATCTCCATTACCATCACCCAGACCTTCACCAAATAAATTCGGTACCAGGGTTTCCACACTCATATAGGCACCATCACCGTCAGCATCAGAATCAATGCCAGCGTCATATTTGAGTATCGAATAATTCTGTGACAGTGCACTGCCCGCATTTCCTGCAGCATCAACGACTTTGATGATCAGGGTATTGCTGCCTTCCAGTGCTTGTCCGGCCAGTGTCCATTGCTGCGTCCCGGGGTTGGCGGTTGTCGTGATCCAGGTTTTGCCATTGTCCGGCGACAGAAGAACACACTCATCCGCAGCCAACGGCGCACTCAGATTACCCGAGATGGTTTGCACACTTGCCGTGGTCATGAAATCAGAATTGCTGACGCCGTCATCATTGGAAAAACTTAGCCGGGTGATGTGGGTGCCTGGCGCAGTTTGATCAACCTGATAGCGCTGGCCAGTAAAGCCGCCAATCAAGGCCAGGTTGGCTTTATCAAGAATGCCAGTACCGGCATTCTCGAGATTCAAACCAAGTGTGCCGTCGCCCACCAGATTGCTGATGCTGACTATATAGTTGCTTGCATCGAGCTGGGTGACGTTGTTGATGCTGGCCCTCACACTGCCTGTGGTGAGCAGTGAGAAAGCGGCTGGATTAACCCCTGTGACGGCCTCACTGAAGCTGACTTTGTAATCCAGGGTACCCAGATTATTGATTTCACTCTGCACGCGATTAATCGCCAGGGTTTGGGGGCAATATTGTCCGTTACAGTGATGAGCAGATTTTTTTCATATGCAGCACCAGCCGCATCTGTGGCGCGTACCAGCGCCGCGTAGTTACCTGCTGTCATGTCCAGAGGATGTTTTGCGATCAGGCTATTACCAGAGATAAGGAACTTGCCATTGTCCTAGTCATTCGCGCCATTCCCTGTCACCAGACTGTAGCTGGCGGTGTCGCCAGGATTAGGGTCCGTTGCTGTCAGGGTTCCAACAACGGTGTTATCTGCAGCAGATTGTGTGATGACCGATGCACTCAGCCTGATATCCGTGGGAGCCAGGTTTACACCGGCATTGATGGCATAGTTATTGGAATTCGTGCTGCCTGTTGCTGCATTGCCGGCGTTGTCGCTGACACCGCTGTAATTAAGGGTAATGACATTGTTGGCAGCTACCACACCAGACGCAGGTGTCAGGGTAGCCGTCCAGATGATACCGCCATTGCCGGAAGTGACAGCCGTCAAGCTGCCATTCGCCACCGTCAGATTTGCATTGCTGAATCCGCTGATGGCCTCATTGAAAGTGAAGGTAACCAATGATGTGCTGGCGCTGGTCAGATTGTTGTTGGCAACCACGACAGTGGCCGTAGGCCGCAAAGTATCGACGCTATAGTTGCCTGATGTGGCGCTGCCGGTACCTGCATTGCCACTCAGGTCGTTGATACCGGTGTAATCCAGCGTAATGACATTGCTATTATTGCTGGCATTAACAGCGGGAGTCAGTCTTGCTGTCCAGGTGACTCCGCCATCACCAGTGGTCAGGTTGGACAATGTGCCATTTGTTGCCGTTAAATCAGCCACGGTAAACCCTACGATGGCTTCAGAAAAAACCAGGGTGACTGTCGCAGTATCGCCTATCTTTAAAGCCGTATCGGAGATTGTGATTGCTGACGCGAGTGTGGGCCGGACGGTGTCAATAGAGTAATTGGGCGAATTGCTGCTACCTGTACCGGCATTTCCAGCCACATCATAGACACCAGTATTATCCAGGCGTACTACATTGGACGTGTTGGTGACGTTGGCATTCGGGGTTAACGTGCCTGTCCAGGTGATGCCACCGTTAGCGCTTGTCAAGCCGGTGATCCTGCCATTCGGCACATTCAAATCCGCTGTCGTAAAATTGTTTACTGCCTCAGTAAACTTGATGGTGATGGTTGCCGTATCGCCGATTTTTAATGCAGTATCGGACAGGGTAATCGCCTGTGCCAGCGCCGGAGCTGTAGTGTCGATGGTAATGCTGGTGTTGCCAGATGCGTCGCTGATATTGCCTGCCCCGTCCACCGCCCTGACACTGACGCTATGTGTACCAGCAAGTGGCAGCACCGTCGCAGGATCCTGGGTGACTGTGATGGACCAATTTCCTGAACTGTCTGCTGTTGTCGTGCCCAGTATGACCGCGCCGCCTGTGTCATACAGAGTGACTGTTGCAAAAGCTTCCGTGTTACCAGTGAATGTCGGGGTACTGATATTGGTCTTGCCATCCGAAGAAGAGACACCAGAATCACTGGCCATATCCAGTGTTGGCGCGGCAGGTGTGGCAGGCTTGCTGGTATCGACCAGATAATTGCTATTGTCCGTGACGGCAGTGTGGCTGAGGTCGGCAGCATTGCCCAGTGCACTATTCAGGCCGCCACCATTCAGGTTGACACTGTTGCTGGCGATACTGATACCATTGCTGTCGTTAATCCCTGCCGTTATGGTGTAGCTGAATACTAGGGCGGTACTGCCGCTGCCGGAACTGTAGCCCGCATTTACTGTCGTGCCACCGATATTCATGGACAATTGCGGTGTGCCTGTGGCCGTCGTGTTTTCAGACATGGTGACAGTGATAAACACCACATCGCCAGCGTTGAGGCTGTTATTTTGTATACCCGTAGCTGAACTGATGGCGATACTGTTGATGACAGGGATACTGGTATTGATCGCCAGCGCCTTATTCGCCCCCAGTGAATTTGCCGTGCCCGGTGTCGCCAGTGTCAGGTCCGCATCGGTGGTATCACCACTAAGCTTAATCGTCCCGCCATTCAAGGTCAGTGCAGCAACGTCGTGGTAATCCAGATCGGTGCTGCTATCCCCTGTTTGCACGGTGTAGTTGAAAGTCAGGGTATTGCTGCCGCTGCCCGCCACATAGTCGATCACCCGGTCAATAGTGCCGGTTTCCAGTGTCAACTGCGGTATGCCAGTGACATCAACTGCCTGATCAAAAGTGATAGTGATGCTGATTTGCTCACCAATGGTATAGGTACCATCCAGCTTGGCAGACGTGACTGCCGTGATGACTGGCGAAGCCGGTGGTGGACTCAGAAGTAAGGGATAGGAAAGGGCGGTGGCCGTGCTGTTCACGAGAATATCTGTATCAGTCGGTGCTTGAGATGGCGATTCAGCAAAGAAATGGGGGCGGAGACAGTCATGAAATATCGTTCTACAGGGGCGGCCTTATATCCGCATCAAGTTAGCGCTGAAATTGGGAAACCGGGAAGATACCTGACAAACGCAGAAATTTAAATGAGATATGTGTAGCAATTGTGAATACGAACAAATTTGTATTAATTTAGTGCAGGGTGCGTGTATTTTTTAGCAAGCAGATCAGCTCATGTAAGAGTCGGTAGTTTATTTGTGTCAAAATGCAGCTTGAGCTTATGTGTCAGTCAAATTGCATGTGCAAGAAAATGGCATTAAAGAAAATAATTAAGAAGCAAGATGATGTTTAATGACAAGCAGCAACCTGACCCGGCGCAAGATTTGCAAGAGCATCCGTGGGTCTCTCTTGAAACCGCACTGGATGTAGAAGCCTGGATGGATTTGCAGCACCGCGAATTACAGCAAGCCCTGGGTGACAAGCCAACTACTGGCCAGGGCATTTGCCTGACGCTGCTACATGGCGGCGAACTCTACCTGCATACCAATTCTGACGGCGATGTCATGCTGGACCTGACAGAAGAAGCACAATGGGTAACGCCGGTATTGACTGCAGTGACCCGCAGCACGCCACCGAAGGGACAAGTCTGGGGTTTACCAGGCCATGTACTGATACAACTGATACTGGGCTTGAATAGCCTGATCTCCAGCAGCCGTCTGGTATTACGGCATCAATACAAGGGTGCCCGCATAGCCTGAGCCCTGCTCGCTACTGCATTTACTTCTGCACTCACTCCCGCATTCACCTCGGTGCATAAATACGTGCCAGTTCACCACTCTGGCGACCCTGCATGATGGCCTTGTCGATTTTTTGCAGCAGGCTGGCATTGCCATCAGTGCGCATGGCGATATGGATATCTACCGATGATACCGGTCTCGGCAATATGCAAAACAATTTACTGTTTGCTTCGCTGTTTATTTGTTTGTCACCATATTCTGCCGCGTATTGCTGGTTGATATGGTTTTCCAGCCTGCCTATATTGCCACTTGCGCTATACAGCAAGAAGGCATCCATGCGGTGCATGCTCAGTTTCCTGAAACGCCCCAGGTTATTGCCGGTGTCATCCTCGACCTTGAACAAGTCATTGCTGAGGCGGTCAAATTCTTCTCCATAGCTGGTGCCACGTACTATGCCTATGGTCTTGCCTTTCAGGTCGTTGATAGAATTAAAAGTAAACCTGGCATTGCAGAGTGTCACCAGCAGCGCCTGGTCGCTAAAGATGGGCGCGCTGAACTTGAAGTTGCGCTGGCGTTCACGGGTTTTGGACATACCAAAGATCAGGCCTTCACCCATGGCCGCATTTTCCACTGCTCTTTTCCAGGGGTAGCGCCTTACTTCAAATTTGAGCCTGGTATGTTGCTCAAGGTAGCGCAGCAATTCCACAACTTCTGCAGAAAGTGGAATGACATTACCTTTGCCATCCAGTTCTTCGCTCATCAATAACACCACGCCAGACTTTGTTTGTGCATGTGCCACACTGACCCAGCCAGAGCAAACCAGCAAGAGGCAACACAATAAGCGTGTATAACTTGGCATTATCGACAGGGCTTTAAAGCATACGCTTTATCTTAGCGCAAATTATCTGCTTTGACTGTTGGCGGCTGTGCGCAAAAGCCGGTCGGGAGTGTAAAGCTTGTTAAATATGGCAAATCATTGTTGCGCCTCCAAAAACAAAAAAAGGGTCCATGCCATGCATGAACCCCTTTTGAACTCAGGTCAGTTTGTTTAATTCGCTACGCCATTCCTGTCTATCTTGACGATGCGTGAGCCACCTGTTTTCTTGACATTCACTTCAGCCTCGCCTGGGCCGGTGACCTTGATACTGGCACTGTCGAGCAATAAATCACGGGCATGCAGGTCACCACTGCCAGTCAGTCTGGCGCTCAGGCTTTTGGCTGTGCCTTTCAGGCGGGTTTCACCCGGGCCGTTCATCATGACTTCCAGCGCGGCTTCCGATTGCAATTCCACATCAAAATCACCAGAACCGGAATTTTCCAGCTTGAATATGCCTGTAATGCCTCGATAACTCTGGTTCGACGGGCCATTGTTGACGATCTGTAAATCCCTGATTTTCAAATGATCTGCATTGACATCGCCAGAGCCGCTGCTGGTCAGGGTCAGGACAGTAATCTCGCCACTCAGGCTCAGTTCACCCGGGCCATTGCTGCGTATGCTGGCCTGTTCTGCCCTGATGTCCTCGATCTGGATATCGCCAGAGCCAGACATGTCCAGTTCCAGCGCCTTGATCGTTCCACCCAGCTTGATATCAGCAGAACCATGTTGCACCAGCTTGACGGGAACAGATTGCAAATTGTCAACACTTAAGCCGCCACTGCCGTTGATGCTGGCATCCAGTGACTGGCTCACAATATTCATGTGCGTATCACCAGAACCATGGAATTCGACTTCAGCCTTGCCGGTCTGCAGTTGCTGCAAATCCATGTCACCACTTCCGTTGGACATCAATTTCAGGGCATTCACCTTGCCAGTGATCTTCAGGTCGCCGGAGCCGTTCAGGTTCACGGCCAGGCTGTCTGCTTGCAGGTCACGTACCTCTATATCACCGCTGCCATTATTATTGATACGGTTCAGGCCACTGGCAGTGACCCTGATCGTGCCGGGTCGGTTGGTCCAGGTAAAACTATAGGATTTACGCTTGCTGCGTATGATCAGGACCTTGTTTTCCACCACGGTTTCAATTTCCGGCACCAGATTGTCGTCACCGCTGACTTCCAGCGACGGGGTAGAACCATTTGTGACCACCACATCAAAAAAACCGGAATTTTCTATGGCGCTGAACTCAGTCACCGCACGCTTCTCGGTAAGCTGTTTGCCACTACCCTTGATGGCATCGCCATTGACCCTGACTTCGCAGCCGCCGAGCAAGACTGTCAACAGCGCCAGACATCCTAAAGATTTGATCATGATATCGTTTTGTAATAAGAGTTATTGGATGCTTCTAGTGTAATGTTGTTTTGTATGGAGATCACAAGGCAAAAAGACAGAATGCAAATTCTGTGTGACCAAGCGTAAATTTGCCGGATAAACCGCAGGGCTTTGATTATTATGGCGATATACACTAAGCTGGTTTTTATTTTATCAATCCTGAAATCATAGAATGACGTTAACGCGCCGCCAATTACTAAAGAATGGGCTCTTGCTCGGCAGTACCGCATTAGCCGGCCCGCATGTCATCCTGCATGCGGCTGACATTACCAACGCTGGCACTGAAAAACATGCGCAACCAACGCCGCCGCCTGATCTGTTTGACTCACAGGCGCTGGACATAGAATTCTGGGTCAAGCCCCGCACCATGGACCTGATACGCCCTGCCACAGGCGAGCGCAGCAAGATACTGTACTGGAAAGACGGCGAAGTGCTGGAATCAGCCTACCAGCAACTGTGCCACATCCTGCGCGACGTCAATGGCAAGGAAACTGCACCCATAGACCCCAAACTGCTGGAAACCCTGTGGGCCACCCAGGCCTATATCGCCCGTTTTGGCATGACCAGACCGCTTGAAATCCTGTCTGGCTACCGTACCCAGGCGTCCAATACCCGTCTTATAGAGCAAGGCGTGCCCGCAGCCCGCAAATCCCTGCACATGGAAGGCAAGGCCGCCGACATCCGCATCCCCCAGCTACATGAAGAAATTCTGGGTGAGCTGATACAAAGCTTCCGCCAGGGCGGCGTCGGCTTTTATTACCGCCAGACCGCCCAGGGTGGCTGGATACATACTGACACTGGCCTGCAAAGAAGCTGGAAGGGCTGAGCTGCCATCCTTCTGTCAAACCGGAAATCTGACATTTCCGGTTTGATGAAAAAACAAAATTACTTGGCAGTTGCCGCCTTGGCCTTGGCTTCGTCCGCAGCAATAAAGACACTCATTTTGGCCGGGTCTATATACCGGCGGAAGGCATCGTTGACCTGTTCCAGGGTCAGCGCCTGTATCTTGTCATCCATGGCTTGTGACCAGGCCCAGGTGCGTTTCAGGTACAGATTGCTGTTCCAGCCGCTGGCTACTGCACCATCGCTGCTGCGGCCTTGTACTCTTTGCTGCAAGAGCCCGGATTTGGCTTTGGCCAGTTCATCGGCAGTGAAGCCTTCCTTGAGGGCGCGTGCCAGTTCTTCCCTGACGGCGATTTCCAGTTTTTCCAGATTCTGTGGAGCCGCCGTGGCGTTGATACTGAAGCTACCTACCGGGTCGATTTCACCGGCAGTCAGGCTGGAACCGCCGCCATAAGACAGACCATCTTTTTGACGTATGCGCTCCATCACGCGCGAGTTCATGCCGGCACCGCCACCAAAAATATAATTGGCCACACGCAGAGCAGGGAAGTCGGCATCGTCTTCACGCAAAGTCAGGTTCATGCGGCTGGAATAGACGCCATTTTCCTTGTCAGGTGTATTGAAGGTTTGGCGCACCACACTGACCTCCTGACGCTTGCTGGCCAGGCGGGTGTAAGGAGACTTGCTGGTCCAGCCATCAAACACTTTGGCAACGGTCTGTTTCGTGCTATCTACATCAAAATCACCGACGATGGACAATTCACCCTTGGATACGCCATAGAAATCCTTATGGAAAGCCTTGATGTCTTCCAGCTTGAGATCGCGTATGGCTTGCAGCGATTCATCCAGTGTCATGGATGCACGTACATCGCCTTTGGGATAGGTATTGAAATGCTGGGCCAGGGCGCGGCTCGCGACCGCAGATGGCTCATTGCGGGATGCCTCTATGCCGACCAGGGCTTTTTCTTTCAATTGTTTGAATTCGCTTTCCGGGAAATTGGCTTCCTTCAAGACATGCGCCACCAGTTCCAGTGCCGCAGGCAAATTTGCCTTGGTGGTCTGGAATGAATACAGGCCGCCACTCATTTTCAGCTTGGACATCTCATCAGCCAGTTGTGCGCGGGAATATTTGCTGGTGCCTGTGCTCAACAAACCACCGGTAAAGCCCAAGACACTGGCTTTACCGAACAGGGTTTTTTCATCACCCCAATGCAAACTCAGCGAGACATTTACGGTTTCGCCCCTGGTCTTTTTAGGTAATAGGGCTACCTGCAGATTGCCTATGTTGCTCACTTGCGTGCGCTTGTCGATATTCGCCGGGGACGGATCAAATACTTCTGCCGTCAGTGTTGCTTCTTTGGGCTTGAAGTCTTTCATGACTTCAGCAATACCAGGCGCCGCTGGTATTTCGGCTCGCTGTGGATTATCTTCCGGGATAAAGCTGCCTACGGTACGGTTGTCACGCACCAGATATTTTTTCACGGCAGCAGTGACTTCTTCGGCAGTGACTTTGCCTGCATCATCCCTGTCCTTGAACAGATAGCGCCAGTCACCCATGGCGATATATTCAGACATGCTGATCCCTATGGATTCGTGGTTGTTCAGCAGTTTTTCATAGTAGTTGGCATTATCGCGTTTGATGCGTTCCAGCTCTTCCCTGGTCGGTGGATTATTCTTGAACTCTTCTATACCTGCCAGCAGCATATCTCTCGCCGCATCGACGGATTCGCCTTTCTTGACCACGGCACCAATGATCTTCAGGCCAGGCTCTACATGGCCCATGCTGCTGGTAAATACTTGTACCAGCTTGCCGTTTTCCACCAGTTGTTTATGCAGGCGGCCATGTGGTGCGCCAGCCAGTATGCTGCCTGCATAACTCAGGGCATCACGGTCATGGTGTAGGCCAGCCGGTACTTTATAGGCGATCATGACCATCTGGCTGTCACCCTTGCGGCGCACGACAAAGCTGCGTTCGCCATCCTGAGTTGGTTCTGTAGTCCAGAACTGTGGCAGGCTGCGCGTTGGTTTGGCGATCTTGCCAAAGGAGGCATTGATCCATTGCAGGGCTTTCTCAGCTTCAAACTTACCGGCTACCAGCAGCACGGCATTGTCTGGCTGGTAGTAGTTGCGATAAAAGGCTTGCAGGTTTTCTATCTTGACGTTTTCTATATCGCTGCGGTTACCTATGGTCGAATTGCCATAGTTATGCCAGTCAAAGGCCACGCTTTGCATGCGTTTCATGAGTACAGCTCCGGGTGAGTTCTCACCGCGTTCATATTCATTGCGCACGACCGTCATCTCGGTGTCGAGGTCTTTTCTGGCAATATTGGAATTGACCATGCGGTCAGCTTCCATCTCCAGTGCCCATTTCAGGTTGTCATCACTGGCCTGGAACAGTTCAAAATAATTGGTGCGGTCCAGTGAGGTGGTGCCATTGATGCGCATGCCACGCTTATTGAAATCTTCCGTAATTTTAGGATTGGTAGGTGTGCCCTTGAACATCAGATGTTCCAGCAAATGCGCCATGCCGGTTTCGCCATAGTTTTCATGGCGTGAGCCAACCAGATAGGTGACATTCACCGTCACTGTCGGTTTGGATGCATCTGGCATCAGCAATACGCGCAGGCCATTGGGCAGACGGTATTCCGTGATTCCCTCAACACTGGTCACCTGGCTGACACCTTTGGGCAGAGTGTCTGCCAGGGTGACCGGGGCGGTAAACAGGATAGCACCGCCCAGTACCAAAGCGCGCAAGACGGGTTTGAGAGTAAGCTGCATGCCAGAGCGTAGTTGTTGCATAAAATCCTTCTATGATTTCAGGGTACAAAAATAATAAATCCGCCGGGCGGATTACACCTGACGGATATGATTTATGAAAATAGGTAAAGTTGCAGCTATTTTGTAATAAAGATAGACGACATTTGCCGACCGGCACTAAATGACCCTACACTAGTCGAATTGTAACTATGTGTTAAATATAGTCATTTGTCAATTGTGTGCTGGATTGTGCGCGGACTTCACTTCCAGCGTCTGGCTGCCACTCCAGCTATCACCTGGTGCCAGCATGATGGGGCGTAATATCGTCGCTGCCTCCACACACAGCATATTGTTTTCACCGCCAGCATGCAGGTCATTGATCTTGGCAGCGCCTGCACCGGGATTCCATACCACGGCATCAGCAAAACCGCTGCTGCGTATAAGGGTGCTTTGTTGTGGCTGACGCAATTCAAGCTGGGCCGGGACCTGACCATAAATGCGGTCGGTTTCGCCGGTGATGTGCAGGCTGGGCTCCGCTTCCAGGCAATGATCTGCCCCTGTAACGGTATCGCGGTAATACAGACCCTGCAGGCCATGCAGGCTGACATCCGCAATGTCCTGCACCGCCAGGTAGGTATGCAGAGCCGTGCTGAAGCTGAAATTGGTGTCGCCCGTGTTGTGTATGTCCAGCACGATTTGCAGACTATTGCCGAGTATGCTGACCCGCAATTCTGCGCGAAAGACATAAGGCCAGATAGTCAGTCGGGCGATGTTTTCTTTGAGCTCATAGACGGCCTGGGCCGCACCGCTTTCCAGCAAGCCAGACTGCAAGAGCTTCCATTCACAAGTACGGGCAAAACCATGCTTGGGCAGAGTGCCCTGATTCGAAAACTGCGGAAACACCACCGGTACGCCGCCACGGATGGCGACACCATCCAGAAAGGCGGATGTTTTGCTCATGAATAATTGTTCAACCCCGCCTGCAGGTATCCAGGAACACAGATGTGCGCCCTGGCTGGCAATTTTTGCAGTGGCACCGTCTTGGGATGTGAGGCTGAGGAAATTCATGCAGGTTTTCTTTCAGTAAATGTTGACATGCATCAGTGTAATGGATAGTTGCGCAAATGGTATGGGTTTGCTCTTACATACCGCGCTTACCGCGACAAAAAAAGCTGGCTTTCGGTTAGTATGGCAGACACAAAAATCTACCACGGAAACCAGACCCACCATGTCCATCAACTATCTCGCCATTAAACACCTGCATCTGACTTGTGTGGGATTGAGCGGCAGCTTGTTCCTGCTACGCGGCATCTGGAAAATGCGTGACTCTGCGATGCTGGATAAGCGCTGGGTAAAAGTGTTGCCGCATGTGATAGATACGCTCTTGCTGGCCAGCGCCCTGACGCTGGCAGTATTGAGCGGGCAATATCCCTTCCAGCAAAACTGGCTGACCGCGAAATTATTTGCCCTGATACTGTATATCGTTCTTGGCACAGTCGCCTTGAAACGTGGCAAGACACCCGCCATACGCACTGCTGCTTTCATCGCTGCCATCCTGGTTTTTGCTTATATCATCAGTGTTGCCCTGAGCAAGCAAGTCATACCATTCTGATCAATGAGACGTAAGAGATTTTTCATGAGCATCTATTTTTGCAAACCAAAGTTCAGTCTCAGCCTGCTTGCTGCCCTGCCCCTGCTATATGGTCAGCAAGTCTTTGCCAGCGAGACCCTGCATGAACTGGCGCAAGATTTGCAGACCGGTAAAACCACGGCACAGCAAATTTTTGATAGCTATGATGCGCGCATACAAATGTATAACCAGGGCATTCAGGCGGTGACCACGCGTAATCCGCAAGCCAGGGCAGACGCATTGGCAGTAGATCAGCAAAAAACACCACGTGGCAGCCTGGCAGGTTTGCCCTTGCTTTTGAAAGACAATATCGCCGCACGCGGCATGGTGACTACCGCCGGTTCACTGGCGCTGGCAGACAATCTGGCAGTGCAGGATGCACCTGTGGTAGCCCGTTTGCGCGCCGCCGGAGCCATCATTCTTGGCAAGGCCAATCTCAGTGAATGGGCGAATCTGCGTTCATCGCAATCAACCAGTGGCTGGAGCAGTGCCGGCGGACAAACCCGCAACCCCTATGCACCTGAGCGTAGCCCCTGCGGTTCCAGCGCTGGTTCAGGTGCTGCGGTAGCTGCGCGTTTGATTCCTGCTGCCATCGGTACAGAAACCGATGGTTCCATCGTTTGCCCGGCATCGGTGAATGGTCTGGTCGGTTTGAAACCCACCATAGGCCTGATCAGCCGCACAGGCATCGTCCCGCTCAGCCATAGCCAGGATACAGCAGGTCCCATGACCCTGAACGTGCGCGATGCGGCGATGTTATTGAATGTCATGGCTGGCAGCGATGCGCAAGACCCTGCCACCCGCGCTGCCAACCGCCACCGCAGCAAGGACTATACTGCAGGTCTGCAAACCAGCGCCTTGCAAGGCAAGCGCCTGGGCATAGTACGCAAACTGGTGGACGGTTATGACACCGCGACCAAGATGCTGTTCGACCAGACCCTGGTCACCCTGATTGCGCAAGGCGCTACCGTCGTAGATCAGATAGACTTGCCTTATCTGGAAGAGCTGGATAAAGATGAATTGACGGTCTTGCTGTATGAATTCAAGGCAGACCTGAACGCCTACCTGGCCAAAACCCCAGCCACAGTCAAAACCCGCACGATGGCAGACGTAATCGCCTTCAACAAGCAACATGCCGACACCGTCATGCCCTATTTCGCACAGGAATTGATGGAGCAGGCGCAAGCCAAAGGCAAGCTCAGCGATGTTACCTATCGCCAGGCCAGCGCCCGCATCAAGCTGCGCGCTGGCAAGCAGGGCATAGATGCCGTACTCAAAAAATACAAGCTCGATGCCCTGATTGCACCGACGACCGGCACCGCCTGGCTCATCGATTACAAGGCCGGTGATGTACTCGAAGGCAGCGCCAGCAGCCCGGCCGCAATCGCCGGTTACCCTCACCTGACCGTGCCCATGGGTACAGTCAGGGGTTTGCCGGTTGGCTTGTCACTGTTTGCCGGTGCCTGGTCAGAAGCAAAATTGCTGAACATGGGCTATGCCTTTGAGCAGGCCAGACCAGCCCTGCCCGCGCCCAGCCTGGCAACTACAGCAACGGCTGCAAATAAATAGCCAGCCTGTTTTGACTACAAGGCAGCCCTGATCATATCCGCCGCCTTTTCCCCTATCATCATGGTAGGGGCATTGGTATTGCCGCCGATCAGGGTGGGCATGATGGACGCATCAACGACGCGCAAGCCTGTCATGCCATGCACGCGCAATTGCGGATCGACCACGGCCATCGCATCCACGCCCATCTTGCAAGTGCCTATGGGGTGATACACGGTATCGCTGGTCTGGCGCAAGACTGCACGTATCTCATCATCGCTATGTACATTCGCGGTCTGGAAGTCGCTGGTGCGGGCTGCTACCAGGGCCGGTGCATCCATCAGTTTGCGCGTGAGTTTGAAGCCCTTGACCATGCTTTCTATATCATCCGGGTGTTCCAGGAAGCGCGGGTTGATCAGCGGCGCAGCCATGGGGTCTTTGCTTGCAAGTGTCACTTCACCTATGCTCTTGGGACGCAATAAACACATGTGGCAGGAATAGCCATGACCCAGATGCAGCTTGCGTGCATGGTCATCGAGCATGGCGAGCACAAAATGCAGTTGTATGTCTGGGGCAGTCAGGCTGGGATCAGTCTTCAGAAAGCCGCCACCTTCAGCCCCGTTTGAAGTCAGCAAGCCACGTCGTTGGCTTTGATAGCGGCGGAATTCTTTCACCATACGCAGGCTGCCTCCGGCAGAAATGCCGAGTAAGTCCAGACTCTTGGCGCGGTATTTGAAGACGAAATCCGGGTGATCCTGCAAATTCTGGCCCACGCCAGGCAAGTCATGTACCACGGGTATCCCCAGCGCTTGCAAGGCCTTGCCATCACCGACGCCAGACAGCATCAGCAATTGTGGCGTCTGGAAAGCACCTGCCGCCAGCAGGATTTCCTTGCCTGCCTTCAGGGTCTTGGTCTGTCCGCCCTGCCGGTACTCTACACCGATGGCGCGTTTGCCTTCAAACAATATGCGCGTCACATGGCAGCCGGTTTCCACTCGCAGATTATTGCGTTTGCCCATGTGCGGATGCAGGTAGCCACGTGCCGCAGTCCAGCGTTCCCCATTATGCTGGGTGACCTGGTAGATGCCCACGCCTTCCTGCTCTTCGCCATTGAAGTCGGTATTAATATTGAAACCTGCCTGCCGTGCCGCTTCGAGATAGATTTGCTGGTAAGGATTGTCGCTGCGCAGTTCACTGACATGCAGCGGACCAGACTGGCCATGGTAGTGGCCACCATGGGTTTCGTTGTTTTCTGATTTTTTGAAGTAGGGCAAGACTTCATCATAAGACCAGCCAGTATTGCCGAGCGCTGCCCACTGGTCATAATCCTGTTTATGGCCACGGAGATACACCATGGCATTGATGCCCGAAGAGCCACCCAGCATCTTGCCGCGTGGCTGGTAACCGCGCCTGCCATTCAGGCCGGGTTGCGGTACGGTTTCAAATGCCCAGTTATTCAGTTTTGTCGGCAACATCGCCACCACACCCGCCGGGGTATTGACTACCCAGCTATCACCCTTGCCACCGGATTCGAGTATGGTCACATGCAGATTCGGGTCTTCCGTCAGGCGGCCAGCCACGGCACAAGCGCCGGAGCCGCCACCGACGACGATGTAGTCGGGTGTAGTAGTTGTCATATTGTCTCTTAATATTATTGTGGTTCACACTATATTGCCGAAATCTGAGTTCCGGTGTAGCTTAGGATATTAAATCTTCAGACTCCAGAACGTAAGGACAAATCCTGCCAGCTTGCAGCGAATGCGCAGATGAACAACAAAGTGCTCTCAGTACAGGACGCAGTATTTCCGGCTCACCCGTTTTCGGGTCTGCTGGCGATAGGCCGTGAGCGTGACTGGCGTTTGCACGACATGTTCCCGGCACTGGGCCTGAATGCAGAAGGTACGCCGCCTGAAGATGTACGCATCAGCTATGCGCAAGCCAGGGAGAGTTTGTTGCAGGCACGGCATCATGGTGGCGCAGACCTGGGAATATTATCCGGTGCCCGCAAGTCTCTGCCTGCACTTGGTGCGATGGCGAGTGGCATGCTGGCGCAAGCGACATTGTCAGAGGCCATGTATTTTGGGCTGGAGTACCAGTTGATCGCCGGTGCCATGGTGCAATTGCAACTGGAGCCTGGCGAACACACATCGGTATTGACAGCCCGCGCCCTGTTTGATGATAGCGAGTTACAGGATTTCCTGGATGCCGATCACCTGGCAACCGCCATCAACGTCAGCCGTGCCCTGTGTGGTGCGACTCTGCAAATCGACAAAGTAGAATTGCGTGGTAACAGGCAAGCCAGCCGTTCCGTTGCAGAAAATTTCTTTGGATGTCCCGTCGTCTATGGCGCAGATGTCAGCCGCGTCATCGTCAGCAACAAGGTACTCGATACCTTCTTGATCAACCCTGACCCTGACCTCGCCGCCAACAGCAAAATGCGCTGCGATGCAGAGCTGGCCGCAGTCGGCTTGACAGGCAGGCAAAGCCTTTTGCACAAACTGGTCGGCTTGCAATGTGATTACCGCAGTGTGCCGGAACTGGCGAGCGCATTGGGCATCAGCGAGCGCTCCCTGCATAGACTGCTGGCGCGTGAAGGCTGTTCTTACTTCCAGATCGCAGAAAGCCTGCGTATGGAAAAAGCCAGGCATTATTTGCGTAACACCGACATGAGCCTGGACGATATCGCCGCACAATTACATTATTCAGACAGCCGCAGTTTTCGCCGTGCATTCAAACGGGCAGTGAATTTGACGCCTTCAGAATTCAGGTCTTTCATATTGGATGAATAGTTGACGTTAAAAGGCACATGTAGAAATGCTGTTGCAAAGACGAGGCCTTAAATAACCTCTGAATTTTAAAATGTTCTATGAGAGTTCTTCACGTGAGCATTTATTTTGTTTTTGCTATTCGTGGTTTGCCACCAATAAATATTATTTAGAAAATATTTATTAACACTATTTGTATATTTTTGCAATACTTTGCATGTCTAATTACTCATTAGATGAATATTTTTTTACATATTTTTTTGGAGTTTTACATGCAAGAATTAAACATGGCGGAAGTTCAGCAGGTTTCTGGTGGTTTTCTCCCTCTCCTTGTTATCGCGACTATTATTTTGACCGGTTGTGGTGGCCCTGCAGATGACAAAGAGAATAAAAATAAGAAAAAGATAGATGATGAGATTGAGAGATCTGGTGGCTGATTTGATTTAAAAATTGCCGGGCTGAGTAAAGAAGCATTGTTCTTGGTTCGGTAATTTATTGATCTAAATACTAATGTAGTAATGTGAAATGCAGAGTACAAAAAAATAATGAGAAAGTTACTTTTATATTTCATATTAGTGTCGTTTTGTTTGGCAATTTTTCTCTTATCTTTATTCAGGTACTCGATCCCGGTTAAGGGTTTGCAAGACCCTTTTTTCTATTTTCATCTGGATATGCTCAAACCTATTGCCAGATATGAGCAAACTCAAAAGAGTGCAGATACTTTAAAAGCGCTTACCGGACAGAATATCTCCGTCGCCCACGTTGACGTTTATGATGCTGTTTCTGATCAACTATCAAAATTCGAAGATAGTGTCGCTTACCCGGCGAGGATTGTTCCTGCGCTGATTGGACAAGGTTGCGAAGATTTACGCATTTCTTTACATGCGGGTGCCACTCACAACATCAATGCAGCAAACTTGCAAACCATCATTGGCAATATCTGCAGATACAAAATAGATGATGTGAAATTTTCAGATGATTTGCAGACCATCGCTGTGCAAATGCAAGGCTGGGAAAATGAGTCAGATCTTGTTATCCAAATTTTTTCACTGAGTTATCAGCAGCCCAGGCATATTCACACTTTGCAGGGACGATTGAAGAGACCTATGGCATTTGCTGCTGACAATGGAGTGCTGTATTCCAGCAATAGACTTGATATGCTGAAGGATAAAAAATGCCGGATAAATAAATGGCTTGCGGAGTCTGATAGCTGCATTTTGTTGGACAGTGACTTGCCATCGGCTGAGGTTAACAATGCCATGTTGTTGTACCGGTCAAAATCAAATGACAGAACATGGATATCGTTTGTTCACGGGACAGACGACAGCGGCACTGTTTATGAGTGGAGTCAGAGCAAGGCAGGCAATGCATTTGTAACAACCGGCCTTGAAAATGTGTCAAAGCTCGTAGCAACATCAAAAGGAGTGTTATACGCCAAGGCTGATTCTCCGGCAAAAAAACAGTTGGCAAATGAAGTGCAGTTTTTTTCCTACGATCAAAAAGCCAAAAGTAAATTACTGGCTACTTACCCATTGCTGACCACAAAATTTATTAACAAGGATGACGCGTTTCTGGTGCTGAGCAAAAATGCTGCAGCGGAAAAATTTTTCTTGTCTGGCATAACTGAGCAAGGTGAGCATTTTTATGCCACCAGCAAGCAAGTGCAAGATGCAGCAGCAATAGAATTTTTACGCAATACAAATAGCCGCTTTCCACGTTTGCGCTTGAGTGCATCAAGTGGTGAAATAAGTTATGGCTATGTTGACCAGGATGGTGAATTTATCAGTGAACAGAAAAAAAATTATCCATTTAAAACCGATGTGCAGACCTATTTTGGCAAGAGTGTTGATGGCACTGAAGTACCTTGTACGATGATTAGAAGAGCCGGCTTGACCAGGCCTTTGCCTGCGGTCGTTAATGTGTATGCTGCTTATGGTGTGACGTTGCGGCCACAGTTCAGTGCAATGCAGGGCGTATTGTATGCCAACGAAATTGCCAGCATTTATGCCCATGCGCGCGGCGGTGGTGAACTTGGAAGAAAATGGGCTGAAGAAGGCCGTGCCATCAAAAAGAGTAATGCCATTTTTGATACCGAGGCCTGCATCAATAAGGCCATAGAGCAGCAATGGATTATCGCGGGAAAAATTGTCACCACGGGTACCAGCGCTGGAGCGCCAATTGCAATGATGGTCGCCCTGAGGAATCCGGCCATCATCACAGGCGGATGGCTGGATGTGCCGTTCCTGGATACTGCAAATATCCATCATAATGACAGCATAGATGATGAAGCGTTTGGTAATCTGGGTTTGAAAGAAGAAGCTCAGGCAAGACGGCAGTGGAGTCCTTACCAGAATTTGTTGAAGTCAGATGCATCATCGGCCAGCTTTTTGATGACTTGCAGTGAAAACGATAAAAGAGTGCCCGCATGGCATTGCGCAAAGACAGATGCAGCGATCCGTCAATTTCATAAGAACATGTATTCTTTTCTTTACGTCGCAAGCAGGCAAACACATTTTTCGCTGCCGGACAAGTCTATTGAAAAGAGACAAAAGGATATGGTGGTCTTAGGGTTTCTGCTGAAGACTTTACATCCATAAAACGAGGGCTGGTAGCGCGTATATTTTCGTGGCTGTTTTTAACGATATACATCAAACTCAAACCAAAAAGTTGAACCCTGACCGGCTGTGCTGGTAAAGCCGATTTGTCCGTGCATTTTTTCCAGCATGGCTTTGGTGATGGACAGGCCCAGGCCGGTGCCGCCTTTTTGCCGGGTGTCCGTGCCATCGGCCTGGGTGAAGGGTTCGAACAGGTGTTCCTGGAATTCCGGGGCGATGCCTACGCCTCTGTCCCGGACTTCAACACGGTAACGCGGGCCTTTGCCAAATACGCGCAATAACACTGTTTCGCCCTCGCGGGAAAACTTGGCGGCGTTGGAAATCAGGTTGGCCATGACTTGCATGAGCCTGTCATGGTCAGCCAGTATCCAGGCTTGTTGCGGGTGGTGGTCGAGTACCAGGTTGACCTTGAGTGAACTGGCATAAGATGTATGCAGTTCCAGCGCATTTTGTACCAGTGCAACGAGGTCCAGTGCTTCTGAGCGGAAGATCATTTTGCCGCTGGCCAGCTTGTCCATGTCCAGGATGTCATTGACCAGGGTGATCAGGCGCTTGCTGTTGTTGTGGGCGATGCGTATCAGGTGCTCGGCCTGTTTGGGCAAGACGCCGCTGACGCCGGATTCCAGCAAACTCAGGGACCCACGTATCGAAGTCAGAGGGGTGCGCAATTCATGGCTGACGACGGAAATGAATTCCGTCTTCAAACGGTTCATGCGCAGCCTGTCACTGATATCCATCGCAAAGGCTACCCAGCCACGCTCAGAATTTTCCAGATGGCTGAGACCTACCAGGATGGGTACGCCGGTATTCCCGCTTTGCAGCAGCATGATCTCGAAAGGGGCGGTGGTGCCAGTCTGTATCAAGTCTTTATAGGCTTGCTGGCAGATCTTCAGATCCTGTGGCGACAGCAAGGTTTCCCAGGCGCTGTCCTGGGTCAGCAGGTAATCCCTGTCATAACCGCTGAACTGGGTGAACACATCATTCACGTCCAGTATCTGGCCTGCTTCATTGCCCTGGATAATGCCGATCAGGCTGGAATTCATCAACCTTTGCAGGCGCTGTTCGCTGGTGCGCAAGGCGTCCAGGGTTCCCCTTTGCTCGGTGACGTCTTCTATCATCCAGACGGCACCGCGCACATAGCTCTCGGTTGGCAGCGCACGTCCGGCCACGCGGCCAGTGAATGATTCGCCATTGAAGCGGCGCAAATGCCATTCAAGTTCCACCAGCTCATCAGCCAGCAAGCCAGGCGTGACCTGGGCACTGAAGGCTTGATAATCCTCTGGCCCCTGATACAGGAAAGTGGTTTTGACACCTATCATGGCTTGGGCATCAGGGAAGCGGCATAGCTCTGCCAGTGCCTTGTTGGCCCGAACGATGACACCATCGCTAACAAACATGATGCCCACTGGGGCATTGGTGATGAGGATTTCCAGTTCCCTGGCCAGTTCCTTATAACGGTTCTTGTTGGACTCAAGCAGCTCCTGGTTTTGCCTCAGCATTTCCTCGGTCTGTTTGCGCTCGGTGATATCGATGTGCGTACCAACCATGCGCAGGGGCTTGCCCTTGCTGTCCCATTCAACGATGCTGCCTAGCGACATGATCCAGCGCCACTCGCCAGCCTTGTTTTTTTGCCTGAACTCGGCGTGGTAATCGGCAGCGCCCTTTGCTGCTGCATGGGCTTTGTAAGCGTGTTTGAGATTCGCGACATCGTCGGGGTGGACACCAGTGCCCCAGAAATAATCCCAGAATTGCTGAGGGTGAGCAAAGTCGCGGGGATCGTGCCCCAGCATCTGCAAATATTCTGGACTGAAGCTGCCTTCGCCGGTTTGCAGGTTGATGTCATACAAGCCCTGGTTTGAGGCTTTCATGACCAGGCTACGCTGGCGTTCGGCGGCCAGCAGTCTTTGCTCGGTGAGTTTGCGTTCGGTATTGTCACTCAGGAAGCCATGCCACAGTACACTGCCATCAGGCAGGCGTTCCGGTGTGGCATCGCCAACGACCCAGCGATCGGGCTGGCCATCTGCAATGATGCGGTATTCCTGGTGCCAGGGGCTGAGTTCGGCAAAGGACTTGCGCACGGCCACGATCATCTTTGGCAAATCATCGGGATGGATTTTGGCAAACATGAAGCTGGCATCTTCACGCAATTGCTCAGCCTTGACACCAAAAAAGGTTTCTACTGCTTCACTGGCATAGGGCAGGCAAAAGCGGGCGTCCGGATAGCGGCGGAACTGATAAAACATGCCCGGCAGGCAGCGCGAGAAATTGGATAGCAGGGCGTGACTGCGTTGCAATGCCGCCAACTCGGTTTCTTCTGGTACAAGCTCGGCTGACATTGCAGGTAGCTCAGACATGCCAGGTAGTCTTTTTCATACTATTCAGCGGTAAAGGGCGGTGATTTCGTCAAAAAAATCATACACGCCCTGCTCGCTCATCTTGCGTGCATTCGACAGCTCGCCACCTTTGGAGGCAAACAGCACGCTATTGTCTGGCCTCAGCAAGACGGCAGCGGGTATGCCCTTCTTGGTAGGATTGCCATAAAAATCCACCAGCTCCTTGTTCTTGTCAAACTGGCCCACATTCACTTTAACGGTGATGAACTTGGTGGCTAGCAGAGGCTCATTCTTGCCATGCATGGATTTGTCGAGTTCCAGGCAATCCTTGCACCAGTTGGCACCAAAGATGACCAGGACTTTTTTATCGACTTTTTTGGCTTCCGCCAGGGCCTTGTTGATCGCTGCCTGGGCGTCGGCGGTTTCATCATAAGCCTGAGGTGGGGCAGCACTGGCCGGGCTGAGGCCACATACCAGACTGAATGCAAAAAGCAGGGAAAGCAGTTTTTTCATCATTAATCCATTAGAAAATGCAGGAAAAAGCGATAAATGCAGGATGAGTCTATCTTAGCTTAAACAGAGTGTGGCTGTAATTCTCTGTTTGCTGGAAAATCGGGTTTTGCTGTATGTATGTTCAGTTATTTGTGCAATTCAGGATAAAATAGCTTATTCCTGTTTTTAATCCAGTTTTTGATCTTGTTTTTAATTTCGCTTTTTAATCTTATTTATTCTTTAAGTGGCGCAGTTCTTGAAAATGTTTATACAGTGCGCAGTGTGGTGGTCTTGCTACCCAGTGGCAGCTAATGATCAGTCGCACGACGCAGACCATGATGCATTGCAAGGTAGTGCTTGATTGCCATGAATACTAAACCGCGCAGGATTGCCCATCTGGACATGGATGCCTTTTATGCATCTGTGGAATTGTTGCGTTATCCAGAACTCAAAGGCCAGGCTGTACTCATAGGCGGAGGTTCTTCACATCGTCCTATTCCCAGAGGTGATGGCACTCATGAATTTTCGCGCATCAAAGACTATGTAGGGCGCGGTGTCGCTACCACCTCGACTTATGCAGCGCGGGCGCTCGGTATATTTTCTGCGATGGGCATCATGAAGGCAGCAAAGCTGGCGCCAGATGTGTATCTGCTGCCGACAGATTTTGATTCCTATCGTCATTACTCCCGGCTGTTCAAAGAAGCGGTCGGCAAGATTGCGCCGAAAATTGAAAATCGCGGCATAGATGAAATCTATATTGACCTGAGCGACCATCCGCAAGAAACGCGCGAACTGGCAAATAGCCTGAAGCGGGCCGTTGCTGAGGCAACCGGTCTGACCTGCTCAATTTGTGTCGCTCCTAACAAGCTGCTGGCAAAGATAGGCTCTGACCTGGACAAACCTGACGGTCTTACCATATTGAATATGGAAGACCTGCCAACGCGGATATGGCCCTTACCGGTAAAAAAAGTGAATGGCATAGGGCCAAAAGCAACTGCGCGCCTGGCAAGCCTGGGTATTAACACCGTGGGTGAGCTGTTCAATGCAGACCTGGGGTTGCTGCAAACGACTTTTGGCAGTAACTATGCTGGCTGGCTGTATAACGCCGCGCGTGGCATTGATGACAGGGAGATTTCTACAGAGTCAGAGCCCAAGGTCATCAGCAGGGAAACCACCTTTGACCGCGACTTGCATGCCGTGCATGACAGGGCGGTTTTGACCGAGATTTTTACTGATCTCTGCACCCGCCTGGCAAGGGACTTAACAAAAAAGGGTTACCGCTGCAAAACCGTGGGCATCAAGATACGCTATACCGATTTTCGTATCTCTACGCGTGACATCACCATTCCTGTCGCCACGGCTGATCCTGCCGTCATACGCAGGACAGCCGGGGAATGTTTGCGCAGAGTGGCACTGGAACATCGCTTTCGTTTGCTGGGTGTCAGGGCCAGTGCCCTGGTCAGAGAGGCGGATGTCAGCAATGAGCGGCAAGTCAGCCAGGGCATGCTGTTTGATGATCTCTGATATTTGTGAAGGGTAATTCAGGGTGGGACAATGTTAAGCGCTAGTTGGATATCTGCTGCGTTCCAGTCTGTCGCTGCCACCAGCGGCTATGGTTTCAAATGCGTCGTCAAGCATGGTGAAAATATCCCAGTGATTGACTTGCTTTTGCCGTGCGATAGCCTGTATCAGTTTCATTTCCAGCTCAGCCTCGCGCTTGCCCTTCCATAACTTGTCAGCAGTGGCGACGGCTAATTCTTCCAGGCTCAAGCCTTCTCCCTGCCATTGTGCGTGAGTCACACAGCAGCGGGCGACGATACTCTGCACGCCTTGTTCCAGCAGCATTTTTTCACCAGCAGGCTCATGCAGTGAGCCGGGGCCATCCAGTTCATTGGGATGCAGGATTTTCCCGGCGTCATGGATGGCGGCACCAAGACGTATCAGATTTGCATCGAATGCCAGGCCCATGTCTTCAAATTGTGCGATCAGCAAATCTGCCGCTTCACCGACCAGTTTGACATGGGCAAGCAGGCGTTCTGTTGCGCCAAGGTGTGACAGCAACTGGTAAGCTTCAGTGGTGGTGTTGAGCATGATGAGCAATCAGGAGAAGTAATGAAAAAGGCTTGCACAGAATCATGTGCAAGCCCAGTTCTTAAAAACTACTAAAACTAATTATTTAAAATCACCCGCAAATACGCGCACGGTTTTTTCATATCCCAGGTGTCTGGCCATGGCTTCTTTTACCTGTGTCACGGTCAATGCCTGTATCTTTTTCTCTACTTCAGCACGGTATTGCATATTGCGGCCCAGGTAGAGATTGTTCGCCAATGTCGGTGCCAGTGCGGCGTCCTGGCTGCGTTCGAGCTGGTATTGCTGGATCAGGCTCTTCTTGCCATCTTCCAGTTCTGCCTGTGTGTAGCCTTCAGTCAGTACACGGTTGATTTCTTCGCGTATGCCGGTTTCCAGCTTGGCACGGTTTTGCGGTGCATAAATAGCGCCTACTGAGAAAGTCGCTACTTCATCGAGTGCAGAAGCATTGAAGCCGGAACCACCACCATAGCTGACCCCATCTTTTTGACGGATGCGGTTCAGTATGCGTGAATTGGCGCTGCCACCCAGCAGGTAGTTACCCAAAACCAGCGCAGGGTAATCAGGGTGCTTGATGCCCAGCGGCAGTTGCATGCCAGCATAGAAGAAGGCGTTTGCCTTGTCCGGTGTGATGATTTGTTTATCATCTGCCTTGGTGGCCTGATAAGGTCGGGCAACGCGGGTGAATTTTTTCTGCGTATTCCAGTCGCCAAAGGCCGTTTGCAATTCCGCTTTTACCTTGTTGGCATCAAACTCACCCACTACGGCAATTTGCGCCTGGCCTGGATGATTGGCACCATAGAACTCTTTCCAGAATGCTTTGGCATCGGCCAGTTTGGCCGTTTTCAGGTAGGCAATTTGTTCATCGATGCTGCGATAGTAGCGCGGGTCATCGCTGGAATAAATGTTTTGGGCTTTTTTACCGGCATCAACAGCGACTGATTGTGGTTCTTTGCGGGACTCTTCCAGTTGTGCCAGTTGCGAATTCAACAGTTGCGTGAATTCAGCTTCATTGAAAGCGGGCTGGCGCAGGGCATCGCGTACCAGTTCCAGTACGCGTGGCAGATTGTCGCGTATGGTTTCTACTTGGACATTCACCATGGTCGCATTGCCATTGATTTGCAGCTTGGCCTTGAGCTTGTCGAGTTCTTCCGTAAATTGCTGATGGCTGAGTTTTTCTGTACCACGGCTGAGCATGGCAGCAGCCAGCTCGGCGGCACCGGCTTTGCCTTTCAAACTGTTTTCATCACCCAGGTTGATATGCATGGACAGCACGACAGTATTGCCGCGTGTGGTCTTGGGCAGCAGCGCATATTTCATGCCATTGCTGAGTGCGCCCGTCACTGTACGTTTGTCGATATTGTCGGCAGAGGCGACAAAGTTTTCTGCCTGGGCGATTGCTACGCCGGGTTTGAATTGCTTGATCTGCTCATCCACTGCAACCTTGGCAGGCGCTGGAGAGCGGTCAGGTTTTTCAGTAGGGATAAAACTGCCCGAGGTGCGGTTGCTGGATTTGAGCCAGGTAGTGGCAACGCGTTGTACATCATCCACTTTGAGCGCCTTGACGCGGTCACGGAACAGGAAGAACAGGCGCCAGTCGCCAGAGGCGATGTTTTCAGACAGGGATACGGCAAATTTTTCAGGGTCATTGAATACCTGGGCAATATCTGAATCCAGCTTGGCTTTTGCCCTTGCCAGTTCTGCTTCAGTCACTGGCGACTTGTCGAAGCTCTCTATGGTTTCCAGCAATATCTTCTTGGCTTCTGGCAGATTTTGCTCGGTACGTAAGTTTGCCCCCAGCATCAAAAAGCCTGGTTCCTCGAGATTGGCTGCCCAAGGGAAGACATCCGCAGTTTTCTTGGTTTCAACCAGGGCTTTATACAGACGGCCATTCGGTGTGTCACCGAGGATCAGCGCCAGCGCTTCTGTCGCAGCATAATCTGGGTGGGCTGCAGGCACGGTGTGATACAGGGCAGCGATCACTTGTGAATCACCGACGCGGCGCACGATGACATCGCGCTCGCCATCCTGCACAGGGTCTAATGTATACGTGGTTTCCAGTGCACGTTTTGGCTTCGGTATTTTGCCAAACTGGGTGGCAATCAATTGCAGCGCCTGTTTGGCATCAAAGGCACCCGCCACGATCAGGGTGGCATTGTCAGGTTGGTAATATTTACGCCAGAAGGCTTGCAGGTGCGGGATATTGACATTCTCGACGTCAGTACGCGCGCCTATGGTGTCCTTGCCATAGTTATGCCATTGATGGGCGGCTGACATGATACGCTGCATGAGGATGCCGACGCCGGAATTCTCATTCTTTTCCATTTCATTGCGCACGACCGAGAATTCTGTCTTCAAGTCTTCACCAGAAATGCGGGAATTGACCATGCGGTCAGCTTCCATGCTGATGGCCCAGGCCAGGGTTTCAGGCTTGGCCGCAAAGGTTTCATAGTAATTAGTGCGGTCCAGCCAGGTTGTACCATTGAATTGCACGCCGCGTTGCGACATTTCTTCCCACAGGCGCGGATGGGCCTTGCTGCCCTTGAACATCAGATGTTCGAGCAAATGCGCCATGCCGGTTTCGCCATAATTTTCATGGCGTGAGCCCACACGGTAGGTAATATTGACAGTTGTTGTCGGTTTACTGGCGTCCTGTACCAGCAAGACACGCATGCCATTCGCCAACTGGTATTCATCTATGCCCTCGACCTGACGCACAAACTGCACGCCGGCTGGCAGCGCGGCTTTGGCTGCCGCCGCATTTTCAGCCGCGATGGCGGGCGGGATATGCACCAGGGTAGTGAAAGCCAATGCCAGGGACAGACTCAAGCTGCTGAGTTGCATGCGCGATGATTTCATGTAGTGACCTTTATGAATATAGTAAATACCAAGCAATGAGGGGCGGCACCTGTATGACCAGGCATGGCAGGAACCGTGATGCAAACCTAAAGCAGTCAAGCTTAGTACAAATATATCAAGAAAAGCAACCCGGACATACAAAAATGCCAAGTGCAGCAGGGGACAGGGAAAAGGGGCAAGAAAATTATGGCGCGCCAGACACGAATCGAACGTGCGACCCCAGCCTTCGGAGGGCTGTACTCTATCCAACTGAGCTACTGGCGCGTAAATTATGCATGGACATGCACAAGTGATACAGGGTGATGCAAGGGCAACATTCTAACCCAAATTGAGCCAGACCTTGCGTATCAAAGCAGGGAAATTGTCGTTAAAGCAGCCAGATTTTCCCGAATCTTGACTGGTACAGGCTGCTTTTCATTCCAAACACGATGCTTTCGCACTATAATCCCAAGCTTTGGCATCTGCGGTTTAACTTGCCTGCCAGCATAGGCAAACAGATTTTCTGTATCTAATTTATTTGCATTGAGGAAACCATGAGCGACGCGCACGACGAACACGAATCAGCGATCAAGACCCCTAAGCAACTCATCGTTGCAGTTCTTGCCGGATTCCTGGTCCCCATTATCGCCATTGTCTTGCTGGTACAGTATGTATCGAATGACAAAAAAGTCGGCGCAGGTTCGTCTGCACTGACGCCAGAGGCTGTTGCTGCCCGTATCGCCCCAGTGGCTGACCAGGGTTTCAATTTCAAGGATGCCAATGGTCCCAAGACTTTGCAATCTGGTGAAACAGTCTATAAAACCATCTGCTCTGCATGCCATGACAGCGGCGCTGCTGGTGCTCCCAAATTTGGTGATGCTGCAGCCTGGGGCCCACGCATTGCCCAGGGTTATGACAAGGTAGTTGCCAATGCTTTGGGTGGCCTGCGTGCCATGCCGGCCAAAGGCGGTAATCCTGACCTGGATGATATTGAAGTTGCCCGTGCAGTTGTTCACCTGGCCAATGCCGGTGGTGCCAAATTCAAGGAACCTGAAGTCAAGGCAGCTGCACCCGCAGCAGCTTCTGCAGAAGCCTCGGCAAAATAAGTTTTCCGTATTCGCCGGTAGCTCAGGCAAACAAAAAACCCCGGTGCGCCGGGGTTTTTTGTTTGTATTTCCTGTATTGAGCAGTCGTTTAGATGAGAAAGTTGCAGGAATTTCAGTTAAATATAGTCAAAATAAACTATTCAGTGGTACAAACTGTTTTATTTTGATACATTTTGGTGCAAAATTTTCCCGGACTATCCCCATCCCAAAAAGGATGGGGTATTCGGAAAATATTTATTTAGTGGCAATGTTTCCATTGATCACTACTAATTTAAAAATTTCAGCTTTCTGCGGAACTTCCCTCTGTTTCCATAGTCAAAAGCAGACACTGCACTATGTCTGCAGCTTGTCATAATTCCATCTTGTTGTTTTTTTGCTGCATGCATTCTATCAATATTGACAATGGAATCTCTTAAATGTTCTCATGCTGAGGCAAATTTTTTGAAAGTAATTTCTCAGAATTTCCCACGCGTAAAAAAAAATTTCCATATTATTTGGTAATTTTGCAATCTGGCAAAGTTTGTTTGGTTTTTGCCGGATTTTGTTTAGAACATATAAAGAACGGAGCGCAATAGTGATAAAAGAAAAAACAATTTCAAGATCGGTAAGACTGATCTGTTCCAGTGGTTTGTTGTTGAGCATGGGTATGATGGCTCAACCAACTTTCGCACAAGAAGGTGTACAGAAAGTTGAAATTACCGGTTCCAGTATTAAACGTACTGAAACAGAAGGTGTTGCAACGACTCAAATTCTGAGCCGCAAAGACATCGAACAAACAGGTAAAACTTCTATCGCTGATGTGGTCCGCAGTATCTCTGCCGACAATAACGGTAGTATCAGTGGCTCTTTCACTAACGGTTTCGCTGGTAGTGCTTCCGGCGTTTCCCTGCGTGGTCTGAGCGTCAGCTCCACTCTGGTGCTGATCAATGGCCGCCGCACAGCACCGTATGGTTTCGGTGATGACGGTCAACGCAGCTTCGTCGATTTGAACTCCATCCCTCTGGATGCAGTTGACCGTATCGAGATACTGAAAGATGGCGCATCCGCGATTTACGGTTCTGACGCTATCGCTGGCGTGGTTAACGTGATCCTGCGTCAAAACTACGTTGGTCAATCTGTTGCCGCCAATATCGGCCAGTCTTCCCGTGGCGATGGCCGCAACCTGAGCGCATCCGCTGCGATCGGTTTCGGTAATCTGCAACAAGACAAGTACAACGTCTTCATGACGATTGATGCGAAGAAACAAGAAAAAATCTGGCAAAAAGACCGCAGTGACTACATCGGCCAGGCTGATGCACGTCCATGGGGTGGCCGTGATCAACGCGGTGGTTTCATCACTTCCGGGAATGCCGGTGGTAGCAATATGCTGGGTACAGTACGTCCAGTAAGTGCAACTGGCGGCACTATCGCTGGTCGCGGTGTTCAACAATTGCCAGGCACTTGCTCTGCAGCAAATCTGGATCCAGTTGGCGGCACATCTTTGGATAATGCTGGTGGTGGTTGCTTGTTTGACCCAGTCGCCTACCAGACTATTCAGCCAGAAACACAAAACCTGAATCTGTACGCACGCGGTACTTTTGCCATCAATGACAAAACTACAGCTTACACAGAACTCGGTTTGTTCAACAGCAAGGCAAAAACACAGACTACACCATCTGGCCTGACTGGCGCAGGTTTCGATCTGGTCAATGCACGTGTCAACAATACTGGTACAGGTCCTGACCAGTTGTTGCTGCCTATCGGCCATCCAGACAATCCATTTGCTGATGCGCGCGCACGTCCACGCTGGATTGACGCTGCACGTCCACGTA
Organism: Undibacterium sp. YM2; assembly: GCF_009937975.1. Classification (NCBI taxonomy): domain Bacteria; kingdom Pseudomonadati; phylum Pseudomonadota; class Betaproteobacteria; order Burkholderiales; family Oxalobacteraceae; genus Undibacterium; species Undibacterium sp. YM2. The sequence continues at coordinate 6,250,683 of NZ_AP018441.1, forward strand.
CTGCCGATCTGGAAACAACTGTTACCCGTTTCCTGGCTGGCGTAAAAGGCACAGTTGCTGAGTGGGATTACGATGCAGGCTTCCTGTATGCTGAAAGCAAAACAGACAAGACTCAAAACGGTTACTACCGTCAATCTGCTTTGAAAGCAGCAGTGGCGAATGGTACTTTCCGTATTGGCCAAGGTCGTGTAAATACACCTGAAGTTCTGGCACTGGTTTCTCCAACTTTGAAAAACTCTGGTGTGACGAAGAGCACTTCTGTCGATTTCAAAGCAACACGTGAACTGACACAATTGCCAGGTGGTCCATTGGCGATTGCCGTAGGTGCTGAGTACCGTAAAGAAGAAACCAACAGCGAAGCAACACCATTCACTAACACGAATGACATCGCTGGTCTGGGTTACTCTGCTGCCAAAGGTTCACGCAACGTTAGCGCGATCTACACAGAGTTGGCTATTCCAGTTTTGAAAACCCTGGAATTCCAGTTGGCTGCCCGTTCAGATAAATATTCTGACTATGGCCGTTCCACTACGCCTAAAGCCGGCTTCAAATTCACGCCTACCAATACCGTCGCATTCCGTGGTACGTATGCTGAAGGCTTCCGTGCTCCTAGCGCGGCAGAGAACGGTGATTCCGCTGTAGCTGCATTTACCAACATTGCCAGCGATCCTATCCGTTGCGCTGTCACTAAACTGCCAGCTGATTGCTCATCACAACAAGTTGGTGCTATCACAATCGGCAACAAAAACATCAAGCCTGAAACTTCCAAGAGCTACAGCCTTGGTCTGGTTGTAGAACCGATCAAGAATTTCAGCATCTCCCTGGACTGGTGGAAAATTGTCCGTGACGGCGAAATCGGTGGTTCTGACCCAGGTGCGATTGTTAACAATCCAGCTGGCTACCCAGATGCACAAATCGTCCGTGGCGAACCAACAACCAACTTCCCTGGCCTGGTTGGTCCTATCCTGATGGTGAAAGCGCCTTACCTGAATGCTGGTAAGACACAAACTTCCGGTCTGGATCTGGATATGCGTGCGAAGTATGACATGGGCAGCAACGGCAAGTTGAATGCTGGTCTGGTTGTTACTTACATGAACGAGTTCAAGAGAACTGATGCCGATGGTACTACGCATGAATTTGCTGGTACTCACGGTGACGTGAACTTGTCTGGTGACGGCGGTACTCCACGTACTAAAGTCAGCGTCAGCCTGGGTTGGGAACGTGGTCCTTGGACATTGTCCGGTAACATCAACCATGTATCCAGTATCAGCGACACCAATGAAATCGGTGGCGACTGCCTCGACGTTGATGCCAACGGTAAGCCTTACCTCGGTTGCCGTATTGCTTCCTTCACGACAGTTGACGTGTTCGGTAAATGGAAATATTCCAAAAACCTGGAATTCACAGCATCCATCACCAACCTGTTCGACAAGATGGCACCGTTGGACGTCCAGACTTATGGTCGTATCAACTACAACCCATCCCTGCATCAGTCCGGCGCAGTTGGCCGTTACTGGAACATCGGTGGACGTTACACATTCTAATGTTGACGTAACTGACAGCATGGCTTGAGTTCCGGCATCACCAGGTTTGCGCTGGTGATGCCAGTACCAAGGCAGGTTGAAAGACAAAACCCTCACAAGCTTGCTTGTGGGGGTTTTTGTTTATGACCTGCGGCATGCGTATGTGTATCTGCATACGGCATGGTTATGGCCGTCATGTCCATGGCGTGCATTGCATATCATGTGGCGCGCTTTGATAGTGCCCGCATGCAAGTCTCAGGGGAAAATGTCAATCAAAGCCGCCGCCAGAGCTGTTGCATGGCAGGCATTTCCATGAATTGAAACATTGAAACCTGTGAGAGCAAAGCATGCTGAATATAGACAAGACCAAACCTGTCCTGGTGACTGGCGCTACCGGCTATGTCGCTGGGTGGATAGTGAAACGATTGCTGGAAGAAGGTGTGACCGTCCATGCTGCCGTCCGTAACCCCGGGGATGCAGCAAAACTTGCCCATCTGGACCAGATGGCTCTTAAATTGCCGGGCAGCATACGTTATTTCAAAGCTGACTTGCTTGACGAGGGGTCCTATGCAGAAGCCATGCAGGGATGCTCAATCGTTTTTCATACTGCTTCCCCATTCAGGCTGGACGTCAGCGATGCCCAGAAGGATCTCGTCGATCCGGCAAAACTAGGGACACAAAATGTGCTGCAAACAGCCAGCAAAACCGCATCAGTAACACGCGTGGTGCTGACCAGCAGTTGTGCCGCCATTTATGGCGACTGTGCAGATGTTGCCAACACGCCCGGCCAGGTATTGACCGAAGACATCTGGAATACCAGCTCTTCATTGCAACATGTACCCTATTCGTACTCTAAGACGGTAGCCGAACAGTTGGCATGGGAAATCGCGAAACAGCAGACCCGCTGGAGCCTGGTTGTCATCAACCCCAGCTTCATTCTTGGTCCCGGCTTGAGTACGCAAGCCACTTCTTCGGAAAGTTTCAATTTCGTCCGCCAGTTGGGGACGGGCACATGAAGGCCGGTATCCCCGATATAGGCTGTGGTGCCGTCGATGTGCGTGATGTGGCCGAAGCTCATCTGCGCGCTGCCTATCTGCCAGACGCCAAAGGACGCCATATCGTTTCAGGACATGACAGCTCGCTGCCCATGATAGCCCAGGGCCTGCTGCCGAAATACAATGCCTACCCGGTACCGCGCCGCATCCTGCCAAAATGGCTGGTCTGGCTGGTCGCGCCTCTTGCTGACAAAAGCATCACGCGCAAAATGATCTCCAGAAATGTTGCTTATGCCTGGCGGGCAGACAATGGCAAGAGCATCCGCGAGCTTGGGATGTCTTACCGTCCCTTGCAAGTTACAATTCAGGATATGTTTCAGCAAATGATAGACAGTGGGCAGATTCCCAAGCCTTGAGCGTCAACCTTAGCAGGGTGAACTGAAAAAAATGAAGAGAGCGACCCATTTCTCTGTCCAGCCTGGCTGGCGACTGCTGCTCAGCGACATGGGTCTCAACCCCGATCACTTGCTGCGTCTGGCGCAGTTGCCGGCAGACCTGTTTACGCGCAAGGACAGCACGATTACTGCAGCCCAGTATTTCGGCTTGTGGCAAGCCATAGAGACCTCGGCTGGAGTAGCATCACTGCCGCTGCTGGTTGGCGCGGCCATCTCGGTTGAAGCATTTGACCCACCGATTTTCGCGAGCTTGTGCAGCCCCAACCTCAATGTCGCCATGCAGCGCTTGTCTGCATTCAAGAAGCTGGTCGGGCCAATGACACTGAACGTGCAGGCCGGGCAGGCCAAAACTGTCATTACGCTGGAGTGCTATGGCAATGAAGGCCATATTCCCAAGAGTCTGGCGATGACAGAGCTGGTCTTTCTCACGCAACTCATTCGCCTGGGCACACGCTACCGTGTCATTCCGCTGGAGGTGATGCTGCCGGAGGTGCCCGCAAACCTGGACGACTATGCCGCATACTTTGGCCTCCCGCCAAAAAAAGGGGCACTCATAAGGCTGACATTTTCTGCCCAGGATGCAGCCAGACCCTTCCTGACTGCCAATGAAGCCATGTGGGGATATTTCGAGCCGGGTTTGCGCAAGCGTCTATCGACACTTGATGCGACGGCAAAGATCAGTGAGCGTGTCAGGGCAGTATTGCTGGAGGGATTACCAGCAGGTGAATATTCGATAGAGTCGGTTGCCAGACATCTGGCCCTCAGCAAGCGTAGCCTGCAGCGGCAACTGAGTGAAGAATCCACCAGTTTCAAGGACATACTCAATGCCACGCGCCAGCAACTGGCGCTGCATTATCTGAGCACTGCCTCTGTTTCTCAGGGAGAAATTGCTTACCTCCTGGGATTTCAGGAAGTGAATTCCTTTATCAGGGCATTTAAGGACTGGACAGGTAATACCCCTGCAGCCTACCGGCATGACTTGAATGACCTGGTCAACACCGTGCATTGAGTTTGCAAGAGTACCGGTTGGATTGACAAATCTGCCCGAAGTATCAAATGCTCCCATAGGCTTGCCGCCTCCACAATTGCTGAGACAGGCCACACATTATTGACTAAGCATGTGCGGGATTTGCTGGCTTTTTGGTGACTTATTGCCAATTTAAGCACGCGTATTCCAATTTGATGACGGTGACTAGGGAAAGAAAGTTGTTACTAAAACACATAACATTTTATGCCTGAAGCATAACGTGTTGTCATTAAGAGACAGCTCAAGTAATTGAATGAAGCTCTCTATAGTACTTGTCGGAAAGATTGTTCCGTTTCTCAAATTGCTGAAATCAGTCGAAATTGTACATACAAATTTCAGATGATGAAAAAAGCAAGGGCATTTAAAGTCCAAAATGGTGCAAGGTCTATAAACGCCCATTTTTTATCCTGTCATTTCAGGTTTTAGCCGCGTGCAAATTCTTGGATATGAATAATTGGCTAAATTAAATATAAATATCGCAGGCCGACGTTATTACACAACAGTTGATCTTGCGTAAATTTATGACATGCACATTTTTAACAATTTCACTTAAAGGCAAGAAAATTTACGTTTTCCAAACGAAATGAGCGGTCTTGACATCAAAGTTTTCAAATGGTTCCATGACAAGGAGATTTTTTTTCGGAAAATGCGGCGGTAATTGAAACAGACAAATGATGAACAAATTGCGACGAATTGCTTTTGATCATTTTCCGGCAGAAAAAATCTAAAAAAGAAATCTGGCTGCTGTGGGCAAATAGGGGGTTCTGGTTACCAACCGGGATCTTGTCCAGGCAGCCTCGCTCATTAGTTACATTTTTGGGGGTTTAGTCATGGTAGAAAAAATGTTGGCCCGATCAGTACGCCTGATGTTCCTGGGTGGTGTCGCGGTCGGTGCAGGTTTGCTGGCACAGCCAGCGATGTCGCAAGACGTACAAAAAGTAGAAATTACCGGTTCCTCGATCAAACGGATAGCACAAGAAGGCGCATTGCCTGTGCAAACTCTGAGCCGTAAAGACATCGAACAAAGCGGTGCAAATAATGTGGCCGACCTCGTCGCTGCCCTTCCTGCCATGCAGGGCTTTATCACTGCATCCACTTCCGTCAATGGTGGTGGTGCCGGTCGTCAGTCTGCCTCTATCCATGCAATCGGTACTGACTACACCCTGGTATTGTTGAATGGCCGCCGCATGGCGCCATATGGCACAGGTAGTGCCGTCAACCTTGGCAGTATTCCTCTGTCTGCCGTTGAGCGCGTCGAGATCCTGACTGACGGTGCTTCCACATTGTATGGCTCTGATGCGATTGCCGGTGTCGTCAACTTCATCCTCAAAAAGAACCAGACTGACCTGAATGTAGAAGCAACCCTGACCAGCCCGCAGCAAAGCGGTGGCCGTAGCGGTAACTTCTCTATTTCCAAAGGCTTTGGCGATCCTGAAAAAGACGGCTTCAATGTCTTGTTTGCCTATAGCCATGACGAACAAAAGCCGCTGGAAGCAACTCAGCGCAGCTTCGCCAATTCCGGCGTCCAGAAGTTCATGAAAGATGGCAAGATGTACGCCACCTGGCAAACCAGTATCAACTCGATACCTGCGAATGCCGATATCTATGATTCCAAGGGCAATAACGCAACCTTCTCGGTTGATCTGGTGAACACTGGCAAATGTAATGGCCCCAGCACTTTCGAGCGTGGTGGTGTTTGCCGTTATGACTATGCCTCTACCGTACAATTGCTGCCAGAACTGAAACGTGACAGCTTCTTCGCTTCCGGTAACCTGAAGATAGGCAAGGACACTACCCTGTTCGGTGAACTGGTCATGTCCAACTTCTCCAACAAGGCACGCTATGCAGCGCCGGCCCAGCCTCTGACGACTTTCAGTACCGATCCGGTCACAGGTCAGAAGGTCATCAACCCGAATTACATCGGTGCCTATAACAAATCCGTCGTACCACTGCTTGCAGGACAAGGTATCAATCCTGCTGATGTAACGGATGCATTCTTTTACTTCCGCGCACGTGATGCAGGCGGCCGTGCCGACGACTATAAAACTGAGGCACGTCATCTGGTTCTGGGAATAGACAGCAACTATCTGGGCTGGGATTTGAGCGCCAGCTATACACACTCTGAGAATACAGAGAAAGATGACGCTGTTTCCGGTTACATGAGTGCTAACCGTTTTGATGCCCTGGTCAAATCCGGTGCTTATAACCCTTACATCGTCAATGCCAATGCATCTGCCATCCTGGCACCGGCAGTGTTGAACGAAAACCTCAGTGTCACCAAATCCAAGATTGATGTCCTGAGTGCTCACGCTTCCAAAGAGTTGTTTGATATGAGTGGCGGCAAGGCCCAACTGGGTCTGGGTGCGGATACCACCAAGCAGTCATTCAATGATGCGCCTAGCGAGCTGGTACAAGGCCCTGGCCCGCAACATCCGGCATGGACAGACGTGATCATCGGTGGTTCCACCGGTTCCCAGGGTCTGGTTGCTTCCCGCAAGAGCTGGGGTGCTTTCGGTGAGTTGCTGATGCCTGTCATCAAGAACATGGATGTCACAGCAGCTTTGCGTTATGACAGCTACGACGCCGTCAAGAAAGACAATGTCAGCTATGACGTCAATGGCAATGCTTCCCAACCTGGTACCCAGGGTGTGTCGGTTTCCAAGGCAACCTACAAATTGTCTGCACGTTACCAGCCAGTCCAGAGCCTGATGCTGCGCGGCTCTTACGGTACAGGCTTCAAGGCACCTACACTGAATGATATTTCTGATCCATTGAAAAACGATGGTTCTTCGAACTTCTTCCCTTGCCCTATCACCAAGGCAACTGATCCACGTTTCCCATACTGCCGTGGCACGTCTGAATACGGTCTGTTGAAAAAAGGTAATCCAAGCACAGGTGCAGATGCACTGAAAGCAGAAGAATCCAAACAGGCAGCATTCGGTTTCCGCCTCGAACCAACCAGCAACCTGTCCCTGGGTCTGGACTGGTGGGATGTGAAACTGAAAAACCAGATCCAGAAATTGTCTCAGGATCTGATTTTCACGACACCTTCACTGGCTGATCAATACATTTCCCTGTACTACGATCCTATCCAGAAATCCAAAGTTCTGGTGGCAAACCGTAGTCCTGTGAACCTGGCCAGCTCCCGTTATTCCGGTGTGGATTGGGATGCGACACTTAAATCAGCGACACCTATCGGCAAGCTGAGCGTGAACTGGTCCGGTACTTACATGCTGACAGCAGAAAAAGATGTGCCAGGTGCCAAGAAAGAAAGCAGCATAGGTCGTTTTGATTCTTATGATGATGTGACTTTCCGTATCATTTCCAGGCTGGTCGCTTCCCTGAAAGTATCCGAGCAATACACCCATAGCGTCACCATGAACTACCGTTCCGGCTACCATGACAAAGTCGCATCTGCTGATGATGGCTATGTACGTTCCGTGAATGCCGATGGCAGCGTTGGTGGCTATGTCGATATGAACCGTGATGTCAGCAACTACACGACTTTTGATTATCAGCTCCAGGCCAAGCCTATGAAGAATCTGACGATCACTGGCGGTATCCGCAATTTGTTCAATGTCGATCCACCATTCACTATCCGTAACACCGGTGGTGGTAATCAGGTTGGTTACGATGGTCGCTATACTGACCCTCTGGGCCGCACCTTCTATGTAACAGCGCAATACAAATACTGATACGCCAATTTCAGTCATAAAAAAACCCGGACTTGTCCGGGTTTTTTTTCAAATTTTTACTATTTGGCAGAAATCCTGAAAATAAATTTTCTTTCTTTAACGAAATTTTTCCTTCTATTTCAGAGACATGATGATTTTTCAATAAAGCGATATTGCCATGGAGAAATCGTGAAATTTGTGAACAAAATTCAGTCGTCGGACAACTGCGGCAAGTATAGTTAAGCTGCATAAAAAATAAGCAAACTTTTATACCTGTCTAAATGGAAATAAATTGCGGCTTGTAGTCAGTTTCTTGAGCGAAAACGCACGCAAAAAGCCCTTGCTACCGAGCAAAATTCGAGTATATTTCTAACTTTATCTATTGCTTTTCCGCTGAATAAGCATCGTACTTTCAATAAATGCACGCTATATCATGCATTAATAAGATAAAGTAGCCTGATGGTAATTTTTCCGGCAATGATAAGCAAGTGAAGTAGTAATTTGTAACATCTTTGTTCCCATCTTCCTCAACCATTTTTCACACCAGCCAAGCAAATGAATTTATCAAAAATGACCGTAAGTAGGCGTCTGGGACTGGGCTTTGCTCTGGTTTTGACGTTTTTAATTGCCGTGACCATCGTCGGCATTTCAAGAATGTCCCAGATTCAGGGGCGACTGGAGAAGATAGTGAATGTCAGCAATGCCGAGACCCGTCTGGCATTGGATATGCGTGCGATCGTATATGACCGCATGGTGTCTTTGCGTAACCTGACTCTGTTGAATGATGCGGGAGACATGGAGCCCGAACTGAAAAAGATTGCCGAACAATCCAAACAGTATGCGGCAGCTGACGAAAAGTTGAGCAAAATGGCAACTGAAGACGGCAATGCCTCTGGCGAGAAAAAAACCTTGCTGGCGAAGCTGAAGGAAGCAGAAACTGCTGCTGCCGCCTTGCCAGCCAAAGCGCAGGAACTGGGCCTGGCGAATAATGCCGAGGCTGCGACCATCACCCTGATCAAGAAACTGCGCCCGGTACAGAAAAAATGGCTGGATACGCTGGATGAACTCGTTGCACTGGAAGACAAGCTCAACACTCAGACGGCAGAAGAAGCAAGTTCGGCATTTAAAGCTGCGACCAGCATGATGAGCATACTGGGCGCTCTCGCCGTCGCTGCTGGCATCTTTGCTGCATTCATGATCAGCCGCAGCTTGCTCAGGCAACTCGGCGGTGAGCCAGATTATGCTGCCACTATTGCTGGCCAGATTGCTGCCGGTGACCTGACTGCACCTATCAATCTGAAATCTGGTGATGCAGACAGCCTGCTGTATGAAATGAAAAACATGCGCGACAGCCTGGTGAACATCGTTGCGCAGGTACGCAATGGTACTGACACTATCGCCACGGCATCGAGTGAAATCACGACGGGCAACCTGGATTTGTCCTCCCGTACCGAGCAGCAGGCCAGCTCGCTGGAAAAAACTACCTCATCGATGAAAGAACTGACCACTACGGTCAAACAAAATGCCGACAATGCGCGTGAAGCCAATCAACTGGCAGCCTCCGCATCTGAAGTGGCGCGCCAGGGTGGTGTTGTGGTGGCCCAGGTGGTTGATACCATGGGTTCCATTAATGAATCATCGAAGAAAATTGTCGATATCATCAGCGTCATTGACGGCATCGCTTTCCAGACCAATATCCTGGCCTTGAATGCTGCGGTAGAAGCTGCCCGCGCCGGTGAACAGGGCCGTGGTTTTGCCGTGGTTGCGGCAGAAGTGCGTAATCTCGCACAACGCAGCGCTGCAGCCGCCAAAGAAATCAAGACACTGATCGGTACCTCGGTCGAGAAAGTCGAAATCGGTACCAAGCTGGTTGGCCAGGCAGGTGTCACGATAGACCAGGTAGTCTCCAGTGTTAAACATGTGACCGACATCATTGCCGAAATCAGTGCAGCGAGCCAGGAGCAAAGCGTGGGCATTGAGCACGTCAATCACGCCATCATAGAAATGGATGGCATGACACAGCAAAATGCCGCCCTGGTTGAACAGGCTGCCGCCGCAGCCCAAAGCCTGCAAGACCAGGCTTCTGAACTGGCGAAAGTGGTCAGCGTCTTTAAATTGCATGCTGGTGAACGCAGCCAGTACATTGCCCCTCCGGCAACACCTGCTCCGGCACCCGTGCGCCGTGTTGAACCTGTGGCTTCCATCAAAACCAAAGCCAGAAGTAGCGCAGTCAAATCTTTACCCGCAGCCAAGGCAGCACCCAAAAAAGCAGCTGCCGCAAACAGCGCTGATGAATGGGAAGAATTTTGATATCGCTGATTTTCAGTGGCCTGACATCAATCAGCGCTGCTGAAAACCGCAATTGTTGCGAATAGTGTCTAGCCTTGAAATCTGTTGGAAGTTTTTTATACTGAATAGAAAATGCATAAGAAGAGTCCTATGAAACCACAAATATCCTTACTCATCTCATCCTTGTTGTTATGTGCCAGTGCCTCCGTCATGGCCGCAGAAACTGCTCCTGTCATGGACAGCAAGTCCTGCGAACCACCCAAGTATCCAAAAGCAGCACTGATGAATGAAGAAACCGGCACTGTCACCATGGGTTTCCTGATTGCGGCAGATGGCAAGGTCGTTGAATCCAAGGTCGAAAAATCCAGCGGCTCCAAGAGCCTGGACAAGGCAGCACTGACCGCCCTGAGTCAATGCAAATTCAAGCCAGGCACCAAGGATGGCAAAGCTGATCAATTATGGGCCAAGGTTGATTTTGTCTGGAAGCTTGAGTAATCAGTTTGAAGTTCAGTATCCTGATTAACTGAACAACAAACCAGAATATACAAACAGGAAGGGGACACATGATCGTGTCCCCTTCCTGTTTTATGAATCAAGATTCTGAATCAAAATTTGAGAAGCACTCTGGCTGACAAATAAAATCGATTCTGAGGCTCTGCGAACTAGCAGGTTTTGAAACGGTAAATCTGTCCTTGCCAGTCTAGACGCGTCGTACCTCCCTGGGTAACAACGCAGCCACCACACCCAGTAGCGGCAGGTAGGCTATGGTCTGATAGACAAAGGCAATGCTGGTTCTGTCCGCAAAAATACCCAGCACCGCAGCACCCAGTCCACCCATGCCGAAGGCGAAACCGAAGAACAGGCCAGACACCATGCCCACCTTGCCCGGCATGAGTTCCAGCGCATACACCAGGATAGCGGAGAACGCTGAAGACAGCACCAGCCCGATCACAATCGTCAGCGCCGTGGTCCAGAACAGATTGGCATACGGCAGCATCAGCGCGAACGGTGCTACACCCAGTATGGATACCCAAATGACAGGCTTGCGGCCTATGCGGTCACCGACAGGCCCACCCAGCACCGTACCCAGGGCAGAGGCAAACAGGAAGAAAAAAAGATGCAACTGCGCGTTCTGCACCGTCAGGCCAAAACGTTCCATCAGGTAGAAGGTGTAAAAACTGCTGATGCCCGCAACGTAGAAATACTTTGAAAAAATCAGTATCAGCAAGATCGCGATAGCACCTATGACCACCTTGCGGGAATACGGTGCCACGTTGACAGGTTTCCTGCTACCAGCAGAGGCAATGTGGTGTGCTGCATACCAGCGGCTCACTTGTAGCAGCAGTCCTATGCCCAGTATGGCGGCCAGTCCGAACCAGGCCACACTGCGCTGACCATAAGGCACGATCACGATGGCCGCCAGCAATGGTCCTATGGCCGTACCCATATTGCCACCGACCTGGAACACCGACTGGGCAAACCCATGCTGCCCGCCCGAAGCCAGTCGTGCAATGCGGGAAGATTCAGGATGGAAGATGGACGATCCTATGCCGACAAAGGCGGCGGCCAGCAGCACGAAGCCAAAGCTGGGGGCAAAGGCCAGCAGTATCAGGCCGATCAATGTTGATGTCATGCCGAAAGGCAGTGAATATCGTTGTGGCCGGCGGTCGGTAAAAACACCCACCAGCGGTTGCAGCAGCGAAGCCGTCAACTGATAGGTCAGGGTGATCAGCCCTACCTGGCTGAAGCTCAGCGAGAACTCACCCTTCAGGATAGGATACATCGCCAGTATCAGCGACTGCATCATGTCGTTGATCATGTGCGCACTGCTGATGGCACCCAGGATGCCAAAAGCAGGTTTGTTCTTTGCCGGGAGTGCGGTGGGCCCGCTGGTGTCAGATGCTGTTGCAGAAATTGTCATGGAGATGGCTTTCACTTTAGAATGGAAGCGGCCCGCCGTCTGTGAAGCAGGGCCGTCTGCACCGGTGCCTTGAGTCCGGTATGGCAGAATTATCCTGTGTACCGCGTAGCCTGTCTCGCGCCAATCCGCCAACAACCCTTGAGAAAAGGACATGGATACATCCCGCAAGCCCAAGGCCCTGGCTCAAGCGCTTAAAGAAATTGATGAGCTGCCTTCACCTGTCAGTGGCAGGGCTACTGACTATCCAGCCAACTGGCACATTGCGCCGCATCTGCATGCCAGGCATCAACTGATTTATGCAGTACGTGGCGTGATGGTGGTGCAGACGGAAGTCGGTCGCTGGGTGGTGCCGCCCACTCGTGCCATCTGGATGGTGGCTGGCATGACGCATGAGATACGCTGCATAGGAGAAGTGCACATGCGCAGCGTGACAGTGGCGACGGATGCGGCCTCCGGTTTACCCGGCTTTACCCAGGCAGTCGGTATCTCTCCCTTATTGCGCGAGCTGATCCGCGCTGCCATGGAATTAAGTCAGCCCGATTTGCCCTATATACCTGATAGCCGCGATGGCCGTGTCATGCGTCTGATCCTCGACGAAATACGTGTCCTGCCTGTGTTGCCCTTGCATTTGCAAATGCCATCCGACCCGCGTTTGTTGAGGATTTGCGGGTTGCTCCAGCAACACCTGGATGACACTTCCACCATGGCTGACTGGGCGCAACGCCTGGCCGTGGATGTGAAGACCATACAGCGCCTGTTCGTGAAAGAAACCGGCATGACCTTTGGTCAATGGCGGCAACAGGCCCGCTTGCTGCGGGCGCTGGAATTGCTGGCGACGGGTGAGAAAATCATCGACGTCGCCCTGGCACTGGGCTATGACAGCCCCAGTGCCTTCTCTACCATGTTCCGCAAACAGTTTGACCAGACACCCAGCCAATTCTTTGCTGAGAACTGATCGCGCTTGTCAGTGAGAAAAAACTTGCGCTTATTTCATCAAGGATCGAGCACTGTCTACACAACTTATTTAGAGCCTGATTGCAAGCCGCGACGTATCAACAAAGGTTCTATCTTTGGTTCGCGTCCACGGAAATTACGGAAAGACTCCAGCGGGTCCATGCTGCCACCCTTGGACAATAATTGCTGACGGAACCAGTCACCATTCTTGCGGTTCAAACCACCATTTTCCTTGAACCATTCCACGCTCTCGGCATCCAATACTTCACTCCACAGATAAGCATAGTAACCGGCTGAATAGCCGCCACCAAAGATATGCGAGAAGTAAGTGCTGCGGTAGCGTGGTGGCACCGGGGCAAAATCGACACCAGCCTGTTTCAATGCGTCTGCTTCAAAGGCCAGCGCATCTTTTGGTATCTGAGCCGGTGTCAGTTGGTGCCAGCGTTGGTCCAGCAGCGATGCTGCCAGGTACTCTGTCGTTGCAAAACCCTGATTGAATTTATTGGCTGCCGTGATTTTATCCACCAGGGTCTGCGGTATCACTTCGCCATTTTGATAGTGCCTGGCATAGTTTTTTAATACCTCAGGCCAGGTTGCCCACATCTCGTTAACCTGGGATGGATATTCGACAAAGTCACGCGGTACATTGGTGCCAGAAAAACGCGGGTACTTCACATTCGAGAACAAACCGTGCAGGGCATGGCCAAATTCATGGAAGGCCGTGCGCACTTCATCAAAGGTCAGCAGGGTAGGTTGGCCCGCTGGTGGTTGCGGGATATTGAGATGGTTGGCAAGCACAGGGTGGGTGCCAAACAGCGTGGACTGCTCTACATAGGCATTCATCCAGGCACCGCCACGTTTTGTGTCGCGCGCATACATGTCGGCGATGAACAAGGCCATGCTCTTGCCATCTGCATCAAATATCTCATACACCTTGACGCTGGGGTGATACACCGGCAAGTCAGTGCGTTCTTTGAAAGTGATGCCATACAGTTTGGTGGCAGCAAAGAAGACACCGTTTTCCAGCACATTCTTCAATTCAAAGTAAGGGCGCAACTGGCTGTCGTCAAAGCTGTATTTTGCTTTGCGTAATTGCTCGGTATAAAACGCCCAGTCCCATGCTGCCAGTTTGAAATTACCTTGCTGCGCATCGATGATTTTTTGCAGCTCTGCGCCTTCGGCTTTGGCGTTATTCACTGCAGCCGGTGCCAGCTCGCCCAGCATCTTGTTGACTGCGGTGGTGGTCCTGGCGGTCTCATCTTCCAGGCCATAGGCGGCATGGTTGGCATAACCGAGCAGGGTTGCACGTTCGGCACGCAGGCGTGCCAGGTCTATCGCGACCTGGCGGTTATCAAATTCACCGCCATGGCTACCACGGTTGACCGATGCTTCATGCAGGCGCTGGCGCAGGGCGCGGTTAGCCAGGCTGGCTTCAAAAGGCTGGCCGGTAGTATTCATGAGCGGTATCACGAATTTATCTTTCAGGCCACGTGTCTTGGCGGCTTCAGCCGCGCTGGCGATTTCTTCTTCAGACAAACCTTGCAGCTCAGCCTTGCTATCAACAATGATGGCCGAGGCATTGGTTTCTTTCAGTACATTCTGGCTGAACTTGGTCGCCAGGCTGGCCAGTTGGGCATTCAGGCTCTTGAGTTTTTGCTTGTCCTTGTCACCCAGCTTGGCACCAGCCCGTACAAAGTCTGTGTAATAGCGTTCCAGCAGGCGGCCGGATTCTGCGTCCAGCTTCAATGCCTGGCGTGCTTCATATAATTTGCTGATACGCTGGAACAGGCGCGCATTCAGGAAAATCTGGTCCTGATGGGCCGCCAGCTTGGGTGCCAGGTCGCGTGACAGGGCTTCCAGCGTAGGGTTGGTATTCGCACCGGTCAGGCTGAAAAAGACGATGGAAACCCGGTTCAGCATCTGGCCCGCACGTTCCATGGCGACCACGGTATTGTCAAAGGTAGGGGCGGCATGGCTGCCCGCGATGAGGGCGATTTCGGCAGCATGCTGGCGCATGCCCTCGGTGAAGGCAGGGCCGTAATGTTCATTCTTGATCTGGTCAAAAGCCGGATAGTGGTAAGGCAGTTTGCTGGCACTGGCAAAGGGGTTGTCAGCCAGTTTGCCAGCGGTCTTTTTCGGCGTGACGCTGGCAGAATCAGCTGGTGCGGCTGTGACATAAGTGGCAGGACTGGCCAGCGCAGTACCAAGCAAAATGAGCAGTAGATGTTTGTTCATGTAGTTTTACCAAAATCTTTGATCAAAAGGAAACACAGTGTAGCAGACCGTAAAGCTAATATATCGTTCACCCCAGGCAAAAAAATAGCGCCCTGAGGCGCTAAAAGTGCGTAGCAAAAATGGGTCTTCAACACATGACAAAACGATTCGCCAGGTCAAGTACAAAAGACGGACGCAGATAGGCGATAAACACCAGGGCCAGCACTACAACGATGATGCTGCCCCACAGTAGCCGCAATAATCTGCGTGATAATTGTTTGGTCATGAGTTGTTCGACTTTGTTCAGGCCGCAGCTTCACCCGTGCGGACTATCGGTTTTTCGCTGATAGGCAAATTCACGAGTGCTGCAAAAATACCCAGACCCAGGACGATGCCCCATACCATGTTGTAGCTGCCGGTCTTGGTGTAAATATAGCCACCCAGCCAGACACCGATAAAGCTGCCGACCTGATGCGAGAAAAACACAAAGCCAGACAGCATCGACAAATACTTGACGCCAAAAATCCCGGCAATGACACCATTCGTCAGTGGCACGGTAGATAACCATAACAAGCCCAATGCTGCGGCAAAAAGATACACAGAATACGGTGACAGCGGTGCCAGCAAGAACAGGGCAATGACCAGGCTGCGCGCCAGATAGATGCCCGACAGCAGATAAGGTTTAGGGAACATGCCGCCCAGCTTGCCGGCATAGTAAGAACCAAAGATATTGAACAGGCCAATCAGTGCCAGCGCATACACTGCCACGCTGGGGTCCATGACACCTTTATCCTTCAGATACGCAGGCATGTGTACGCCGATGAAAACCAGCTGGAAGCCGCAGACAAAATAGCCCGCTACCAGCAGCAAAAAAGGCTTGTAGGCAAAGGCTTCACGTATCGCTTCGCTGATACTTTGCTGCGGGCCTGTAACTTGTTGCAGTGCCGGTTCACGCAACTTCATTGCCATAGGCACCATCAGCAAAATGACCAGGGCTGCCAGTACATAGAAGGCATTTTGCCAGCCTGCGCGGTCTATCAATTGCTGTTCTATCGGCATCATGACGAACTGGCCAAAGGAGCCCGCAGCAGAAGAAATACCAAAAGCCCAGGAACGTTTTTCCAGCGGTGCCGTGCGGCCTATGATGCCGCTGACTGCGCCGAACGAAGTACAGGCCAGTGCAGCACCTATCAGTATCCCGGTGCCGACTATGAACAGCACAGGCTGGTCTATCAGCGCCATCCATAACAAACCGGCCGCATACAAAAATGCACCCAGCACCATCATTTTGGTCGTGCCTACCTTGTCTATCACCATGCCTGCGAGTGGGCCAAACACGCCCCACATCAGGTTTTGCATGGCCATCGCCATCGAGAAGGTTTCTCTGGTCCAGCCGTGTTGTTGTGAGATGGGTTGCATCCAGAAACCAAAACCATGCCTGACACCCATGGACAAGGTGATCACAATACCGCTGGCCAGCAGCACGGTTTTCAGGTCGGGAGCGCGTTGAGTTGTCATGGCGATATCTGTTTTGCTCATTAGAAAATGAGTTCTAGTGTATGCCAATCCAGAAAATCATGTGGACTGCCCAAAACACCATGACGGTATGGTGTCTTGCAGCAGTCAGGGTACCTGGCCGGGGTTCAGGGATTCAGAGGCAGGTTCAAGGTAAACCGCGTGCCCATGCCGGGTGCGCTATCGACAGCGATGCTGCCATGCATGATGGTGGTCACCAGGTTGTGGACTATGCTGAGCCCCAGCCCGCTGCCACCCTGGCCCAGCTTGGTAGTGAAGAAGGGGTCAAATATCCTGCGCAAATCCTGAGCCTCTATACCCTTGCCATTGTCACTGAAGATGATTTGCACCTGATTGTCCGGCGTCTTGTGGGCGCGCAACAGCATCTTGCCATTTTCGCGGTTTTCAAAGGCGTGCAGGATGGCATTGTTGATGAAATTAGTCAACACCTGTCCATAAGGGCCGGGAAAGCTGTTGAGCTCTATGTCATCAGGAATATCAATGTCCAGCGTATGACCATGCTTGTGTATCAGGTTGTGCAGGGTGCGTATGACTTCCAGGGTAGTCTTGCGCAAGTTGAACAGCCTGCGCTTCTGGCTGGTTTGATCTACCGAGACTTGCTTGAAACTGCTGACCAGGTCACTCGCGCTCATAAGGTTACGCAGCAATAATTCATTGGCATTATTGATGGTGGCCGTGAACTGGTTCAGGTCAGAACGTTTTACCGTGTTTTCTGTCAGCTTGCGTAAAAACAGTACTGATTGTTCTTGCAAGGTGGTCGCGGTCAGCAGGCTATTGCCTATGGGTGTGTTCAATTCATGGGCGATACCCGCCACCAGTGAACCCAGTGCCGCCAGTTTTTCTTGCGAAATCAGGATTTGCTGGGCTTTGAGCAATTGCTGATAAGTCTCGGCATTCTCCACCGCAATCGCGGTATAGGCGGCCAGCATCATGGCAATATCCAGATGCATGCGCTGGAAGGCTTTTTTTTGCGTACTCTGTATGGCGATCAAGCCTATGGTGCGGCCCTTGATCATCAGTGGCACATAGATGTGCGAGATGGGAATGATTTTTTCCAGACCGGCAAAATAGGCGCTATCGACGGTCAGCTTGCTCAGGCCTGCTGCACTGATGTAGTTCTGGTATTCGCCATAGATATCGCTGATAAAGATGGGCTGCTGATGTGTGACACACCATACTGATAATAAATCCTCGTCCCTGATATCGCGTATATACGGCAACATGCGCTGGCCGCGCAGGATATTGCAGGGAAACTCTATGGTTTCCTGCTCTGGCCGGTACAGGCCTACGGCGAATACTTCTGCCCCCATCAACTCATGTACGTGGCGATAGACGATCTCCATGATGGTATCGCGGTCCAGGCTGGACGTGATTTCCCTGCCTATCTCGCTGAGCCGGTAAATATGCTTTTGTGCCTGCTGCAATTGTTCGGTCTGCAATTGCAGGCTGGCAGTGCGCTCCAGCACCCTGGCTTCGAGTTGCTTCTGGGTCTGGGCATGCCCGGCATGGCTGAGCACCTGCTGCACCAGGTTAGCCAGATGACGTCCAAACAAGACATCTTCACGTGACCAGTTCCTGGCCCCGCTGGTATGGGCAAAGCAGATCAGCCCCACGCTTTTGCCATGCAAGCGCAAGGGGATTTCCAGTGCTGAGTACAACTGCTCTTGTCCCAGCAGTTTCTGCATTTCTGTAGATACTACATGCAGGCGCATATCATGTCCGACCAGAGGCGCTTCATCCTGTTGCAGCATGTGCATCAGGAGCGGCAGGTTCTGGCAGGGCATTTCTGCCTTGATGCAGCCCTGGCGGTTGCCTGCCCTGGCATGGCAGTGCAAGCCTACCTGGTTGTCATCGATCAAAAAGATTGCAGCAAGCTCGGTATCCAGAATACGCAAGGCCGTATTGGCGATTAATTGCAGCACTTCAGCTTGCTGGCCTTCTTCCAGCAAGCGGTTCGACGACAACTCCAGCAGGATTTCTACCGGTGACTTGTGGGATAGATCATAGGCGCGCAATTCATGGAACTTGTCCATCGTCCCCAGTTCACTGAGCTCACTCGTGGTTTGCTGGTGCAGGCGGGCAAAGTGCAGGGCCTGTTGCCAGTTACCCTGCTGCTCATGGATTTCTGACAAGGCCGCGAGACTGCGTACTTTTTGTCGGCGTGAGGCGACTTTTTCTGAATAACTCAGGGCCTTGCCATAGGCATCCAGCGCTTCATCCAATTGCCCTGCTGCACGCAGGATGTCGGCCAGCGTATCCAGCACGGCGCCTTTCAGCCACACGTAATTGCAGGCATCGGCGAGTTCCAGTGCAGTGCGGATATGGGCTTCAGCGACTTCCAGTTGTGCATTTTTGCTGGCGACCTGACCCAGATACCAGTAAGTCTCAGCAAGGTATTCATGGATGGCATGTTGCTCAGCCAATACTTTCGCTTTCAGAAAGCAATCTTGAGCTGCCTGCAATTCACCAGTATGGAGCTCATTGACACCCAGGTTGATGATTTGCTTGCACAACAGGTAGGGCTCGTTCAGTTGCTCCAGCAGGCTACCGGCATCGGTATGAAAACGCGCCGCAGTTTTGCCATCACCAAGGGCATCGTAAATCTGTCCCAGTCCTATGTGCGCTTCCACCAGTGTCACCTGGTCGCGGTTGAACTTGCTCAGATCGACGCAGCGCGTCCAGTACATCAGGGCGTCACGGTACGCACCCTGGGTATAACAGATGCGACCGAGGGCCAGCAGCATCAGCCCGGCAGGGCGTGTCAGTTGCTGTTGTTCAGCGATGTGCAGGCCTTGTTCCAGCTCGTTTTGCATGGAATGTGCCTGCCCCAGCCTCTCCAGTATCAGATAGCGCTGGTAACAGGCGTCAAGTTGCAAGCCGGTTTGCCCGGCTGTAGCAGCCTGCACGCTCAATTGCCCGAGTAAGCAAGTCGCCAGCCGCGGATGTCTGCGCGCGGTCTTGACGATGCGGTGTAAATTGCGATTCAAATTCAGCGCCTGGCGCATGGTTCCCGATTTGTTTGTCCGAAAATGGCTAGAAGAGTGGCTGGCACTCGCGTATAACGATTCCTGAAGATAGTAATGCAGTTTGCAAATTGGGTACATAATTTTAACTATCCCGGAATTGATTACGCACAAGAAAGTGGCGGCTATGGAACAGCAGATACCTACCATGCAGGGCAAAGCTCAGGCTGCAGTGCCGCCCGATGCGACCAGCCTGATGCTGACTGAGGCCAGTGAGGGTTTGACGCAAAAGCAATGTTATTACCGCGCCCTCGCCGCCAAGGACAGCCGTTTCGATGGGGTGTTTTTTACCGGCGTTAAAACCACCGGTGTGTATTGCCGCCCGGTGTGTGGCGTCAAGACGCCGCGTGAATCGTCCTGCGAGTTTTTCAGCAGCGCAGCAGCGGCAGAGGCTGCCGGTTTTCGCCCATGCCTGCGTTGCCGCCCTGAGCTGGCACCGTATGCGATACAGCAAAATCTTGCCCATGCGATCTGGCAAAGAATCGCTGATGGTGCCCTGAATGAAACCGATATAGAAAGCTTCTCTGAACAGGTTGGCCTGTCTTCACGCCAGTTGCGCCGCGTCATGCTGCAAGAGTTTGGCGTGACACCGGTAGAACTGGCCCAGACCCAGCGCCTGTTGTTTGCCAAAAAACTGTTGCAAGAGACTCAGCTAGGCATGGCAGAGATCGCCTTTGCTGCCGGTTTTGGCAGTGTCAGGCGCTTCAATGCCCTGTTTTCAGAACGTTACCAGATGGCCCCGGGATCAATACGGCGTGCTGCCGACAGCGCAGGCGAAGGCGTTTGCCTGAAGCTGGCTTACCGCCCACCCTATGCCTGGGACGCAGTGATCACTTACCTTGCCGGGCGCGCCATGCCAGGGCTGGAAGCCGTCATTGATGAAAAAGGCGGCAAGGCCTATGTACGCAGCGTACAGATGGAAGGGCTGGAAGGCTGGCTCAAAGTCGCCCATCTGCCCGCCAAGCAGCAACTCAGCCTGCAAGTCTCACCTTCACTGGCCCCGGTACTCATGCCGCTGATGGCCAGGGTCAGGCAGCAGTTTGACCTGGAAGCCAATCCCGCCGTCATCCAGAGCCATCTGCAAACAGATAGCCTGCTGGCCGGGCAAATCCTGCGCACGCCCGGCATGCGTGTGCCCGGTGCCTTCAATAGTTTTGAGCTGGCCATTCGTGCCGTGCTGGGCCAGCAAGTCAGCGTGGCCGGTGCTACCACGGTAGCGGGCAGGCTGGTGAACCGCTTTGGTCAGCCAGTGCTTACCCCGTTTGCGGCTGTCACACATCATTTCCCCAGCCCGCAAACGATTGTTGGCTTGTCGATAGACCAACTGGCCGGCATAGGCATACCCGGTGCCCGCGCCGCCACGCTGCAAAACATTGCCCGGTTTGCACTTGATGGTGGCTTGCAAAGGCAGTTGGCGGCCAGTTCGGACGAGATGGTAGCCAGGCTCAAGACCGTCAAAGGCATAGGTGAGTGGACCGCGCAATATATTGCCATGCGCGCCCTGCGTTTTTCAGATGCCTTTCCGGCAGGTGACCTGGGTTTGCAAAAAGCTGCCGCATTATTGGCAACTCCGGCAACCCCGGCAAGCGAGCGTCTGACCGAAAAACAATTACTGGCTGTCGCCCAGCCCTGGGCACCGTGGCGGGCGTATGCAGCTTTACTGCTGTGGCAATCATTAAGTCAACAATAAGGAAAGATCATGAAATACCTGAACTACAACAGCCCGGTAGGGCAATTACTGTTAGCCGCCAGTGAGCGTGGACTCAGCGGCGTGTATTTTGAAAACCATAAACACTTTAAAGGCAGCGCAGGCTGGCAGGAGGATGAGTCTGATCCCATCCTGAACCAGGCACGCCAGCAACTGCAGGAATATTTTGCCGGGCAGCGCCAGGATTTTGATTTGCCGCTGGACTTATCGGCAGGCACGGACTTTCAGCAAGAAGTATGGGCGGCACTGCGCCGCATTCCGTTTGCCCAGACCAGCAGTTATCTGGCTCTCGCACAGGGTATAGCCAGACCCAGGGCGGTGCGCGCGGTGGGGGCGGCGAATGGGCGTAATCCTCTATCCATCATTGTTCCCTGCCACAGGGTCATCGCCAGCAATGGCGCATTGACCGGTTATGCAGGTGGTTTACAGAATAAAGAGGCTTTATTGATGCTGGAGAGAAGATTTTCCAAATAGCAATATTGGTGGGTCACGTCCATGTCAGGCAGATGCCTAAAGAGTAAGCAGGGTAAGTAATGTCAGGAAAAGCTCAGGAAAAGCTCAGGAAAAGCAGATAGATATCTGAAAATATCATTTGGCTAATTTTGGTGCGATGCACAAAAAGTGCTTGACCTTTTAAATTCTACGTGTAGAATCGTATTTGTTGCGGTGCACCATTCAATAATTCGTGGAAAGCGCTGCCGATCATTAACGCTGTTAAGCCACTTAATTCCATTTACCGGAGAATGACATGACTACCAATACACCAGAACAATTTATCGCTACGACTAAAGCTAACCTGGAAGCGCAATTTGCTTCCCTGACTTCCCTGAACAAAAAAGCATTTGAAGGTCTGGAGCAGTTGTTTGCCCTGAACGTCAATGCTGCTAAAGCAAGCCTGGAAGAAGGTACTGCTGCTGCCAAGCAATTGCTGAGCGCCAAAGACCCACAAGAATTTTTCACTTTGTCTGCAGCACAAGCTCAGCCAAACGCTGAAAAAGCACTGGCTTATGGCCGTCACCTGGCAAGCATCACTACAGCAACTCAGCAAGAATTCACTAAAGCTGTTGAAGCGCACATCGCTGAAACAAACACTAAAGTGATTTCCCTGATCGATGAAGTAACAAAAAATGCACCAGCTGGTTCCGAACAAGCTGTTACAGCCTTGAAATCTGTTGTTGGCAACATCAACGCAGGCTACGAGCAACTGTCCAAAACAACCAAGCAAGCTGTACAAACTCTGGAAGAAAACCTGACCAAGGCTACCCAGCAGTTCACACAAGCGGCTGAAAAAGCAACTGCTAAAAAGAAATAATCTAGCAATTGCAGATTCAGACTCAATGTAAATTGAGTTGCAGTAAAAAAATCCCCTGATGTTCGCATGAGGGGATTTTTTCATGGGCAGCTGGAATTCAGGTTGACGCTTGCTGATTCGGTTGTTTACCCAATAAATAAATCAAATACAGCACCACGCAAGCACCATCAAACATAGCTGCAATATGTAAGCCTTGTAAGGCTGGTTCAGACCAGTTGATGGCCAGCATGACCACCAAGCCCAGTTTTTCTACTGCCGCTGCCAATAAAATTGCCCTTCTTGCCTGGGTTTGTTTCACCGCATAGATAATCAGTGCGCCCACAACAAAAGCCATCAAACCCCAGTGACGCGCAAAGAACAGGCCGGTCACATCACCTACCTGCATGCCTGATGCCTGCAGGAACAGAGTGGGCGCGATAAATTGCAGGCCCGCCAGCATGGTGACAGTGCCGCTGACATACAGGATCTTGCGTATTATTTTTTCTTGCATGGTCTCCCTCCAGATTTTTTAGCTTTTCTTCTGCTGATATAAAAATGCAGGCCCCGGTAATTCCCTGCCCAGATCATCGCCCACTTCCGCGCTGATCAATGTATTCAATCTCTGATTCAAGTCCAGCAGCAAATCCTTGTGCTGTTCTGGGCTGGCGGCCAGGTTGGTGATTTCATTCGGGTCGGTTTGCGTATCATAAAGCTCAAGCTGGTTGCGTGTCCTCAGATTTTCCCAGTCACGTGGCTGGTGATGATCGGCAGGTTTGAAATAACGGGCAAATTTATAACGGCCATCATGGATACCACGGAACAGGGCGGGGTTTTCCAGGCTAGGTAAAAATTGGCCGCTTTCAAAGCCGATGAAAAGCGAGCTCAGCTTGTTATATATCTTGCCGGTTTTTGCCCCCTTGCGTGAAAATTCCGGGTCCATATACAGGGGGATGCCGTAATTGAACAAGATGCCTTTTTTATCGCGCTCTGTGGTTGCGCCAGTTGTGCTGATGGCCGCACTGATATCGACACCCTTCAGGTAAGGATATTTTTCTGCAACGGCACGCGCATCTACGCCAGCCATACCAAGGATGGTGGGCACCAAGTCGATATGTGAACCCAGGGCATTCGTCATCTTGCCACCCGCCACATCGGGGTGGCGCACGATGAAGGGCAGGCGCATGTTTTCCTTATACATGAAAGGCCCCTTCTGGCGCAGCTTGTGGGCACCTGCCATTTCGCCGTGGTCCGAGGTATAGATGACGATGGTGTCCTTATCCATGCCCAGCTTTTGCAGCGCCTGCAATACCGTCAGGGCATGGCTATCAACATCGCGCACGCAATTGAAGTAATAACTTTGATAGGCGCGCCAGGCCGCTTCATCGTTAGGATCTATATGGCCGTATAGCCAGTTACACATTTCTATGTAAGAGCTGGTGGCCCAGGGTTTGCCGATTAATTTGTCCTGGTAATAACTGTCTGGCAAAGGCAGGTCCCAGTATTTGTCGTAAACACCGCCTGTGGGTGGGGTCGATAAAGGCGACAACATATTGCGCTGCTGCCGGCTGGCCACTTGTGCATCGCCAGTGCTGACATACATGACATCATGTGGATTCACAAAATTCACTGCCAGAAACCACGGCTGCTTGCCGCGCATGGCGCGCCCTTTCGTGTTCAGCCATTGCACCGCATTGCTGGCGATTTGCCCGTCATAGCGGTAACCGGTCCAGGTCGAACCATGGGGATCGCCATCGGCGTTGTAGTCAGAAAAACCGTAGGGTTCAAGCGCATTTTCAGTGCTGGGGTAAGGGCCGTATACCAGGCCAGGGTCGGCTCGCAGGTGGCTTAAATGCCATTTGCCTTTATACGCAGTGTAATAAGCCTGGGCCCTTAACAAATGTCCGAGGCTGGGCAAGCCATCTGCCAGATTGGGGAAAGAAGGTGGTGCATCGACATTTGCAGTCATGTGGGTGTGCTGGGTATGCTGGCCAAAATACATATTCGAGCGTGAAGGCGAACAAGGCGTGGTGTTCGCATGAAAATTCATCATGCCTGTGCCTTGTTCCAGCAGCATTTCATGAGCAGACAGGCCCAGGCCAGACGGCAAGTCTTGCCAGTGGCGTAGCTGGTCATTCACGATCAGCAGGATATCTGGGCGCCGCTGGCGCAAACCTTGGGCTGTCATTGCTCCCGGCACCCTGGGTATGTCGCGCGGTCTGTGCTGCCGGTCGGCCACGTCGCCCAAGGCTGCCGCCAGGCCTGTGCCCGCCATCGCGGCCAGTACTTTTCTGCGGCTGATTTTACCTGAACGATTGTCTGACTGATCTGCCATATCTCCCTCCCTTAACCGGCTCGTGATCAGCTCGTGATCGGTTCGTGATACTGAGCAGTGTCGGACACTTAAGCCCATACGTCCAGTGCATTATAATTATCGTGTTGATACCTTGAAGGTATGGCCTGCTGATGAACCTGAAAAAACTCAAACACGTCGTCGTACTGGCAGAGCAAGGCAATTTTGCCCGTGCCGCTGATAAGCTCAATCTTAGCCAGCCGGCGTTGAGCCGTAGCATTTCCGGTCTCGAAGATGAACTGGGCATGCGCCTGTTTGACCGTGACCAGGCTGGTGCCACAGCCACTGCTGCGGGCAGGCAACTGATCACGCGTGCCCGTGACTTGCTGTATGCGGCAAATAACCTCAAACAGGAAATGGCACAACTACGCGATGGTGAAAGTGGCCAGATCATTTTTGGTGCCGGGCCTTTTCCTGCAGCCAGTTTTTTGCCAGCGGTACTGACTGAACTGGCAAACACCTACCCACGCATGCGTACCGTGCTCGAAGTCAATAATAGCGACACCCTGATGGAAAATCTGCTGGCAGAAAAGCTGGAATTTTTCATCGCCGACACCCGCAGCCTGACACCGGACAAGCATGTACAGCTCAGGCCTCTTACCCGGCAAACCGGTGGTCTGTATTGCCGCCGTGAGCACCCACTGACCTTGAAAGCGAAGTTGAGCCTGCAAGACTTGCAAAGCGCCAGTTATGCCAGCGTGTATCTGGCAGATATTTTCGTGCCTGCCATGCGCAAGGCGTTTGGCCTGGAGCCCGGCCAGGACCTGCCACTGGTGACGACTTGCGACAATATCTATGTACTCAAACATGTGGTCAGGTATAGCGACGCAATACTCTTGTGTACTCAGGCCGCAGTGGCAGAAGAACTCAGTTCCGGTGAGTTGATCGAGCTCAAGGCTGATGGCTGGCAAACCATGCAGGCAGAAATTGGTGTGGTCAGCCTGGCAAGACGTAGCCTCTCGCCTTTGGCTGAACTGGTATTGGCCAGGGTCGCAGCGCACTTATAAAGCGCATGGTTTTGAGCAGGATCAAGAAGCAGACATGGCAAAACACCATCTTTTTTAAAGCACGGGAACTCAGCCAGCCGTGAGCAGTGGTAAGCTAGAGCATGTATTCTATATGCAGGCGCATTTGCAATAATTCAGCAGCATTCATTTGACCATCCCCTGAACTCAGGGACAAAACCAGGAGAATTCACATGCAAGACGTGGTAATCGTAGCTGCAGGCCGTACTGCAGTAGGCAAATTTGGTGGCTCTTTGGCAAAAACCGCTGCTTCCGACCTGGGCGCCCATGTCATCAAGGCCCTGCTGGCAAAAACCGGCCTCAGCGGTGACCTGATCAGTGAAGTCATCCTGGGCCAGGTATTGACTGCCGGCGTAGGCCAGAATGCCGCCCGCCAGGCTGTCATCAGGGCCGGATTGCCAGACATGGTACCGGCTTTCACCATCAACAAGGTATGCGGCAGTGGTTTGAAAGCTACTCACCTGGCAGCGCAAGCCATCAAGGCTGGCGATGCTGACATCATCATCGCCGGCGGCCAGGAAAACATGAGCGCTTCGCCACATGTATTGAATGGCTCACGTGATGGCTTCCGCATGGGCGACGCCAAACTGGTCGATACCATGATCGTTGACGGCCTGTGGGATGTGTATAACCAATACCACATGGGTATCACGGCAGAAAACGTCGCCAAGAAATACGGCGTAACCCGTGAAGAGCAAGACCTGTTTGCCCTGGCATCACAAAACAAGGCAGAGGCCGCGCAAAAAGCCGGCAAGTTCAAGGATGAAATCATTCCTTTTGAACTGGTCAGCAAAAAAGGCACGACAGTGTTTGATACTGATGAATTCATCAAACATGGCACGACGCTGGAATCGCTGGCATCCTTGCGTCCCGCATTTGACAAGAATGGTACGGTCACTGCCGGTAATGCATCCGGCCTCAACGATGGTGCCGCTGCAGTCATCATGATGACTGCCCAAAGAGCCGAGCAACTGGGTTTGCCAGTGCTGGCACGTATCAAGGCCTATTCTTCTGCCGGTGTTGACCCAACCATCATGGGCATGGGCCCGGTACCTGCCGCCCAGCTCTGCCTCAAAAAAGCTGGCTGGACTCACCAGGACCTGGATTTGATGGAAATCAATGAAGCCTTTGCCGCCCAGGCGATCGGCGTCAATAAAGAAATGGGCTGGGATACCAGCAAGATCAACGTCAATGGCGGTGCGATTGCAATTGGTCACCCTATCGGCGCATCAGGTGCCCGCATCCTGGTCAGCCTGATCCATGAAATGATACGCCGCGATGCCAAAAAAGGCCTGGCAAGTTTGTGTATCGGTGGCGGTATGGGCGTGGCGCTGGCGATAGAGCGTTGATTCTTTTCGCTTATATTGAAAGCCTGCCTGTATTAGGCAAAAGTGCAGGCTAAAAATTCCAGCCCCCTCTGTTGTTCTGAAGAGGGGGTTTTGTTTTTCTATTAGTTGCAGCTATTTTGCCGCACCTTCTCCAGCACTGCGAAACTTCTTACCATCTTGCATCATGGTAATGTCGGGGCTTTGGGCAGGCAATTTGCTATTGTCTCCTTCCAAGCGTATTTCAGCGCGCATGAGTTTTTTCCCACATGCATTCACCATTTTGATTTCCAGCAAATCCACTTTGCCTGCACCAGCTTTGCTCAAGTTTTGTATCAAGTTTGCAACTGGTTTATTGGCCGTCGTATACGCAACAATTTTCGCTACACTTGGTGCGGCAGTAACAGAGATCAGCGACTCATTATGTGGTTTTGCTGCCTGGAGATTTGCAGTGTTAATAGCAAATGGCTGCGCGGCAAGGCTATTGGCTGTGAGCATGCTAAGAATTAAGGTGGGAGCAAATATGCAGGTTCTGGCGCTCATGATTATCCAATACTGATAAAGAAATAAATGTCGGACATCTCACTTCGGCCTGTATTCAACACTGGAATATACTTTGGCAAAACTTCTGCATTAAATTGTGTGTACATAAATCTGATTTAATGTTGGTCATGCCGTTTCATTAATTTTACCTTGCTTGATGGGGATATAGCCGATAACACAAGTAAAATGCTGCCTTTACTAAAAAGGTCGCGTAATGAAAAAACTATTTTGCCTGAGTATTTTGGGCCTGCTGTTGACGGCATGTGGAGGCGGTGGTTCTGGTTCGTCGAACACTGCTAGCGTAGTCGTGAATGATCCTGGTCTGAGTTTCATTCCGGAAGCATTGAATGTTGCCGTAGTCGAAGGGCAAAGCAAAGTCACAGTGGTCAGAGCGACTGCTAACAAGGTTTTTTCAGGAACGGTGAATGTAGGCATCATCGACACCAAAGGTGTGACGACGGGCAAGGTCAATATGACGGCAGTGTCATCCTTCGCTTACGACGTGGCTTTGGAAGTTTCAGGGAAATTGCCCATCGGTGTCTATGATGGCGCTCTTGAAGTTCGCTTATGCAAGGACAGCCCGGAAGTATGCAACCAGCCGCATCCAGGCTCACCCTGGAAATTGCCCTACCATATAGAAGTGAAAGTATCTGGCAGTATCGGCCAGGTGTCGATAGATCAATTGAAGTACCGACAAATATCGAAGATTACCGTTACGGGTGAAAATCTAGCTCAGACAAATGTCATCATGCCTTTTTGCCTGAGTTTGACAGAGACTGGAAATACATCCTCTACTCAAAGGAATTTTTCGTGCAAAATCGTAGGCGTGGGTAATTCCGAGTTGAGCATTATTTCTCCTAAAGGTACCAAGCTGTATTCCATGCCTGTCGTGATCGCTCAGGCAAATCCGCCACAAGTGACCATGAAGACCAGCTTGGGCGACATGGTCGTTGAATTAAATCCAGCCAAAGCTCCCATCACGGTGGATAATTTTCTTACTTATACCGAAAACGGTTTCTATACAAACAAGATATTTCATCGCGTGATCAGTAATTTTGTCATACAGGGTGGTGGTTATGATGCCGATTTGAAGCAGGCTGCGACTATGCTACCGATCAAACTTGAAGCAAATGATTTGAGCAATTTGCGTGGCACCATCGCCATGGCCCGCAGCGCTGTACTGGATAGCGCGACCTCGCAATTTTTCATAAACGTCGTCGACAATATTGCTCTCGATTCTTGTACTCAGTCATCTTGCGTCGCGACGCAAGGTTATGCGGTATTCGGCAAAATCGTCAGTGGACTGGATGTTATGGACAGGATACGTCAGGTGCCAACCAAGCAGGCATCAGGCATGAGTGATGTGCCAGTAAGTCCTGTCATTATTTACTCCGCGACGCAGACCCGATAATGGTCCGAGCAAGCGAAAGGGAGCTGTCATGCACCCTTTTTTATGCCTGCTCCATATTGCTTTCGTCAAAGCTCAACTTGCCTATCAATCGGGATAAGGTCTATCCCCAATGAAAAAATCCCGGAACAGATATTCCGGGATTTTTTATTATTTCTTCAGGCACTTCTCCAGGAACTGATCCTGTTCCCACAGCAAATGCATGATGTTTTCCCTGGCTGCATAGCTATGGCTTTCTTTCGGTAATATCACCATGCGTACTGGCGCACCCAGGCCTTTCAGGGCCTGGAAATAGCGCTCGGTTTGCAGGGTAAATGTACCGGGATTATTATCGGCTTCACCATGTACCAGCAACATCGGTGTCTTCATTTTGTCGGCATTCATGAATGGTGACATCTTGGTATACACCTCAGGGCTTTCCCAGTAATTGCGCTGCTCACTCTGGAAGCCAAATGGCGTCAGCGTACGGTTATACGCGCCACTGCGTGCAATACCGCAGGCAAACAGTTTTGAATGCGTCAGCAGGTTTGCTGTCATGAACGCACCATAAGAATGGCCGCCCACGGCAACACGCTTGCGGTCTATATAACCCAGAGCATCCACAGCATCAATCGCCGCTTCAGCATTATCGACCAATTGCGGGATGAAGTTATCATTCGGCTCGGTCTTGCCTTCACCGATGATGGGGAAGGCCGCATCATCGAGTACTGCATAGCCGCGTGCTGTCCAATAAATGAATGAGGCAGTGCTGGGGAAGGTGAACTGGTTTTCATTGTGCTTGCTTTGTCCTGCTGAATTCTTGTCCTTGAATTCAGCCGGGTAAGCCCAGATCAGCAAAGGCAGTTTGTCTTTCTTGCTCTTGTCGTAGTTGGCAGGCAAGTACAGGGTGCCAGACAATTCCACACCATCTTTGCGCTTGTATTTGATGACTTCTTTCGAGACATCCTTCAAGCCCATGAATGGGTTCTTGAATTGCGTTACTGGGGTGAGCTGATTACCGCCCTTGATATTACGGAAGTAATAATTCGGATATTCAGTCTTCGACTGTATCTGCACCAGCACATCGCCTTTTTTGACATCTTCTATCGAGACGATGTTTTCTACCTTGTCGGTATAAGTCGATTGATACAGGCGGTTCTTTTTCAGGCTGGCCAGATCGAGTTCATCGATGAAAGGGAACTGGCCTTTTTTGGTGTGACCGGCACCCAGCAAATAAGCCTTGTTGTCTTCTATCGCCAATACACGGCGGTGATACTGGTTGTATTTGGTTTCAAAGCGGCCAGGGTCAGAATAGATATCCTGCATATTTCGGTCAGAGATCAGGCGTGGTGCTTCTGCCGGATTGGACGGGTTGAACAGATAGGCCTTGGTATTGCGTGTGTCATACCAGCCGTCACTGACAACCGCCAGATTGTCATTGCCCCAGACGATGCCGTTATAACGCTGCGCGACTTTTACCAGGGAGATAGCTGGCTTGTCGAAAGGCGCATCCCAGGAAAATACTTCATCGCGGAACTCTGCCTTATTCGCCGGGTCACCGCCATCAAGCGCCTGTACATAAGTCAGGCTGGCTGCCTTGTCTGCGCGCCAGTCCAGCTGCCGTTTGCCAACTGCGACAGCACTAAAACCCTTGGGGATGATTTCATGCAAAGGTGATTCATCAACGACCTTGATCTGCTTGCCAGCCAAATCGCTGACGATGGTTTTTGATGGGAAACGATCAAGCGGAACCACGTAAGAGAAAGGCTTTTGTATGGTACTGATCTGCAGGTATTTGCCGTCAGGAGAAAAGCTGACTTCAGCGAACATATCAGCCTTCTTGAATAAACTGCTCTTGCCATTCAGGCTGACTTTGTGCAGCTCAGAAGTTGTCAGGTTAACGAAATTGCTTTCGTCATTCTGGTTCTTCAAGAGATCAGCATAAGTGCGGTTCTGTGACGCTGCACCGCTGGATGTGGAGATGATAGGGCCGCTTGGCAAATCCTTGCTGGCATCCAGCAAGGCCGGGCGGTTCTTGGGCAAAACCTTGATGAGCAGGCTTTCACTATCCCTGTACCAGTCAAACGGCGCGCCCAGATTGGCATTCAGGTTGGCTTCTGTCAGTTTTTTTGCCGTAGCTGTTTCCACATCGATGACCCACAGCTCTACACCTTTGGCTGCGGTATTGGTGAAGGCAATCTTTTTTTCATTCGGCGACCATTTGACATGGCTGATCAGCGGGTTTTCTGGCAAGCCTTTGACCTGTACTTCATCTGTCGCATCGACTTTACGTAGCTTCAGATTATTGACATACGTCAGCGTACTGGAAATATTGGTGACCGGATTGATGCGCAAACCGGCCAGACGCATTTCAGTCTGGCTCAGATCATTCAGTGATTTATAGGTATTGCGATAACTGAGCAGCAGCATCTTTCTGTGACTATCCATGCTCACGACAGGTGCACGCTGGAAGTCAGCGAGCTCCAGTATCGCTTGTGGCGGTTTTTGATAGTTCAGATTTTCCTGCGCACCCGCATTGGCTCCCAGCGCAGCCAGCAAGAGCAGACTCAGTTTGCTTTTCATTAATATCCCCGGTTGAATTTATATGCACCAGCCCCGGTAATCAACCAGAGTCAGAAGCTTTATTCTAGCACTGCAATATATTTGAAATATGCTGTTTTCTTCTACACTCATAACCATATTGGTATAAATAGAAAACAGCCGGGGACAGACCTGTCGCTACGATGAAATCAGACGCATGTTGAAGGCGCGTTCGATGAACCACAGCAGCGCAATCAGGATGATCAGCACTGAACCCACCTGCACGATGGCACGCTGATATAGCCAGTGGCGGCGCAGTAGATAAGCCAGCGGTAAAAAGCCTGCAACGATAGTCAGCTGACCTATTTCCACACCCAGGTTAAAGCCAACCAGTGCCAGCATCAGTGCCGATTGCGGCAAGCCAAGGTCGGCCAGCACGCTGGCAAAACCAAAGCCGTGGATAAGTCCAAAAGCAAATGCCACCAGCCAGCGCCTGCCCTGGAACAGCGGGAACAAATTATTCAGCGCAGCCAAAATGACGGATGCCGCAATCGCAGACTCCACCAGCCGTGATGGCAGCGCCAGCACATTCAGCGCAGCCAGTGTCAGGGTAATTGAATGGGCAACCGTAAATGCCGTGACTATTTTCAAGACATCAATGGTCGCTGCTTTAAAGCTGCTGGCAGCTTGCCATTTACCTGCTTTTAGCACCAGTACGGCAGGCAGTAACAAGGATAATAAAAACAGGATGTGGTCAAAACCTATCCAGATATGCCAGATGCCATGAAAAATATAATCGTTGAATTGCTGCCACTTGTTGACTTCGGCCACGACAAATTCCTGGCTGGCCTGTTCGGGGCTGAAGATCGCGGTGCTTGTTACATCCTTCTGGTTCACCAGGCGCAGCAAGCCCTTGTGCTGGGTATCCAGGTCAAAAAATAACTGGTACTGCACTTTGATTTTTTCAGCATTGCAGCTGCTGTCGAACATCAATACGGTATAGGCACCGTCGCTATGCTGGTCTATCAGTTGCTGCCCGGCATTCAGCGGGCATGGCTTGTCACCTGCAGTGATCTTCAACCTCGCCAGTGCATAGGCGGCGATGTCAGCATGCTTGCTGCGTACTTCATCCCAGGTCAGTTCGCCATTGCCGTCTTCATCCAGGCCTATGGCAAAATCGAGATCGCGCAAGGCGATATCCCATTGACCGTGAATGCCAGTCTGGTCGGCACGCAGGGTCAGGTAACTGTCGCTGGGCTTGTGCGCATGGGCAGGCAAGCTGAACATACTGAACAGCAGTGCCAGAATAAAACTGCGTGCAAGCAAGCGCTTGATGATGAACGTCATGAGTTAGCTCCCAGTCTGGCGAGCACAGGTTTGAGTGTCAGGTCCTGCAGTTTATTTTGCTTCAGCCATGCCAGTGCTGGTGCAGCAGCCTGGGGTTCATGTGCAGCGGCGGCTTCCAGCAAGATACGCAAGTCTGCAGTTTCTTTTTGTATGGCCCAGTTCAGTTGCGCCAGTTTCAGGGCGATGGCCGGGTGGTTTTTTAAATGCAATTCATAGCGTGCCTGCTCGCGCTGGTGCACAGTGTCGCCACGCAGCATGGCAGCTTCAAAACGCTGATCGAGCAAGCTGATTTGTCCAGCAGCAAGCGGCGATTTTTGCGCTTGCAAGGCCAGCGCATAACGCAGCAATAATGCATCGACCCTGGTTTTGTCTTTCAATAGTTTGACGACTTCAGCAGATCTTTGCTGATCCAGTAAAAAATCTGCATAAGAACCCAGCAGATAACTGTCTGGTGACGCCAGTGTCAGAGCCGTCTGGTACCAGGATTCAGCGGCTTTGATATCGCCCAGTCTGGCAGCCATTTCTGCCAGCAAGGTCGTGACCCAGATTTTTGTCCCTGCATCGCTATCTGCATTTTTTTCATATTTTTTATAGGCACTGGCAAGTGTCGCATAACTGTTGGCAGCGTCACCATTGAGGCTGCCGACATTATGCAAACAGGTCAAGGTGACCAGTTCAGGTGCGAGGGGATAAAGGTGCATGCAAGTGGCTTTGGCCTGGGCAAACTGGCCCTGTACCTGCAAGACCGTGGCGCGCGTCAGCCAGGCCTGGGCATTGCCCCTGTCCTGTTTCAAGACATTGTTCAGGTCGAGCAGGGCTTCAGGAAATTGATGTGTGCTTTGCAGTATGGTGGCACGCAATACCAGTACGCTGATAGGGGGATTTGGCAAACTCCACCAGGGTTTCAAGACTGCCTGTGCATAGCCCAGATAACGCGGGTCACCGTCATTGCGGGCGGCATTGATATAGGCTTGTGCCAGTTCGCTGGCAATCGCAGCGTCAGTAGGTTTTGCTGCCAGCCGTTTGCGCAATTCGGCAAAGGCACGTTGTGCCGGGTCTGTGCGCGATGGCAGTTGTTCCAGCACCTGTTTTCCATTGCTGGGAATAAATGGTGTTGCCTGCGCTTCAAAGGCAAGGCGGAACATGATCAACAGCGCAGATAAAAAGCGAGGCAGGTGCATATTTTTGTGTATCTCAAAAAATCATCGGCGGGCTCAGGACATGCAGAAAATAACATGTCCTGAGCCCGCAACTTCAGTTGGCTACCACGATCTGTCTAGTTGACACTGACAGGTTCAGTGGCTTCCGGCGCTGTGACGACTGCTGCATCGATGGATTGCGGTTCTGCCGTATCCGCTGCACCGAACAGGTTCAGCACATATTGTGTGAAGGTATCGATGACCGTCGGTGTGGTCGTCCCTGTTCCAGTGCCAGTACCGGGAGTCGTGGTACTGGTTGCGGGGCTGGAACTACCGCCACAGCCTGCCAGCATGAGCGTCAGCAACGTGCCAGCGATCAGATAAGTATGTCTTGCTTTCATGATTACTCCTTGAGTATGGTGTGCAAAATGACCGAAACGATTAGCGTTTCAGTGCGCCAGCCACAGGGGTTTTCAGGTAAGGGAAGGCATTGTCGAAGAAGCTGCTGTCCAGGTACGCGCCGTCTGTGAAATCGATGCTGCCGGCTGGTGCGTCCGCAGGTACGCAACCTATGCTGAGTGTGCACAAGCGCCCCATGACTACACGCAAGGCGATATCCACCACGTCATCACCAGGGCGGCGACCATTAGGGAAACCAGCGCTGTCACCAGCGATGACACCCAGGCGGTTTTGTGATGCGCTGACCGGCGTAGTCGTATTCAGGCGCAACATTTCAGATGGTGTGACCGTTGCTGGCTGATTGACGCCCTTGATACCGGTCAGGAAAGCAGCGACCAGATCGTTACGCGGGAAGTTGGTGGGTGCCTTGACGCCAGCGCTGCCAAACAAGACTTCTACCAGTGCAGGCAGGGTAGGGTTGGTCACATAGTTGATGAATTGCGCATCGCCACTAGGTTTGCTGTGGTTGAACTGGTCCTTGTCCTTGAGACCAATCACGACTTCATTCACCAATGGCATGCCCAGACGTGATACCTGCGTCCATGCGCCACCTTCCTTCGATGCCGCACCTGTGCTGCTTGGGGTCGGGTTAATCGCACGGCCCTGGCGCAAGCTGGCTGTCGTCCAGCCACCGATGACGGCTTCCTTGCCATTGGTCAGGCAACTGGTGGGTACTTCCATTTCTATGGCGGTGACGTTTTTCATGGCCAGGTCATCATGACCGGCTTTCTCGGCATTCGGATCAAATGCAGTGGCAGGTGCCTTGATATTGATCAGGTCAAAAGTTTCACCGAGGTTGACCACGAAGGGGTCTTTACGCTGGCCGACAAACACTTTGCCCGGCGTTGTGCAACCAGGAATATTGACGGAAAACACATGCTTTGCAGCATAGCTGGCGTAGTCAGGAATCGACTTGTTACCGATGTAATCAACCGGTTTGTCAAAGGTAGTAGAACCGGTGTTGGCGTTGGTTATTGCCTGACGGGTGCCAGTGCGGCGGTCGCCTGTGACCATGGTGACGGTATAAGTTTCACGCACATTCAAACCGGCGGGGTTCACACCGTCAATGGCACCACCATTGATGACCAGCGGGATGGAGACTTTCTTGCCGCCAACAGTAAACTGCGCATCATTATTGGTATTGGTGAAGCGGAACTGGAAAGTCAGATGTTCTTTGCCATCACCGACATTGTCGATATGGATTTCATACAGCGCATCCGGATCCATGGAGAAATAATTTGGGCCGCCATAAGAATCCTGCAGGGGCGAATAATTGGCAATCAGTGTCGTAAAAGCAGCGCGGTTGGCTTCATAACTGCGGAACATATAAAAGTCGGCAGCATCGACTTTGGGGTGGCGGGTAATAAACGGTGCTTCGCGGTGGCTGGAAGCCTGCGCTGGCAGCGAGGCGATGCCACTCAGGCTACCTGCCGTGACCAGTGCGAGCAGGATTTTTTGATTGAACTTCGATGTTACTTGTCTCATGACCAACTCCTGAAGTGTAGGAAAAATGACCGTCGAAATTTAAAAAACTTTACGGGCACTGTTCTTACGCAGGAGATTTGGTTTTGGATGCAATTATTTAAAAATAATGTTTATTCCAGCTTGTCACCCGGCAAAGGGCTCAGCGCTGCCAGGCTTTGCAGCCAGTGACAAAACAGGTCCAGTTTTTTATCTTGCTTGCGGCTGCGCCGTGCGACATAGCGATAAGTGCTGGCACTGAAACCCAGTGGCGCGATCAGCCTGCCGCTGCGTATATCGTCTATTACCAGATGCCAGGGAGCAATGCAGATACCCAGGCCTGCTATCGCGGCCTCCAGGGTAAAGTAATAGTGCTCGAATTCCCTGCCCTCTGCCACAGGTGCCGCGCAACCAGCCGCCAGCCCCCACATTTGCCAGGCATTTGCCCTGGTGCGTGTATGCAATAGGGCTTTTCCGTTCAGGTCATTTGCTGTCGCTATCCTGATGCTGGCAGCCAGCGTGGGTGCAAGTACCGGCCCCAGCCATTCCTGAAACAGTGGCAAGATCCTGTCGCTATCATCTGATTCTTCACCAGCTTCGTCGACACTGATCACCAGGTCATAGCGCTCTTGCTCGGTGTCAGTTGTGGCGTAGGGGCGACGGTCAGTGGAACTGAGCCTGACATCAATATCGGGATATCTGGAATTGAAATCATACAAACGTGGTATCAGCCATTTCAACGTGAAAGTGTTGAAACAGCAAACATCCAGCGTGCCGCTATTGTCACTGCGCACCGCGTTCACGGCAACATCGATCTGGTCAAAAGCAGCAGTCAGCGCGGGCAGCAATTGCCTGCCCATGGCGCTCAGTTGCGGGCGGTTCTTGGAGCCTTCAAACAAGACCGTCCCCAGGCTTTGTTCCAATTGCTGGACCTGACGGCTGATGGCACCGGGTGTCACCGCCAGCTCATCGGCAGCGGTGGTCATGCGCCCCAGCCTGGCGGCGGCTTCAAAGGCGCGGAGTGCATTCAAGGGAGGCAGGCGACGTTTCATTATGTGAGTTTATCGCACATACGAGCGAGTGAATATCGATTTTCTTTGAATATGAATTAGCTGAGAATGAAATTTGCAACTTCAAATTTCAATCAAATTCATTTTTAGGAAATATCACATGCCATTCATCCGCACCCATGTCAGCAAAAGCACCAGCCAGCAACAACGCCAGGCTATCGTCGAAGGCATACACCAGGCACTGGTCAGCAGCATAGGCATGCCGCAAGACGAATTATTCAATCTTGTCAGCAGCTATGAGGCCGAAGATTTTTTTTATAGCCGCAGCTTCAACGGCGTTACGCGTTCAGACAAACTGGTGGTCATCGACATCAGCCTCAGGCGCGGTCGCAGCGACGCCATGAAACGGGATTTGTATGCCCACATTGCAGAAAACCTGGCAGTAAATGCGGGCGTGGCTAAGGCCGATGTTTTCATTTTCATGCATGAAAACGATTATTCTGACTGGTCCACAGGCAACGGCAAATTTGCCATGGCGCTGGTGCAACAGGTCGCTGCAGGCTAAACAGAGAGCGGGGAGGTATTTTGGAGATGCCTCTTGTTGCCTGGATCGCATCTCATCCCAATTGATAAAGTGAGTTCAAGAAATGCTGGATTGACACCTTTGCCGCAAGTATATTCATAGCCAATTTCATTATTGAGGAGAATTAAGATTTGATAATAATCAAAGAAATCTCTCATTGACTGTTAACACGCCCTCGTTTCCGTATATTGATCTCTGGTGATATCCAGTTCCAAAGCTTGAAATTTCGTGGAGTGATCATGGGCAAAAGAATTCGGGAAATCCTTAGGCAAATCACCGCCCTTGAAGGAGAGTTGAAATCGGCTCTGGACGAGAAAGAGTCAGAGCTTCTATACCATTTCAATGGTAAACGAGTTAAGTTTACCGGCTCCATTCGCGCCGCACATCGCAAGCTGAAGTTGAATGTCTTCCGTTGGATAGTGGTTGACCGGCCTCAGAATTTTCTAACCGGACCGCTGATTTATGGGCTTATATTCCCTATTGTCTTCCTTGACATGTATGTCAGCCTGTATCAATTAATATGCTTTCCTATATATAAAATTGAGAAGGTGCGACGCGCAGACTACATCAGCTTCGACAGACAGCATTTGCAATACCTGAATTTCTTTGAGCGGTTTCACTGCGTTTACTGCAGTTACGCTAATGGTCTACTCGCCTATGTCAGCGAAATCGCAGCCAGGACGGAGCAATATTTCTGTCCCATCAAGCATGCGCAAAAATTACTTGGTTCCCATGCGCGTTATGCACGTTTCCTGGCATATGGGGATGCTGCTGACTACCATGCCAAATTGGAAGAGTACCGAATTGCGCTTCAAAATGAGAAATCAGTATAGACACCAGGTATAGATTCTCAGGTGAACTGTATTTAGTTTGCGGTTAATGTACAAAAAGACACAGATGAACAAGTTCAAGGATTGACCCTGGCTGGTATTGTTATTACTATGCTATGAAAGCCTCAACTCCCTGATTGAATAACTGCATGTCAATTTTTTAGAAAGCCGGAAATGGCAGCAGATTCTGAAACAATCAGACAATTAAAACTCGCTGAGACTTTTTTCAAACACAGCGTCAGTTGTCTGGTCATTCTGGATCGCGAATATAACTTTGTTCGTGTCAATCAAGCCTATGCCGATGCGTGTCGGCGCGATATAGCAGAATTTGAAGGACGTAATCATTTCGAACTCTTCCCTTCGGATACACAACTGATTTTTGATGAGGTTGTGCGTACCAAGCGTCCTTTCATCACTTTCACTCGCGCCTTTGAATTTATTGATCAACCTGAGCGCGGAACTACCTATTGGGACTGGACTCTGGTACCGGTGTTGGATGCCAGAGATGAAATTGAATATCTGGTATTTTCCCTGGTTGAAGTGACGGAGCGCAAACGTGCTGAAGAGGCATTGAGAATTGCGTCACTCGTATATCAGCATAGTTCTGATGCAATGATGGTGACGGACGCAACGAATAAAATTCTTGCAATCAATGAGGCATTTACGCAGCTCACTGGTTATGAGCTTTCTGAAGTGCAAGGTAAAAATCCCAATGTCCTTAAATCAGGACGTCAGTCAGCTGAGTTTTACCAGGCAATG
Source organism: Undibacterium sp. YM2 (assembly GCF_009937975.1). Lineage (NCBI taxonomy): Bacteria > Pseudomonadati > Pseudomonadota > Betaproteobacteria > Burkholderiales > Oxalobacteraceae > Undibacterium > Undibacterium sp. YM2. The sequence goes on from NZ_AP018441.1 coordinate 6,290,052, forward strand.
TGGCGAGCACTGGACACTTCCGGTCACTGGAATGGGGAGTTGTGGGACAAAGACAAGAATGGTGCAGCGATCGCATTGCGGTTGGTGATCAATACTGTATATGACGATTCAGGAAATATTGCACAAAGGGTTGCGCTTCTTTCCGATATAACGGAGAGAAAAAAGCAGGACGACGTCATCTGGAAGCAGGCCAATATAGATTCGTTGACGGGATTACCGAATCGCCACATGTTTATCAGCCAGCTGCGCAAGCAGTTATCGATTGCAAAAGAGTCTGGCAAATCGTTGGCACTATTGTTGATAGACCTGGATCAGTTCAAGGAAATCAACGATGCACTTGGGCACGACAAAGGGGACATACTTCTCGTCGAAGTTGCTAGTCGCATTGCAGAGTGCGTGGATGAGTCGGCGACGATAGCCAGGTTGGGTGGCGATGAATTTACCGTGATTTTGCCTGACTGTCAGGACGAGATTCAAATTACTGCAGTTGCCGAAACGATCATTGCCAGACTGGTGCAGGTATTTCAATTAGGAGTGGAAAGAGCCTACATTTCTGCCAGCATAGGCATCGCACAATTTCCCGACGATGGTCTCGATGTGGAAAATTTGCTTAGGCACGCTGACCAGGCGATGTATGCGGCAAAGAATGCCGGGCGCAACCGCTATTGCCTGTTTACAGACACATTGCAAGAAGCCGCTCAGTCGCGCATGAGTTTGAGCAATGATTTGCGTGACGCACTCAAGGCAGGTGAATTTCTTGTGTATTATCAACCCATTGTTGAATTGGCCAGTGGCAAGATACTCAAGGCCGAAGCATTGATACGCTGGCAGCATCCAGTGCGAGGTATGGTGAGTCCAGTGGATTTTATTCCTCTGGCTGAAGGCAGCGGATTGATCGTGGAGATTGGTGAATGGGTGTTCAAGCAAGCGGCTGAACAGGTAAGACGATTGCGATCAATGAAACTTCCCGATTTCAAAATCAGTGTCAATGTGTCGCCTGTTCAATTCCGCCATGACCGCGACTTTACTGAGACATGGCTGGAACATCTGGCGGCTTCAGGATTACCGGCAAACAGCATAGTCATAGAAATTACCGAAGGATTATTGCTCGATGCGACAGAAGGTGTAGCTGAAAAATTGTTGCGTTTTCGCGATGCTGGAGCACACGTTGCCCTGGACGATTTTGGCACTGGCTATTCTTCTCTGGCATATTTGAAGAAATTCGATATTGACTATATCAAGATAGACAGGGTTTTTGTTCGGAATATAGATGTGGACGCCAATGACCTGGCCTTATGTGAAGCAATCATCATGATGGCGCACAAGCTAGGCCTGGCGGTGATTGCCGAGGGGGTAGAGAGCACGGCTCAAAGGGACTTACTGCTGGCCGCAGGTTGTGATTTTGCCCAGGGCTACCTGTATTCTCCGCCCGTTCCAGCGCAACAATTTGAAAAGCTGATGTTCTGAAAGCAAAAGCCTTCATCTGGCGGCTTTAATTAGTTCCCATATATTTCCCACCACGGACATCTTCATTTTTTTTACTTTCGGGACTTTAGCTTTTTGTAGATCGCCATTCAGTCATCGCTAAAAAGTCAATTCATCGTGGACATTATCTTGAACTTTAATCGTCGATTGAAATGTTCTTCCCTGGGCGAAGAGGCAATGCCAGAATATTCAAAAGAGACGAACCAGACAGCAAATTATTTGCACTCGCAGCAAATTTGGATATACTCATAACTCTCCTCTTGGCGCTGCTGCTAGAGGTACACATGCCCCCGAAATGCCGGAGGCGCACCTGTACTTCAAATTTTGGTAGCAGTCATGACTTCTATTTCTCGCTTAAAAATTGCCCTGCAAAGACAGGGCATACACGTTGAACATGCCAATGGCATTTTTCAACTTCATCATGAACATGCGCAGGCCACGGTCTTATTGCCTGATAGTCTTCCTCTGGAAGAAAAGGCAGTAAAACAGTTAATGGCGTTTGCCGCAGTCAAATCAGCGGACGGGCATCATGCGGTGTGCAAGGCTTGTGCAACGCCAGACTTTCATCCTGGCAGTATTGCGCCGGTAGGTTCCATCGTTGCCACCGATGCTGGCTTTGTGATTCCCGCAGCGATAGGTACCGACATCAATTGCGGCATGCGCTTGTTGACTACAGGCTTTAATTTGTCCAAGGTCAGCCAGCACAAGCCTGCATTGCTAAGGCAGTTGCAACGCGTCTTGCTGGAAAATGGCAGGGATGTGCCTGCCCATGCCCAAGCCTTTGCCGCACTCTGCGATGCGGGTCCATCTGCTTTCCTGGACAGCTTGCCGGACAAGGGTATCTGGGCAGTGGCAGACCGCGACCGCCTGCAACAAGAACTTGCTGCCTGCATAGGCTTGCAGGAATTTGCTGGTGCCAGCCGGTATGCGCCGGAAGCCTGGTTTAACCGCGACGGTATTCTGCGCGACCCCAGCCTGGGGACGCCGGGCGGTGGCAATCACTTTGTTGAATTGCAGATTGTCGATGCCGTTTTTGACCGCCACTTGGCTTACCGTGCAGGCCTGGCCAAGGACGATATCGTCGTCATGATACATAGCGGCTCACGCGATGTGGGCTTCTATGTCGGCCAGCGCTGGATGGACAGGGCCAGGGCAGAATGGCCAGCTGGTCTCAAGCATCCAGACACTGCCCTGTATGGACTCAGCGGAGTGCTGGCTGAGGAATACCTGCAAGCCATGGGCGTGGCAGCCCGCTATGCCTGGGCCAACCGCATGGTATTGGCAGAGCTGGTCAGGCAGCAATTGCAAGCCGTGCTGGGAGATGCCAGATCGTCCCTGATCGTGGATGTTCCACACAATGTCATCTTGCGTGAGCATGGCATGAATATCCACAGGAAGGGTGCTACCCCGGCAAGGGACGGTGACCTGGCCCTGATACCCGGTTCCATGGGCGATGCCAGTTACCTGGTAGAAGGGCTGGGCAATCCCGACTGGTTATGGTCTTGCAGTCATGGTGCAGGCCGCCGTGTGCGCAGGCAGGATGTGCGACGCCTGCGTCATGACAATGCCGATGCCAGTTGGCAATGTGTGACCTTGCGCGAAGAACGCAAGGTGGAAGAAGCGCCGCAAGCCTATAAACCCATAGGCCCGGTGATAGAAGCGCAAGAAACCGCTGGCCTGATCAAGGCCGCAGTCAGGCTGAAACCCTGGGTGACATTCAAGGCGTAAATAGCATGCGCGTAAAAAATCCCCGCGCAATATGAATTGGGCGGGGATTTTTTTATGCAGCGAACAGCTTAGTGGATACCGTGCATTTTTCTTGCCATCCACTTATTCAGCAGCATCAGGATACCGCCAGCAGCGATAGGAATGATCGTGAATATCAGGAAGAATACCGACAATGAATATTCTTTTGAGATTTCATCGATATAACTGCCGCTGAAGCCAGCCAGTTTATTCGCAATCGCTGTGTTCAGGAACCACACGCCAAACATCAGGCCCAGCAAACGTGGTGGTGCCAGCTTACTGATATACGACAGGCCAACCGGGGAAATGCACAACTCGCCCATGGTATGGAAGAAGTAAGCAGCGATCAGGAAAATCATGCTGACGCCCGCTGTCTTTGCACCGGCAGGGATGCTGGCAGAACCATAAGACAGCGCAGCAAAACCCAGGCCCAGCAAGATCAGGCCAACGCCGAATTTGATAGGGCCGCTAGGGTTCCAGTGTTTTTCCCACATCTTGGAAAACATTGGTGCGAGGATCACCAGGAAGAAAGAGTTCAATACGCCGAACCAGGTAGCCGGCACGCTGGATTGGTCAAGTGAGAATTCACGTCGCAACATCCAGATCACCAATGCCCAGATCAGGCCTATGCAAAGTACCAGCAAGGCATTCGACAACAGATAGCGTTTTGCCGTACCCGCAAATAACTTGATCAGCAACCAGGACAAGATCATGGTAGGGATGATGGTCATCAGGCTGTTGACGATCTTGAATGCCATTCCACTGGTGCCAACCAGAGTACGGTCAGTATAGTCAGCTGCAAAAATCGTCATCGATCCACCAGCCTGCTCGAAAGCGAACCAGAAGAAAATCGTGAAGAAAGAAAATACGCAAATCGCCAACAGACGGTCGGCTACGATATGTGGTTCTGCTTCTTCAACTGCGACGACTTCGGTCGTTTGCTGGGATTTTGCCAGGCCGATATCACCAAAGATACCCTGGCCAAAATAGAACTGGATTGCACCCAAAATCATGAAGGCACCCGCCAGACCAAAGCCCATGGGCCAGGAGATATTTTCGCCGATATAACCGCATAGCAGGATGCCGAAGAAAGCGCCAGAGTTAACGCCCATGTAGAACAGGGTGTAACCACCATCACGGCCGCCTTCATTATCCTTGGTATACAACTGGCCTACGATGGCAGAGATATTTGGTTTGAACAAACCCGTACCCAGCACGACCAGGCCCAGGCCGGTGTAGAAAGTCGCAGGTGTATCAAACAACAGGCAGGCATGACCGGCAGCGATGATGAAGCCACCAATAACCACGGAGCGGCGGCTGCCCAGTATCTTGTCGGCGATATAGCCACCCAGGATAGGCGTCAGGTAGACCAGGCCGGTGTACCAGCCATACAAGGCAGTTGCATCCGCACGGCTCCAGCCCCAACCGCCTTTTTCTGCCGTTGTGACCAGGAACAGCACGATCAGGGCACGCATGCCGTAGTAAGAAAACCGTTCCCACATCTCTGTAAAGAACAGGACGAACAAGCTATCCGGGTGTCCCAGAATAGTGTGTGCACCTGGCGTTTGAATTTGGTTCAAAGTGCTCTCCAATAATTATTTTGTATAAAAGTCGCAGCTGGCCGCAAAATTTTTTTCAATGCGTACCTGGAAATGATATGAATTGAGTCAATTCGGCGCGTAGCTTACCACGACAAAAACCTCATATAAAAAGACATATGCTGCACTGCAGCAAAAATCGTTTTATCTATATTTGACGCGGGCTTTATTGGGCTTGCAGATGACTGTCCTATGGAGAGAGTGTTATTCCCAACAAAAGAAGTGGTAAAAAAACAAAATTTCTGTGCAAGTGCAATAGTTAAATAGTGTTAAGTCAAATATATTTGATGATATTATTTTGTCGAATTAATAATTGCAAAATAAGCAGCTTACTCCCGCTCCAAGAGAGGCACAGGGGGGGGCTGACAGGCAGGATTTGTTCAGATTCATCAAGCCGGGCATTTGATCCGGGGGCGAATGTTACGGTGCTGTGCTTTCCCCCAATCACTAATCTATCAGGAGACTTCGATGTTCAAATCAACAACAAAAAAATTAATTGCCCTCGCATTGGCAATTGGCTGCAGCGCTGCATTTGCTTACCCTCCTCCATTCTATTTCTGCAATAAGATATGCATCAAGGAAGGCCCACGTGGTTCTGAAGTCTGGGCCGCCTGCATGGAGGATTGCCTGAACGGGTATCCGGAATAAGGATTTTTCAGGGATAAAGCCAGGGCCAGCGTGCTGGTGAGACGTGGCCAAATCCGGCTATCCCGCGCAGTGACCAGCAACAGCCTGGTCACTGCCTGTGCGAAAATCTAGTTCATCACCTCTTGTTGAATGGAAGTCAGTATGAAAACAGCCAGGACTATCCTGACCTATGTCGCCATCATCGCCGTGGGCCTGCTGATAGGCTATGTCTTGCCACGCCTGAGTGTATGGATGAAACCCGCTTATCAGGAAGCAGACTATTCTGCACATTTGAGCGAGGCAAAAACCCAGGTAGTGATGTATGGCACAGCCAGCTGCAGTTTTTGCAATATGACTCGTGCTTATTTTAAAGAAAACAAGATCAGCTACGCAGACCGGGATGTAGAAAAATCACCGGCCGCTGCCAGCAGGCATTCAGAACTGGGCGGTGGTGGTGTCCCCGTCATCATCATAGGCAAGCGCATGATACGTGGCTATCAGCCTGAGGTATTCAATGATGCCTTGCAGGTGCTGGCAAAGACGCAGACTGCGGCGAAATAGCGGCAAGTTGAAGAATGAAAAATGGACATCAGACACGGGTCTTGATGTCCATTTGTTTTTTACCCGACTGTAGCTTGTGATTTAATGCACCTTGAACACCAGCAGTGCCTGCCACAATTTTTGCGCTTCTTCTTTCAGTGAAGCTGCCGCCGCTGCTGACTCTTCCACCAGCGCCGCATTTTGCTGGGTAGTTTGGTCCATCAGACCTATCTCATTCGTGATCTGGGCGATGCCATGACTTTGTTCGGCAGAGGCGCTGGAGATTTCATTGAGTATCGTCGAGAGGCCTTCAACTGACGCCAGTATCTCGGTCATGGTCTTGCCTGCATGACCCACGACCTCGGAACCCATATCGACTTTGGCAATCGAGGTTTCTATCAGTGACTTGATTTCTTTCGAAGCGATGGCGCTGCGCTGGGCCAGGTTGCGTACTTCTGACGCGACCACGGCAAAGCCCCTGCCCTGTTCACCCGCCCTGGCCGCCTCGACTGCCGCATTCAGCGCCAGGATATTGGTCTGGAAGGCGATGCCCTCAATGGCGGCGATGATGTCAAACATCTTCTTCGATTCAGCCGAGATGCCTGCCATGGTATTGACCACTTTATCTACCTGGGTGCTGCCGCGTTGCGCAGTCTGCGCTGCCGAGACGGCGAGCTGGCGCGCCTGCTCGGCATTGCCGGCATTTTGCCTGACAGTCTGGTTCAGGCTTTCCACGCTATTGGCAGTTTGTGCGAGGGATGATGCCTGGTTCTCTGTCCTTTGCGACAGATCGATATTACCCATGGCAATTTCGCCTGATGCATTCGAGACAAACTCGCTGCTGTCGCGGATATGCGTGACCATGGACGTCAGTTGTTGTTGCATGCCTTGCAGGGCATACAGCATGCTGCCGGTGTCGCCGGGTTTTAATGTCACTACCGTGGTCAGGTCTCCTTCAGCTACACTCCTGGCAATCTTGACGGCGACATCAGGTTCACCACCCAGCGGCGCAATGACCAGTCTGTTAATCACGAATGTCAGGATGGCCGATACTACCAGTACGCTGAAGATACCGATCAGGATGGCGGTATTGCGCAGGTAATGCACGTCAGCCAGGATTTTGTTTTCTGGCACGCTGATAACAAAAGACCATGGCGTTGTGGTTGCCCCTATCTGTATGGGCACGTAGATGCGGTTCACCGCAGTCTGCATGCCGCTGTGCTCAACAGTATCGCTATATGTCTGGCCAGCCTTGATGGCTGCCTTGGCGGTTTTGGCAGCAGCGCTGTCACCGATATTCTGTCCGACGTTTTTGGCATCGGCATCACCGATATAGATACCGTTATTGGATATCAGGCTGGCATAGCCGGTTTCATAAGGGTGGATTTTGCTGACATCTTCCTGGAAACCCGCTACCGGCAAATCCACCGTCACCGCGCCTATAACCTGGCCCTTGGCCTTGACCGGAACGGTGACCGTGGTCATGAATACATCCTTGCCAGCGATTTTGTACATATACGGTTCAAGCAAGACTTCATTACCGCTTTTTTTCGCCAGCAGATAATAGTCGCCCGCACCTTCTTTCTCATAATCAGTCAGCGCTTCGACCTGGGTCTTGCCGCTGCCGCGGTTCCAGTAGGGCAGGTAGCGTCCAGTCGCATCATGGCCTTCCTTGCCTGCGTATTCGCCATCGTTGCCATCGAAAGCATTGGCTTCCCATATCGTGCCCACACCCGTAAATTCAGGGTGACCTTCCAGCACGCTTTTCAATAACAGGTCGGCATTGGCGCGGTCCGCCTTGCCGCTGGCCTGCATCGCAGCCAGTTCCAGCGCCAGGCTGCGTGCCGCATGCAGCGCGAGGTTGATGCGTTCTGCCACTTTGCCAGCATTATTGATGGCCAGTTGCTTCGCATATTGCTGGGCTGACTCCTGCTGCATGCTGCCAGCCTGTCTGGTCAGCAGACTGATGGTGACGGCAAAACCAGCCAGCACCATGGCCAGCACGGCAAACAGCATTTTTGCCCGCAAACCAAAGCGGGCCGGAGAAGGAGTGGATATCATCGTTTCAAACCTTGCATTTTTCTGCGCAGGAATGCCTGCAATGTTATGAATGATATGACGGATTATGACAATCTTGCCGCAGTGAATAACGCAGTGCATAAGTTACATAGTGCAATCGTGATTATTTGCAACGATTTGTGCAACGATTTTGCTTGCCAGTATGACAAATTCAGGTTTAGATTCATCAGTCTTTATATATCCAGAATATTTTTGATCCGAACTACAAGCAGTTTTAATTGTCGTAGCTCAGGGATCAGCACCCGCAACCATTAAATAAACAAATAAGCATACAAGGGAGAAAATGCAATGAAGTGGAAAACCATGGCTGCCGTCGGCGGTCTGTATCTGGGCATGATGGCGGGGACGGCCCAGGCTGTCACTGCTGATCAGGTGAAAACCTTTACGCTGCCAAATGGCATGAAGTTCCTGGTATTGGAAAACAGCACGATACCCAATGCGAACATGTACACCTACTGGAAAGTCGGTTCGCGTAATGAAGTACCGGGTATTACCGGCCTCTCGCATTTCTTTGAACACATGATGTTCAATGGCTCGAAAAAATTCGGCCCCAAGCAATTTGACCGTACCATGGAAGCCAATGGCGGCGCCAATAATGCCTACACCAGCAATGACCTGACGGTATATCAGGACTGGTTCCCGGCCAGTGCCCTGCCGACCATTTTTGATCTCGAAAGCGACCGCATCGCCAATCTCAGCATAGACCCAAAGATGGTTGAGAGCGAGCGCGGCGTGGTCTTGTCCGAACGCAGCACAGGCCTGGAAAACTCGAATCTGCGTGCGCTGTGGGGGGAAGTCTATGCGTCGGCATTCCGTGCCCATCCTTATTCCATTCCTACTATCGGCCATGAGTCCGACATCAAGGCCTGGACGCAGGATGACTTGCAGCGTTATTTCAATGTCTATTATTCCCCGAATAATGCGGTGGCTGTCATCGTTGGTGATGTCAAGGCAGCAGAAGTAAAACGCCTGGCCGAGCAGTATTTTGCCAATGTGCCGCAACGTGCGCTGCCGCCTGTCGTGCGCACGGTAGAGCCTGAGCAAAAAGGCGAGCGCCGGGTGTTTGTCCGCAAGGAATCTGCGACTGCTGCCAATCTCATGGTTTCGTACAAGATGCCAGCGACCAGCAACCCTGATTACTATGCGCTGAGTGTCATCGCCAGCATACTCACCGATGGCAAGACTTCACGCATGTATCAGGCCCTGGTAGATCAGCGTCTGGCAACCCAGGTCGGTGCCGATCATGGCAAGAATTTTGACCCCGGCCTGTTCAATTTCTTTGCCGTTGCTGCCAACAAGGTACCTGCCGCCAAGGTTGAGGCTGCCTTGCTGGCCGAGATAGATAAGCTGGTCAAGGATGGTGTCACGGCAGATGAATTGCAAAAAGTAAAAAACCAGAAACTCCTGAATTTCTATCGTACCCAGGAAACCATCAATGGCAAGGCAGCCCAGCTGGGTGAATATGAAATGTTCTTTGGCGATTACAAGAAACTGTTTGACGCACCAGATGCCTATCGCAAATTGACTCCTGCCGATATCCAGAACGTTGCTGCCAAATACTTTAAAAAATCACAAAGAACAGTAGGCGTGCTAGCTGCTGTGGAGGAATAAGATGATGACTCAGAAAATGATCAGTAAGAAAACTCTGGCCTGCAGTTTGGTCGGTCTGGCCAGCCTGAGCTTGCTGGCTGCAAATAGCCAGGCTGCCGAATTCCGCCTGCCCGCTTTTGAAACCACCAAACTGCCGAATGGCCTGACCGTGTATCTGATGGAGCGCCATGATGTGCCCCTGATTGCCGTGCGCGCTGTCGTCAAGGCCGGTGCCGTCAGTGATGCTGACAAAGCAGGTCTGGCCAACCTGACTGGCGATGCCT